>NZ_JBHOQJ010000216.1:0-6565 GCF_042408365.1 Thermoflexus sp.
CTTTGGCGCCGATTGATGAATAAATTAGTCCGGACATTCCACGCTGATGCCGTGGGGAAGCGGATCGCCCCACCTTCCTTGATCCCCCTCCCCACGGCCCTTTGGGCCGTGGGGAGGGGGGATCAAGGAAGGTGGGGCGATCCGCTTCCCCACGGCATCAGCGTGGAATGTCCGGACTAATTTATTCATCAATCGGCGCCAAAGGGCAGCGCCCGGAGCGGAACCGTTACGCCCCGCGGTTCGCAACCGAGCAACTATTCCTCAAAAGGATCCCACGCGGGGTTCGTGTAAGCCCACCGGCAGTGGATATGGTCGTTGGCGTTGCAGATCAGATCGTGGGAACAGCGGCGGGCGATCACCCGGTAGGCCATATCCGAAATGTGGTCGCTTCGGGGGTAGATCCGCTGCTCGAACAATCCCACTTCCTGCCGCAGGATCGGGCAGTAGCGGGTTTCCACCAGATACCAGAGCGCCATGGGAACCCCCAAAAAGGATCTGCATCCCCATCTTAAATGAGGTGGGGGATGTGGGGGAGTGAGGTTCATCACCTGAAGGGCAAGACACAGTTCCGGTCTCGAACGGAAGAGCGCGCTTGGAAGGCGACCCGCCCCGTGCGGCGAAGTCGCCTGGGGAGGGGAAAATTCGCTTTTTCGGGGGGTGCGGGCTGCCGAAGACGGCCCACATCCCACAAGTGACGACTTGCTTTCACCGCATCCGACCAAATTGGGACACACCCGTGGCGGCATTCACCTTGACCGCAAGGCTGATTAGGGCTACAAATGAGGTGGCTCTTAAACAAAAAAGCCTTCGGCAGTGTGGGGACATCGACCGGGGGGCGGATCCCCACGCCGGCGCCCGGCGGCGCGGAGATCACCTTGAGCGTACTTCCAAGCGCGGCTCCCGCCCGGTCCCGGCGGAGCCGCGTTTGTTTTTCCTTTTTACTTGCCGCTCTCTATGAGGGAGAAAAATGGGCTCATCCCTTGACCCCGTTACAACAATGCGCCGCCCGATCAACGCTTCCAGTCAACCGCCCCGCTCATGGCGGCTGAACCGCAGGCCATTGGGCGGCCCAGTACGCGACAAGCGCCGCTTGGGAGCATCGGTATGAACCAGAAGGAATTCCTCGCCATCCTCAAAGCCGAGCGCGCGGAATTTGAAAAACTTTTAGCCGCTGTCGGGATCGATCGCATGGAGATCCCTGGGGTGTCGGGTTTCTATTCGATGAAGGATATCCTGGCTCATTTCGAGGCGTACGAACGCGCGCTCGTGATCTGGCTCAAAGAGGCTCGGGCGGGGCGGGTTTATGTGGATGACGTGCTGGACCAGCCCGATGTGAACGCGAGGAACGCTATAGTCTACGAGGCCAACAAAGACCGAGACGTGGTGGAGGTCATCGAAACCTTCCGTCGGACGTGGGAGGACCTGGAAGCATGCGTGGCGGATCTGACCGACGAGGAGTTAACGGACGCTGAGCGGACGGCTTGGTTTGTGGTGCCTCGTTGGCAACGCAAGCAGGAGTTGTGGCGGTGCATTGCGAACGACTCGTACGAACACCACCAGCAGCACATCCCGGACATTGAGCGCTGGCTCGCCGAGCACAGTTCGATGGGCTAAAGCGCTTCTTTCCCCGGCGAGGAGGCTAGTAACTACAGGCCGCCCGACCTGTGGGTGGAGCCGACAGCGCCTTCGGCGCTGCGGCTCCATCGCGAGCCGTTAGGTATCAACGGAGGAGGGCAGATGCCAAAGGTGGCGTTCGATCCGGAGAAGCACACGTGGCGTCCATCGGTGTTGCCTGGGCCAATCGTGGTGGTTTCGACGGTCGATGAGCGTGGGGAACCCAACCTGGCCCCCAAGAGCTGGATCATGATGGCCGCCTTTGCCGGGCCGGTGATCGCTTTTGGTTGCAACGTCGAGCACATCGCTTACCGGGATATCGCTGCCACCGGGGAGTTCGTCATGAACATCCCTGCCGAACCGCTGGCTGATCCATTGACACCGCAAAGAGGGTCGACCGGAAGTGACCGACTGCGCACAAGCTACTCGTCGTGCATGCAGGAAAGGAGCGACCATGCAGAAGGATGCCATCTTTCTCCTCTACGAGTATAACTATTGGGCAAACAAGCACGTTCTTAATGCCGCGGCAAGGGTTAGCAAAGAGCAATTTGTCGCTCCTGCAACATTGAGCCACGGAAGTCTGCGCAACACGCTTATTCATATCCTTTCGACGGAATGGGTATGGCGGATGCGCTGTCAAGAAGGTGTTTCGCCTTCCGCTCTATTATCCGAGAGGGAGTTACCCACCCTGGAAACATTGCGCAGTCGCTGGCGAGAAGAAGAACAAGCCATGCGTTCCTTCCTTGTAGGCCTTTCCGATGAAGACTTAGCAGGTACTGTGAAGTACACCACGACGCGAGGTGTGCCGTATGAGGATGTTCTCTGGCATTTGTTGGTCCACGTGGTCAATCATGGAACCCAATTTCGGGGCGAAGCTGGTGTCTTGTTAGCGGAGTACGGACATTCTCCTGGCGATCTGGACCTGATCGCCTTCTTGCGGGAGCGGGCAAGGAACACTTAAACACAAGTGGGCTGTACGTCCAACACGCGCTTCTACCTGACGCCGCCCCGCTGCGCTTCGCGGCGCAGGTGAAGCGCCAACTGTTGGGCAGCACACGCTGTCACCCGTGTGGGAGGAGTAACCGGCATGAAAGTTCTCATCATACTCTACGATGGCTTCACCGAATATGAGTATGCCATTCCGGTGATGGCTCTACACTACTACCAGGTCCCATTTGAGGTGGTCGGACTGAATCACACCGAGATTATAGGGGGGACCGGCTTGAGGGCTATCACTACCCGAACTGTGAGTCAAGTTGATGCTGAGCAATATGACGCTCTCTTGCTTCCAGGAATTGACCGAGAAAAGCGCGACCAAGTGCTGCACGATGAAAGCCTTATTTCCTTGATTCAAGAATTCGATCGAGCGAACAAGATCATCGCGGCAGTATGTGCCGCTCCTGTGATCTTGGGGGCAGCAGGTGTCTTGCAAGGAAGACGATTTTGTTCCGATGTTCGAAGCCATCCAGCGTTCGCAGGTGGAATTCGAAGTTCCGAACCCGCCGTAAGGGATGGGCACATTCTAACTGGCTTAGGAGCACGTATATTCCATTTCACGGCGCTGTTGTTGGAAACGTTGATCGGCGATGAGAAAGCAGCGGAATATCGGCGTTGGGCTGGAATATAGTCCATGTAACTCCATTGTGCCGCCCACCCTGCGCGTTGAGCTGACATCACCTGCGGCGCTGCGGCTCCAGCGCACGTCGTTGGCGGACTTCATCCGACACCGGTGCGAGTTATGGGCTTCCGGTGTGAGGTAGCAAAGACCGAGGAACGGCGTAAGCGGTTGGAACAGTACCTGGAAGCGGAGGTATTGTCCCCCGGCGGGGATTTTATCTGCAAGTATTACTCAGTTTGTAAGCAATCCCACAATGGCCCTTTTTACGAAGGGCAGTTACATCACTTGGGTCGCTATTACGATATCATTGAAAACGGTGTTCCGCTCCGAGTTGTTGTAGTAGGTCAGGAACACGGCGGGTCCCGTCCCCGTATTTCCATGGACGAACGATACGACGAAATTATTCGGTGTGGCCTCGACCGACGCTTCAAGAAGACAGATACACACCCTGGGCGTAACCCCCATATGAAAGGCACAACGAGCGTCCTCCGGGTTTTATTCGGGGGTAACTTGGGTACAGACTACGAGTCGGAGTTTCTTCACTTTGAGGATGGAACGTCTTGTCATATTTCCTACGGCCCTAAGAGCCGCGGGAAGGGGGAATGAAAAGGATTTTGGGGGTGAGCCGGACACCTTGGGTGTCCGGCTCACTTTCAAACCCTCAGAAGACCAAGCCCGTGAAGAAGCAGTGATCTTCCGCAACCCCGAAGACCCCTGAGGCTCATCCGCCTCAGCGAGAGACTACCCCGCCCGGGCCAGCGCTTGATCGAGGTCCGCCAGGAGATCCTCGACGTCCTCGATCCCCAAGGAGAGGCGGACCAGGTGATCCGTGATGCCGATGGCGAGGCGATCCTCCGGCTCCATCTCGTAGTAAGACATGAGCGCCGGCTGTTCCACCAGGCTCTCCACCCCGCCCAGGCTGGGGGCGATATACGGGATCTGCAGGGCGTCGATGAAGCGCGAGGTGCCCTCTCGGTCGGCGGCGACCTCGAAGGTGACCACCCCGCCGAAGCCGCGCATCAACCGGCGGGCCACAGGGTGATCGGGATGGGAGGGGAGGCCCGGATACCAAACCCGGTGGATCTTCGGATGGGCGCTGAGGAACTCCGCTACCCGCATGCCGTTTTCGTTCTGTCGTTGCACCCGCAGGGCCAGGGTCTTCAGGCCCCGCAGCACCAAGTAGGCGGCGTGGGGGTCCAGGATGCCGCCGAGCATGGCCTGCATCTCCCGCAAGCCGGCGATCAGATCGGCCGGCCCGGCCACCACCCCGGCCATCACGTCGTTGTGGCCGCACAGATACTTGGTCGCGCTGTGGACCACCAGGTCGACCCCGTAGTCCAAGGGGCGCAGGTTCAGCGGCGTGGCGAACGTGCTGTCCACGACCGTCCGGATGCGATGGCGGCGGGCGATCTCCGCCAGCCGCTCAAGATCGATCACGCGAAGGTAGGGGTTGGTGGGGGTTTCGGTGAAGATCAGGCGGGTGTTGGGGCGGATCGCGGCCTCCAGCGCCTCAAAATCGTTGATCGGCACCACCGTCGCTTCCACCCCGAAGCGGCGGAGGAACTGAAGGATGAACTGGCGGGTGCGGCGGTAGGCGTCCTCGGTGACGATGAGGTGGGCGCCGCTGCGCAGGAAGGCGAGGAGGATGGCGGTGACCGCGGCCATTCCCGTGGAGAAGGCAGCGGCCGCCTCCGCCCCCTCCAGGGCGGCGACCCGAGCCTCCAGGGCGGCCACGGTGGGGTTCCCGTAGCGGCCGTAATCCACCCGGCCACCCGCCTCCCCCCATAATTTCGCCTCCTGGAAGGCGATCAGATCGGCGGTGTTCTGGAAGGCGTAAGTGGCCGTCTGGACGATGGGGGGAACCACCGCGTGGTAAGGGTTGTGGCGCGGTCCGCCCCCGTGGACGGCAAGCGTGGAAGGCCCGCGCGTCTCCGTCCGGGTTGGGCATCCGGTCTCCGTCTGCACGTCCATCGCCGGCACCTCCTTAGCTCTTTTCTGGGATCCAAGCGGCTGACGGCATGTCCTCGTCACCGTTACGGCGGAGCAAGGAGAGGCCTGCAAGGTAAACAAAAAGGCCCCTTCTGGGGAAAGGGGCCTTGGGGTCAGGCCACCCTTATCTCCCAGAAGCGCGGCGAACGCTTCTGCCGGATTTGGCACCTTACCCGCACGGCCGTTCGCCGATCGGCCGCCAGATTTCGGCGGGCAGGTTGCCGGGGCTTCATCGGGCCGGGTCCCTCCGCCCACTCTCGATAAGAGCGGCGCGTCTATTCAGTTGTCTGAAAGAACCTTCCGTCTTCGTAGACGCCCGCGGCGGGGAGGAAGCTGCCCCTCTCACCGATCTCCGCCGCGCGGCTCACCCACCTGCGAGGAGACAGGTGGTCGTCGGATTCGGATATGCTTCTCGTCAGCGATCACTAAACAGCCTCTGAAATTCGTAAGTGTGCGAGCCCCAAACTTGATGCGGATGCCTCTCATCGGAGCGGCGCCAGTTCTTCTTCGCGGACCAAGTCGGCCGCATAAGCGATGGCGGCCTGGACATCCTCAAGCGTTAGGGGCGGATACTCCGCCACGATCTCCTCAGGCGTCAAGCCCTCCGCCAAATTATCCAGGATCACCGAGACCGGGATCCGCGTGCCTCGGACGCATGGCTTCCCGTGGCAGATCTGAGGGTCGACAACGATACGTTCCCGCCAGTCTTTCATTGCGAATCCGCCGCATCTCGGGATGTCCGGGGATTGGCCCGCTGGCGGAAGGCGATCCCCGCGGCCACACGGGTTTCTGGATCACGCAGCCTGGCCCCTCTGGTCTCAAAGTAAATCAAAAGGCCCCTTCTGGGGAAAGGGGCCTTGGGGTCAGGCCACCCTTATCTCCCAGAAGCGCGGCGAACGCTTCTGCCGGATTTGGCACCTTACCCGCGCGGCCGTTCGCCGATCGGCCGCCGATTTCGGCGGGCAGGTTGCCGGGGCTTCATCGGGCCGGGTCCCTCCGCCCACTCTCGATAAGAGCGGCGCGTCTATTCAGTTGTGGCTGGGTCGAGCTTTCGCTGGATCGACTTTTCGCTTCCTGATTTAGCAAAATTATATCGAAAAGCCCATCTCAATGCAAATCCCTGGCCGAACTGAGGTTCGGACATTCGTTGGGGCAAGGGGTTCCTCACCCCTCATCGGTGAAGAAAGGGATGGCCCCTCCCCCAAATTTTTTCTGGGGCTGGGCCGGGGCCGTTTGGAGCCGGGCGCTTATGGAATTTAACAAATGAGCCCAGATATTCCACGCTTATGCCGTGGGGAGGGGGAGATAAAAAAGATATTTTGGGGGCGAGCTGGGCGCCGAAGG
>NZ_JBHOQJ010000222.1:0-7313 GCF_042408365.1 Thermoflexus sp.
CCCGGGCGGCACCACCCCCCGCGGCCAGGAGCGGGGCACCGGCGGGCTGTGGGGTGGGGTGACGATCTTCGAGACCGGCCCCGTGGCGCTGCTCCACCTCACCCATTCCGCCTTCCCCCAACCCAAGGGCTGGCGCCTGAAGGTGGACCTCACCTTCGATGCCCGCCACGCCGGCCCGGTGGAGGTGCGCCTCTCGCTCCACCCGGATAACTTCGAGGGGGAATCGTTCGCTACAACCCGCCGGGTGAACCTAGCAGCGGGACGGCAGACGCTTTCTCTCATTTGGGATCTCCCCGATCTCCCTCGTTGGGAGATCGGGGAGCATGGGTTCCCTCATCTATATCGCTTGGAAGCGGCGCTGGCGGATCAACGCCTCACCGCTCCCCTCGGCTTCCGCACGATCGCTCAAGACGGCTCATGGCTGCTTTTGAACGGGCGACGGGTCTTCCTGCGAGGGACGAACATCATCCCCACCCAGTGGCTGGCGGCCTACACTTCGGCGGACGCCGCCCGCGATGTCCAGCTGCTGAAGGAAGCGAACCTCAACGCGGTTCGGGTGCATGCCCACCTCACCCATCCGGCTTTCTATGAAGCCTGCGACCGGGAGGGGATTTTGGTGTGGCAGGACTTCCCGCTTCAGTGGGGGTATGCGGAGGACGAGGCCTTCGCCCAGGAGGCGGTGCGTCAGGCCCGGGCGATGGTCGAGCAATTCGGCGCCCACCCATGCATCTTCCTCTGGTGCGCGCACAACGAGCCCACCCACAACCGTTACACCCTGGCCCCGGTGGTGGCCGCGGCCATCCGCGCTGCGGATCCCACGCGCCTGGTGAAGGAGGCCTCGGATTTCCGAGAGCATCCCTACCCCGGATGGTATTGGGGGCATATGCGGGACTTCCAGGCGCTGCCCGGCGCGCCGCTGCCCTCCGAGTTCGGCGCCCAGGCCCTGCCCCGCGCCGAGCTGCTCCGCCGGGCCCTGGGAGAGGATGCGTGGCCGCCGAAGTGGGAGACGTGGGTCTACCATAATTTCCAACCGGAGCAGACGTTCCGGATCGCCGGGATCGAGATCGGCGACAGCCTGGAGGCTTTCGTGGAGAACAGCCAGCGTTACCAAGCCCAGCTGATCGAATTCGCGATCCATACCTACCGGCGAGCCAAGGGGAAGGTCGTCGGCTACTTCCACTTTATGTTCGTTGAGCCCTGGGAGGGGATCACCTGGGCCGTGCTGGATGTAGAGCGGGTCCCCAAACGCGGCTACTTCGCCCTCCAGCAGGCCTCCAGCCCGGTGCTGATCTCCATCGTGCCCTATGTGGAACGGGCCGGGGTGGGCCAGCCGCCCTTCCGGGAGATCTGGGCGATCTCCGACTTGGACCGCCCGGTCTCTCTCCGGGTTTCCCTGCGCCTGGAAGGGCCGGTGGCCTTGCCCCTGGGGGAGATGACGGTGGACCTGGCCCCCCATGAGGCGCGCTGCCTGATGAACGTGATGGAGCTTTTCGAGGCTCCCCTCGAGACGCGGGAGGCATTGGATGCGGCAGAATCCATGCTACGGAAGCTTCCGCCCGGCCGCTATCAGGTGATCGCCGAGGCCTGGGAAGGGGAGCGCCTCTGGTCCCGCCACGTGGTGGAGATCGAATACCTGAAGCCGCTGATGCCGGAGGAAGGAGGGTTCTGGTGAAGAAATCAGGCCCCCGACCCCCTCCGCGGGGAGAGGAGGAAGTCTCAGGGGGCTGAGCGGCTCTTTCGGCGCCGACTCAGCCCCCGTGCGCTGCCGGCGCATAATTCTTGGATTTCTTGAACCAGCTGATCCACCCCGATCCCGTACACGCGGGCGGCATCGGCCAGCGTCTCCAATCCCGCCAGGGCGCACACCGGACACCACATCCCGTAACGCACCAGGACCTCCCGGGATCCGGGGCAGCGCTCCAGGAGCTCCTCGACGGACCACCGCGGATCGATCATCGCGACCTCCTACTTACTTAAGGCGCTTTCCATCCGACTTCGTGGGGGATAGGGGGCGAGCCGGGCTCGCCCCCTATCCCCCCTCCCCACGGTCCAAAGGGCCGTGGGGAGGGGGGATAAAAGAGGGTGGGATTATCCGTTCCCTCCACGGTATATCCCCCAAAACGTGGAAGACGCATTACTCCGATAATTTCTGATATCACGGAAGCTGTGCCGTTCGGGACCTGTGAAAGGAGGCAGAAGGGCCCCGTCTCCAAAAGCCCTACCAGGGAACCAGTTGCGTAACCTCTAATTAGCTTAACGAACCTTCCCCGACCGAACCTTGCGCAAGCACAACATCCTGGAGATTTGGGAGGCCGCCTTCGGCGGCCTTTTTAGGAACCGCCTTGCGGGCTCTCCAGCTCCTCCGCCAGGGCCACCAGGGCGTGGGGCTTCCGTAGAAGGATCCGCCGTCGTCCCAAGCGCACCCAGCCGGATCGCTGCCACCGGTTCAGCACGCGACTGACGGTATGCAGCCGGGTCCCGCACAGCTCCGCCAGCTCCTCCCGGGTGAGGGGCAACATCAGCTCGATCCCCTCCTCGGTCCGCCGGCCCAACCGGCCGGCCAGTCGCACCAGCGCCCGGGCCAGCCGCCGCTCCACTCGGAGGGCGCTGACCTCAAGCAGCCGTCGATGGGTTTCATGCAACCGCTCCGCCAGGAGGCGGAGGATCCGCAAAGCGATCTCCGGATGCCGAAGGAGGAACTCCCGAAAGACCGCCCCGGGGATCCACAGGGCCCGACAGGGGCTGATCGCCTGGGCGGAGGCCGGATACGGTTGATCGGCGAAGAGCGCGATCAGGCCCAAGGGCTCCCCTGGACCCACCATCTGGACCACGGCCTCCTGCCCTGCGACATCCGTCTGAACGACCTTCACATATCCCTCCAGGAGCATGTAAAGGCCTTCCGCCGGATCGCCCTCCAGGAAAAGAAAGCGCCCCGCCGGCCACGCCCGCCACGCCCCAGCCCGGATGAGCATCCTCAGCTCCTCCGGAGGCACCCCTCGGAAGAGCGGGTGCGCATCAAGGGCCTCCATCACCTGGGACTCCCTGAGCCCTGGCTTCCCCCTGCCCATCGCGGCGTTCTCCGATCGCAGGTACCCGCCCCCACGCTTCGCCTTCGGGAGACCTTGCGCACAGATCCCCTCGGGCGCCTTGTCCTTCAGTTTACCATCCCGAGAAGGGTGAAGCGGGACGCTTCCCTTTCTCCGAAAGCGAGGGGGCGTGTCCTCCGCACGCCCCCTCAGCGAAACACTGCCTTCAACCGATTAGTGTCCGGATCCCACCGATGGCGTTCCCTGGAACAGATCCGGCCGCTCCGGCCCCTCGACCTCCAGGTAACCTGCCAGCCCCCGCAACATCCGCCACAACGCGTGGTCCACCAGAACGTAACGGCCGGGGACCTCAGCGGTGAACTCGAAAATCGCCGCGGAGCCGGGCGGCACGAGGAACGTTTCCTCGTTGGCGACGAAGGTCTCGGGCGCCCCGGCGTACACCCGATCGAAGATCTCCCCGATAATGTGGAAGTTCGATCCCACATTCGGGCCGCCCACCCCGAAGAAGAGGCGGATCCGCTCGCCGGTCCGGGCCTTCATGGGATAGAGCTCCGTGAGGGCTTGGGTGTGGCCGTTGAAGGTGAAATACTCCGGCCGCTCGGCCTGTGCCTTCGCCGAGTCAAAGGACTGAAGGCCGCCCTGGCCGAAAGCGTCCGAGGTATACCATTCCCCTTGCACCACGTAGAACTCCCGGTCGGCCGGCGGGAGCCCGCCCTTCGGCTCCACCACGATGATCCCGTACATCCCCATGGCGATGTGCAACGGCGCGGGTGGATAGGCGCAGTGATAGATATAAGCACCGGTCTTCAGCGCCTTGAAGGTGAGCGTCCGGCTCTCCCCCGGGGCCACTGTGGTGACCGTTGCGCCGCCTCCCGGCCCGGTGACCGCGTGGAGATCGATGTTGTGCGAGACGTGGTTTTCGGGCGGGTTCGTCAAGTGGATCACCACCGTGTCCCCCTCCATCACCCGGATCAGGGGGCCAGGCACCGTCCCATTGAAGGTCCAGAACGGAAAAGCCACGCCGGGGGCGAGCTCCGCCACTACCTCCCGCACCGTTAAGGTCACCTCCACCGTGGTCGGCTCGGTCCGCCGGATCGGCGGAGGAACGTCCGCGGGATCCCGGGCGACCAGGACCTTTGGCTCTCCAGGGGTAGGGGTGGGACGCATATGGGCTTCGGCGGGAGTTGGGGTGGAAGCGGAGGACGCCGCCGGCGAGGATGACGGAACCGCGCATGCGGTCGTGACCAAGAGGAGCCAGCCGATCACAAGCCAGCGGGGCGGGGCCATGATTTGCCTCCAGAGCATGGATTCTGGCCCCATGTTCTCACGACCCGCCCGAACGCTGGTTAAGAGGGCACAAAAAACGAACGTGACATTCCTCGCTGGATCGGGCAACGTGGGTCATCGTCAACCCGTTACATTCCTCAAGGGCTCATAGGGCCCAGACGCACGCCTCACCCGCCAGGGGGAACCGTGAGGTGTGGGCCGATCGGCCAGCCGTGTCTTCCAGAAATCCCATCGACACCCATCGAGGCGGCCATCGAAGCTTGGAAAGCGTTAAGAGGTTGTAAACGGGTTCGCAACGGATTTCCGCCCCTTCCGGATCGCCCGGGCCATCAGGAGCAGGAACAACAGGATCGCCGCGCCGTTGAGCAAGCCGCCCCATCGCCGAACCTCGAACACCCCTCCCAGATCCCCGGCGAGGCGAAGGATCAGGGAGAAATGGAGAAGCGCCAGCGGGAGGTAGAGGGCGCTGCTGAACGGAAGGTTCACCCGGAGCACGGCCGGGAAGATGATGAGGGCGTGGCCGAAGATCATCGAGAACACGAAGCCCACCAGCACCGCGTGCAGCCGCGCATCGTGGAGCGGCCCGGCGGGGGCTTCGCCCGGGAGCCATTCCAGCGCCCCGCCAACCCCCAGCCAGACATAACCCGCCAACATGCAGATCGCGATATAGCGCACCAGCCCACGTTGGCGCACCGTGCGGCGGGCGATGTCGTACCGAGCCAGCCAGGCCGCCAGGGCCAGCCATCCCAACCCCAGCACCCGCCTTCCCCACACCGGGAGGATCAAGCCCAAGACCAACCCTAAGAGGACCAGCCCCACGCCCGCCCAGAAGGGCCCGGCGAGCCCCCGCCCCCGGGGGACCAACCGGGCGAGCTCCAGCCGCTCGCCGAGGATGGTGAGCACCAGGAACGCCGTCCACCACGGCGTCGCGAGCGCCAGCGAGCCGCTCTGGAGCCAAACCAGGTGTCCAACCCCCCATACGGCAGCCCCCAACCCCAGAACCCGGATCGAGGGATCCGGACGCTGCCGGGCGGCGCCGATGAAGAACGCCGTCAACGCCGCCGCGCTGCCCAGGAACAGCCCAGCGCTCAGACCCGTGGGGGACGTCAGGAGCAGGGTGAGACTCCCCCAGGCGGCCAGGATCGGCGCCGCCCACGACCATCGAGGGCCGACGACCGCCCGCTCGAGGGTGATCAAGGTGCCCAGGAAACCGGAGATCATCAGCGCCCCATGGGCGGCCGGCCAGGCCGGGTTCGGCCGGGGCAGCGGCCACCCGATGCGGATCCACCCCGCCCATATGCCGACCAGCAAGGTGATCATCCCGATCGCCATCAACGGAAACCGCATCCGCAAAGGCATGGCGCCCTCCTGGATCGGGAAAGCCGCGTTCTCCTTCAATCCTAAGAGCAGGAAAGTTGATGCGAAATGGCCCGCAATGTCTGCCTGCAAATCTATGTTAAACGACTCGGGCGATGCGCTCCTTGACCCAGGACAAGCAGGATATTGGAAGTCGAGCTAAGCTTTTAAAGCGCGTTCAGGCAGTATGCTCGGCGTGAGGAAAGTGGGATCCTTTTTTCGGCGGAGCGTCACAATGGCCCAACGGGATCGACCGCGCATCGTGGTGGTAGGTGCCGGGTTCGGCGGGTTGTGGGCGGTGCGGACCCTTGCCTTCGAGCCGGTGGAGGTGTTGCTGGTGGATCGGCGGAACCACCACACGTTCTTCCCTCTGCTCTACCAGGTCGCCGCGGCCGAGATCGAGCCGGAGGCGATCGCCTTCCCCATCCGGGGGCTCCTGCACCGCTTCCCCAATATCGGGTTCGAGATGGCCGAGGCCCGTGGGATCGACCTGGAGGCGCGTCGGCTCGAGACCGATGGCCCACCGATCCCTTACGATTTCCTGATCCTGTCCCCCGGCAGCGTGGCGCACACCTTCGGCGTCCCCGGTGTCGCCGAACACGCCTTCTTCCTGAAGAGCTTGGATCAGGCGATCCGTTTGCGCAACCACATCCTCACCTCCTTCGAACGGGCGGCCCGGGAGCCAGACCCACTCCAAAGGCGTCGGATGCTCACATTCACCATCATCGGCGGAGGGCCGACCGGGGTGGAGTTCGCCGGCGCCCTGGCCGAGCTGATCGCCCGCCCCCTCCGGAGGGATTTCCCCACCCTGGATTTCCAGGAAGTCCGTGTGATCCTGGTGGAAGCCATGGAAGGGCTGCTGCCAGGTCTCCCCACGCCGCTGCGGTCCTACGCCGCCGCCCGCCTTCGCCGGCTGGGCGTGGAGGTCCGTTTACAAGCCCCGGTGGAAGCGGTGGAGCTTGGACGCGTGCGCTTGAAGGATGGGACGCTCATCGAGACCGGGACCGCGGTGTGGACAGCGGGCGTCAAAGGGGATCCGCTCGGCGCGGCCCTCGGGCGGCCCCTGGGGCCCAGCGGACGGGTGTGGGTATCCCCCACGCTGCAGGTGCCCGGCCATCCGGAGATCTATGTGGTGGGGGATCTGGCGCTCCCGGAGGAGCTCGGAAAGCTGCCGATGGTCGCCCCGGTCGCGATTCAACAGGGGATCCATGCGGCCCGCAATGTCCTGCGCGTCCTGCAGGGCCGTCCGCCCCAGCCGTTCCGCTATCGGGATCCTGGCACGCTGGTCACCCTGGGCCGGAACGCCGCTGTGGCCCATGTGTTCGGGCGCGCCTTTACGGGCTTCCCGGCCTGGCTGCTCTGGCTCGGAGTGCACCTGCTGCGCCTGATCGGCCTCCGAAACCGCCTGGTGGTCCTTTCGGGATGGGCGTGGGACTATTTGTTCTACGAACGGGTCGTGCGGTTGATCCTCCCGATGAACGATGGAGATCGTCGCCCCATTCGATGATGCTCATTTTCATAACGATGCCGCCTGGTCCCATTCGGTTCGGAGTTCTCGTGGGGAGACGGAAGGGCCCCACTCCCTTCCATCCCCCCTCCCTCCCCACGGCCCAAAGGGCCGTG
>NZ_JBHOQJ010000224.1:0-30645 GCF_042408365.1 Thermoflexus sp.
GCGCGATCCAAAGGATCGCGCGGGGTGCCCGTTGGCCTGTGGAGATTCCTCTGGCGGCGGAACGGGTCACCAGGCCCGGTCGACGAGCTATGGGTCGATGAAGCAGGAAGGGACCGGTCATCTGTGGAACCCCACGGGGTAAAATAGATGACGATGAGTCACGGAACGGGAAAACGACGCCCAGCGGATCCTGAGGTCGCTGGGTTAGGAGAATGCGCGCTGGCTGAGAACAATCCCCGGGGGCAGTGCGTATGAAACCGATGCTCCGCTACCACTGGTGGATGAACATTGCGATCGGGGGCTTCGCCCTGCTGATCACGGGCGCGTTCGCGGATCCCTCGCTCTCCGCATCATCGTCCCAGGTTCCGCCCCCGACGTCATCGCAAGCCTTGCAGGAGCGCCCTTTCGGCCTGCCGTTTGCGGAGCCCCCCGGCCCGAGCACTTGGTTGATGGTCCAACCGTATGGGAACACAGTCGGTGCCTTCCGACAGCGGAACACCACTTATCGGGCGGGGCAGGGGCTGCACTTCGGGATCGACCTCGCCGCGCGCTGTGGGACGCCGATCGTTGCCATCGGAGATGGGGTGGTCAGCGAGGTGGACGCGGCCTTCCATGGCGCCGGGCCCCATAACCTGATGATCGACCATCCGAACGGCTACGCCTCGTTCTACGGCCATCTCCTGGAGCGCCCCGCCCTCTCGCCGGGACAGCCAGTGCGACGCGGCCAAGTGATCGCCAAGGTCGGGGATCCGGATGGAACCTGCCGCTCCCGGCCGCATCTGCACTTGGAGATCCGGGATGCGCCGGCTCACCGCCGGGCCTACAATCCGGTGCTGCTCATCGAGGCCGACTGGGATTCCCTGGCCCTGGTCGGTGGGTTCAGCCGGGGCTTCCAGCGCGATCTGACAGATCCCCGGCGGTGGCAGTTCCTGGAGGACCAGCCGGAAGTGATCTTCGGTGGACCCCTGCTCAACGATTTCGCGGTGCCGTGGCCGCCGGAATGGAGGGCCCCATGAGGTGGCTGGTCGGATGGATCCTGTTGGTCGGGCTGGTGGGAGCGGGTTGCGGGGGCCAGCGCCTGTCGCCGGAACCACCGACACCTGCCCGGCCGGCCTCGCCTACCTCGGATCCAACCCTTGGGAACCCAATGCCGACTCCGGTTTCCTCCCCCTCGCCGACCCCGGGCCCGCGCCTTTGGCGGCTTACGGCCAACGGCTGCTGTGTCCAGCCTTTCTGGTCGCCCGATGGTCAGGAGGTTTGGTTCCTGGACCGGCCGGATCCACAGGCCCCGGCGGGCCTTTGGGGGATTCCGGCCACAGGAGGGACACCTCGTCTGATCACCACCCGCTTGGGCATCTTCTCGCCGGACTACCGGCGGCGGGCCTATCCGGAGGCAGGCCAAACCATCATCGAGGATCTGGAGACCGGAGTGCAGTGGGTGGCCCCCAGCGGGGGGCGGGCGGTCGCCTTCTCGCCGGATGGGGAGTGGATCGCGTGGGAAGAACACGCGGCCGAGGCCCCCAGCCTGGATCGGCAGGTCACTACTTTGTGGATCGCCCGGGTGGATGGCCGGGAAGCCCGCCCGGCCCTCCAGCTGCTGGGGGGTGGGTTCGCGGGGTGGCTCCCGGATGGGCGGCAGGTCCTGGTGATCACTCGCGAAGCCCCTGGTCTGGATCCCCTCCTGGCGGTGGTGGACCTGCAGGAGGGATCGCTCCGACCGATCGCCCGAGGGGAGCGCCTCCGGGGCGTTCAGATCTCCCCGAAGGGAGGGTGGGTGGCTTATCAAAGCCTGTTCTCCGCCGATCCGGCCCAGAGCGGGCTCTGGGTTGTGCGCGCCGATGGGACGGGGAGCCGACGGCTTCCGGTGTTCGGGGCTTACCGGTGGCGGGCGGAGGGGCGCCTGTTGGTGGTTCCCATGGAGCCGGGTGCCCCCAGCCATCGCGTCCTCGAGGTGGAAGCCGCCACCGGCGCGATCCGCTCGTTGACAGATCCCGTTACGCTTCCCTTCCGCATCGCGGGTGGCGATTGGGCCCTCTCCCCGGATGGGCGGCGGATCGTCTTTGTGTCGGCGGAGGATCACAATCTGTGGGTCCTGGAGCTGCCCTGAAGAGATCCTGGCGAGGAGGAGGCGCCTGCCGACGTAGTGCCGGCCTTTTCAGGGGAGATGGGAGAGAGGGGCCATCCCCTTCTTCGCTGTTATGCCGTCTTTGTTAGAACTTTGAAAAGCCCTGAAGTCCAACGGAAGAGTTCGCCGGTTTTCTGTTTTGGGTTATCATTCCCTCACAAGTGATGGGATGATAACAACCATTCGGATCCGGAGATGATCCGAACGCAGATCCGGTTGGAAGAAGCACAATATCGTGCGTTGAAAAAACTGGCGGCGCGCCAGCAGGTGTCTGTGGCCGAGCTGATCCGCCAGGCAGTGCGGGAATGGCTGGAGAAATCCGGGGCGGTTTCCGAGGAAGAGCGCCGTCAGCGGGCGATTGCCGTCGCCGGACGGTTCCGAAGCGGGTTGAGGGACCTGGCTGAGAAGCATGACAAATACTTGGCTCAGATTTACCATGGGGAAGCCCATCCCCGATGAGAATCTTTGTAGATACCTCTGCTGGACATCCGCGCCGCCTTCCCCTTTGACCGCCATTTTGCGGAACAAGGCTTTGAGGTTTTACCGTCTGTCCGAGCTCACCCCCTGGATCCCTCCTCCCCACGGCCCTTGAGGCCGTAGGGAGGGGGGATAACAAGGGCGAGCCGAGCACCTTGGGCGCCTGGCTCGCCCTTGTTATCCTCAGGAGATCAAAACCCAAGATCGAATTTGGATGAAGTACTCTTTGGACTGCAGGGAGGAGGAGAAAACAACCTTTCGGGGGCCACCTTCGTTGGAGCGCTTATTAACGGGCTTGCCTTAAATCCTTAGGATCACGGTGATGGCCCCGTTCCCACGAGCGCCGCCTCTAAACGGCGTACCTCGTCGTACCAGGCATCCTCGCCAGCCACAAAGCGTTCCACACCGATCGCGCGAAGCGCCTGTTTCCCCTCCGGATCCTGATGGGCGTTCAGCAAAAGGTCCTGGATCTCCACTCGAAGGTTCGGGGGAAGCGTGGGAGCGGCTACCACCGGGGGCGCGCCGAATTCCGGCGAGCGCGCGATCACCCGCACCTTCGCCCCCAGCTCGGGCTTCTGTTCCATCAGGAACTGAAAAACCAGGCTATCCACCGCCGCACCATCGGCCACCCCCTGGGCCACGGCCTGGATCGCTCGATCGTGACCGTAAGTAAAGAACGTCCGCCGGAAGAACGTCTCCGGCGTCTCCCCAAGCTGATGCACCAGATATCGCGGGTAAAGATACCCGGTGTTCGAAAGAGGGTCCACAAAAGCGAAAGTGCGGCCTCGCAGATCGGCCATGGTCTGGACGGGAAGATCCGCGCGCACGATCACCCAGGACTGATAAGTCGGTTTCCCGTTCACCACCGGGACGGCCAGCAATGAGAAACCGTGCTCCCGTCGGCCGATCACGTAAGCCCATGTGCAGACAAACGCGATATCCACCTCCCCACGGGCGATGGCCGCGTTCATCGCCGCGTAGTCCCGGCGCTGGACCATCTCCACCGGCCGACCCAGGCGGCGGGCGAGATAGTCGAGCAGGGCCTGATAGGCTTCAGCGGAGCTTTGCGGGGAGAGGACAGCGGCGATGCCGACCCGCATGGGAATCACTTCGGTGCGTTGCGGCTGTCGGATCGGCACTCGTTGGTTGAAATCCACGTAAGGCAACGGCTCGGAAGCCCGCTGGCAGGCGGCCAGACCCAAGAGCAGGATGCTGATCTCCAGAAACCGGATTCCCCGAAGGGCCATCGTGTGCTCCTCTGCGTCGGTCTCACGCAACCTAATTGTAACCTGTGGCGCTCGTTGGATGCTGACCTTCCGAGGCGTCGACGCTTTTTGGATTTCCATGTCAGGAAATCCCCCATCGATGAAATCCGGGAATTCCCCGATACAAATCCTCAGCAAAAAAACGTGAGGGTAAACCCTTGGAATTACCGAGGATTCTGGTCAGCATAAAGATGGTGCATGCTCTTCCCCAATGAGAGGGCTTGGAGGGCTGGCCACTGGGGCTGGTCCGTTCGCTCCAATGACGTGGGGTGCTTGGGGCCTGTGGGGTGAATTCTGAGCTCACGAGGAGGAAAGGGGGAGCCCAATCGCTCCGGATCGGGCTCGCCAAGGCGCAGCCCGCTTCTTGGATAGGCATGGGGGGCCGTTGGCTTTGCGCTGAACCTCCTTGATTCCGGGAGGCGTTCCATGCCGCTTCGAATGCCCTGCCTGGGGGGGCTGGTAGCGCTCGGGGGGCTCTGGTTGGGGATCCTGGGTGGAGTTTCCGGATCCACCCATCTCCCTGCGTCGCCACCGCCGCCTCAGGCCCGCCCGGAAAACGAGCAGGCGTGTTCGAAATGTCATGCGCTTCCGGATTTAATCCGCCCGCTGCCCAGCGGTGAGCTCTGGTCTCTTCGGGTTGATGAAGAGGCCTATAAGCGTTCCGTTCATGGGAAGGAAGGGTACACCTGCGCGGATTGCCATCCGGAGATCACCGGCTTCCCGCACCCGGAGCGGGCCTTTCAGAGCCTACGCGAGGTGCGGATCCAGATGGCAAAGGTTTGTCGGGATTGTCACGAGGAAGAGGCCACCGCGTATGATGAGGGCCTCCACGCCCAGGCCCTGCGGGAGGGGCGCTTGGAGGCGGCGGTCTGCACGGATTGCCACGGGGCCCATGAAACCCGCGCCTTCGACGGACAAAAGGGGCGGATCGCGGCGACATGCCGAGGTTGCCATTCGGAGATCTACGAAGTTTACCGGAACAGTGTTCACGGTGCCGCCTTGCTGAAAGAGAACAACCCCGATGTCCCGGCGTGCACGGATTGCCACGATTACCATCGCAACGCCGGCCCCACTCGGGAGGGCTTTCATCTCTTCTCCCCCCAGCTGTGTGCGAAGTGCCACACGGACGAACAGTTGATGGCTCGTTACGGGATCCGGACCGGCGTCTTTAACACGTATGTGGCGGATTTCCACGGCACGACGGTGGTGATCTTTGAGAAGATCGCCCCGGATCAACCGGTCAATAAACCGGTCTGCGTGGATTGCCACGGGGTGCATAACATCCTGCCGCCCACCGATGAGAACAGCACGGTGCTGAAAGCGAACCTCATCAACACCTGCCGGCGTTGCCATCCGGAGGCCGATCTGAACTTCCCGGACGCTTGGATGAGCCATTACGAGCCGGATCCACAGCGCACGCCCGTGGTCTTCGCGGTCCAATGGTTCTACAACATCCTGATCCCCACCACGGTAGGTGGGATGCTGCTTTTTGTCGGCACAGATGCCTGGCGGCGCTGGGCGCGAGGCCGGCGCCCGTGAGGGGGAAGGCGGTCATGGGAGAGCGGGATCAAATCTATCGGTTCTCTTTGCTGCGGCGGATCGAGCACGGCGTCCTCATGGTCGCCTTCGTGGTGCTGGCGGCGACCGGATTGCCGCAGAAGTATCCTCAATCCCCTGTCTCCCTCGCGCTGCTCCAGGCGATGGGTGGCCTGGAGAACGCCCGGATCATCCATCGGGCGGCGGCCATTGCGCTGATGCTGCTGGCGCTGGAGCACATCGGATCGGCGCTTTACGACCTCTATGTGCGTCGGGTCCCGCCCAGCATCCTGCCGACCCGGGAGGATCTCCGGAACGCGTGGCGGGCGTTGCGCTATAACCTCGGGCTGACCGGCTCGCCGCCCCGTCAGGGGTGGTTCACCTTCCAAGAGAAATTCGAATACTGGGCCTTGGTCTGGGGGCTGCTCATCATGGGCCTCACGGGGTTCATGCTTTGGAACCCCATCACCACCGCTCGCTTCCTGCCCGGGCAATGGATCCCAGCGGCGAAGGTGGCCCACGGATCGGAGGCCCTGCTGGCAGTCCTCGCCATCCTGATTTGGCATGTCTATCACGTTCATATCCGACGTTTCAATCGGAGCATGTTCACCGGCTATCTGAGCCGGGCGGAGATAGAGGAGGATCATCCCCTGGCCCTGGAAGCTCCCCCGCGCCCAGCCCCTCTGGATCCGCTGGAGGCCCGCGCCCGCGCCCGGCGGTTTTGGGCCGCCTATGGCACGCTGGCGACCCTCTGGTTGGTGGGGATGGTTTGGTTCGTCTCCGGCGAGAAAACCGCGGTCACCTCTCCGGGCCCGATTCCGGACATCGCCCGGGTTCGGGCTTATGCCCCGCTGACGCCCACACCGGTGCCAACCCCCTCCTACCTCGGTCGGGGAGGTGCCGACATCGGTCCTACCTGGGGGGAAGGGATCGGGGCCTTCCTGGAGGAGAACTGTGGCTTCTGCCACGGTCCTCAGCGACGGGAGGGCGATCTGGATCTGACCACTTATGAGGGCGTCTTAAGGGGTGGGAAGTCCGGGCCGGCGGTGATCCCGGGCGCGCCCGGGATCAGCCCGGTCCTGATCTGGACGGCTTTGGAGGATCACCCCGGCCGGCTCCGGGCATCGGAGCGGGCGGCGATCTGGTTGTGGATTCAAAACGGTGCTCCCAGGTGATGACGGAGGTGCCTATGCGCGGAACCGGTTGGAGCAAGTGGAGTGCGCTGGCCGTGGTCGGCCTTCTGTTCGTGGGGATCGGTTGCGCGCCCCGGGCGACGCCCACGCCGACCGTGACGGCGACCCCGGCGGAGGCGACGCCGGTCGCCACGGTGATCCCCGAGGTGCGCGTCCGGGAGATCCCCTTCGAGCAGGAATGGCTCTCCTCGGCCCACGCGGATGCGAAGGCGGAGGCCTTCCGGCACTGGGATCAGGAGAGCCCTCCGGAGATCCCCGTCCAGTGTGCCAAGTGCCACAGCGCCTACGGATTCCTGGACTTCCTGGGGGTGGACGGCTCTCCGGCGGGCGTGGTGGATAAACCGGCGGCCATCGGCTCGGTGATCGACTGCACCACATGCCACAACTCGGCCACGCGGACGATGGATCGCGTGACCATGCCTTCGGGGGTGGAGATCACCGGGCTTGGGCCGGAGGCGCGCTGCATGCAATGCCATCAGGGCCGGGCCTCCAGCCAGGATGTCGAGAAGGCCATCCAGGACGCGGGGGTGGAAGCAGACCAGGTCAGCGAGAAGCTCTCTTTCATCAACATCCACTACTATGCGGCGGCGGCGATCAAATACGGCACGGTGGCGAAAGGGGGCTATCAATACGCTGGCCGGTCTTACGAAGCCCGCTTCGACCATGTGAAGGGGGTCAGCACCTGCACGGACTGCCACGACTCCCACACGCTGCAGGTGAAGGTCGAGCTCTGCAGCACCTGTCATAAGGAGGTCCGGTCGGAAGAGGACCTCCGGCGTATCCGGATGGAAGCCTCGCTGGTCGATTACGACGGCGATGGGAACATCCGCGAGGGCCTGGCGGATGAGATCGCCGGCCTCCAGGAGCTGCTTTATCAGGCGATCCAGGCCTACGCCCGGGAGGTGGCCCGCAAGCCGATCATCTACGATGCCCATACGTATCCTTACTTCTTCGTGGATCTAAACGGCAACGGCGCGGCGGATCCGGACGAGGCCAAGCCGGGCAACAAATACAACGCGTGGACGCCGCGGCTGCTCCGCGCCGCTTACAACTACCAGGTCTCCCAGAAGGACCCCGGGGCCTTCGCCCACGGCGCGAAGTATGTGATCCAGTTGCTGTATGATTCCATCGACGATCTTAACCAGGCCCTGGCCACGCCCATCGATCTCTCGCGGGCCCATCGGGATGATGTGGGCCACTTCGCCGGCGCCTCGGAGTCCTTCCGCCATTGGGATCGTGAGGGGCAGGTGCCGCCGGCGTGCAGCCGCTGCCATACCGCCGAGGGGTTGCCGCTCTACCTGCGGGACGGCGTGTCGATCTCCCAGCCGCCCGCCAACGGCTTCCTCTGCTCCACCTGCCATAACTCCTTGACCGAGTTCACCCGCTACGAGGTCAAGCGGGTCACCTTCCCGAGCGGCGCGGTGATCGACAGCGGCGACCCCAACACCAACCTGTGCATGACCTGCCACCAGGGCCGCGAGTCCAAGGTGAGCGTCGATCGCCTGATCGGGAAGCTGCCGCCGGACCAGGTCTCCGATCAGCTGCGGTTCCTCAACGTGCACTACTTCGCGGCGGGGGCCACCCGCTTCGGCACCCAGGCGAAGGGGGCCTACGAGTACGACGGGAAGACCTACGTGGGCCTCTTCGAACATCACGCGCAGTTCCGCGGCTGCACCGACTGTCACGACGCCCACGAGCTGGAGGTCCGAGCGGAGTTCTGCGGGAAGTGCCACGAGGGCGTGCGTACCCCGCAGGATCTCCTGAACATCCGCCTGCCGGAGACGCCGGACTACGACGGCGACGGGAACACGACCGAGGGCCTGGCGGGGGAGATCGAGACCATGCGGGAGGCCCTTTACCAGGCCATCCAAGCCTACGCCCGCGATCGGATCGGCACGCCCATCGCCTATCATCCGCATGCCTATCCTTACTTCTTCACGGATACGAACGGGAACGGCGTGGCGGATCCGGAGGAGGCCAACCCGCAGAACAGCTACAAGGCCTGGACGCCGCGGCTGCTCCGCGCGGCCTATAACTACCAGTTCGCGACCAAGGATCCGGGCGGCTATGTGCACAACGGCGAATACATCGCACAGATCCTCTACGACTCCCTGGAGGATCTGAGCCGTGCCGTCCCGGTTCCGGCCCTCAAGAAGATGATCCGCCCGTAACCGCCACCCCTCCGGAGGGCCGAGCGACGTGGGGGTGGGGCGGAGGGATCTGCCCCACCCCTTTGTTTGGGTCGTTCGCAGGGGCGTCCTGGCGTCCGTGCTTTTGCATTCGAGCGGGGAGTGGAGGGAATCCGGTTCCCATGTTAGACTCTGAACAGAACGTCTCGAGGCGGAGGTCTTCCATGGGCGTCCGATTTTGGGTGGGAGGGGGATTGCTGCTCATCGCCTTGGGCCTGCTGATCGCCAACGGGCTTCGCAGCGCCTCCCAGTATTATCTGACGGTCTCGGAGCTGAGGGCCCGGGCGGAGAGCCTGCAGGGCCGGCCCATCCGTCTCTCGGGGATCGTGGACGGCGGAACGATCCGCTACGATCCCGAGACCTTTCACGTCGAGTTCGGCCTGGTGGAGCGCGTGGCCGATATCGGGAAGGCCCCACCGTTGAAGGTGGTCTATAAAGGGGTAAAGCCGGACCTTCTGCAGAACGAGGCGCAGGCCATCGTGGAGGGCACCCTCGGCCCGGATGGGGTGTTCTACGCCCAGAACCTCCTCCTCAAGTGCCCGACCCGCTACGAAGAGGAAGCGGCCAAGGGCTCGCGATAAGAGGAGCGAAGCGGCCACCTTTCTGAGGGATTCGAGGACTCTTTGCTCCCTATCCCCTAAATCCCCATTGAGCCCGATAGCTACCGAGGCGGATGTACCGGAGATGGTGGCGCTGGTGCGGGAGGCGTCCCAACGGATCGCGGAGGGGAACCGATGAGCCTGCTGGGCGAGGGGTTGCTGGATCTGGCGTGGGGTCTGGGCCTGGTCGGGATGATCGTCGCGTTTTACGCGGGATGGCGGGAAGAGGCGCGGTGGGCCGAGGTGGCCCGGCGCATCGGTTTGGTGATGGCGCCGCTGCTGAGCCTGACGGTCCTCGTCTTGGAGCTCGCCCTGCTCACCGACGATTTCCGCCTGGTCTACGTCACCCAGGTCTCCCGCCAGACCCAGCCGCTTTTCCTGAAGATCACCGCCCTCTGGGGCGGCCAGAACGGCTCCCTGCTCTTCTGGTCCTGGCTGATGAGCCTCTTCCTCTTCGTCGCGATGGCCCGGGCGGATCGGGTTCCCCGCGATTTGTTCCCTTATATGACCGGGGTGCTGTTGCTGACCCAGACGTTTTTCCTCCTTCTGAACCGGTTCTTCGCCAACCCCTTCGAGACCTTCCCGGTGCCGCCCGCGGATGGGCGCGGGCTGAACCCCCTGCTCCGCCATCCGGGGATGATCGCGCATCCCCCGCTGCTCTATCTGGGGTTTGTCGGCTTCACCGTTCCCTATGCGATCACGATCGCCGCCCTGCTGGCCGGCCGGCGGGATGAAGGGTGGCTTCGCCTGCTCCGGCGGTGGACCCTGGTGGCGTGGCTGTTCCTGAGCCTGGGCCTGCTGGTGGGGGCCCGCTGGGCGTACGACGTGCTGGGATGGGGGGGCTACTGGGGGTGGGATCCGGTGGAGAACGCGGCGCTGCTCCCCTGGCTGACCGGCACCGCCTTCCTGCATTCGGTGATGGTCCAGGAGCGCCGGGGCATGCTCAAGGTGTGGACGGCGCTGCTGATCATCTTAACGTACGCCCTGGTGATCCTGGGGACGTTCATCACCCGCACCGGGGTGATCGCCTCGGTGCACGCGTTCGCCCGCTCCGCCATCGGGGTTCCCTTCTTGATCTACGTGGGGCTGGTGCTGGTGGGTTCTCTCATGCTTCTGGCGGCGCGCTGGGATCTCCTGCGGGCGGAGAACCGGATGGAGTCTTGGCTCTCGCGGGAGACCTTCTTCCTGCTCAACAACTGGCTCTTCCTGGGGATCGCCTTCGCCGTCTTCTGGGGGACGTTCTACCCGATGTTCTCGGAGCTGCTGTTCAACGAGAAGCTCACGGTGGGGCCTCCGTATTACAACCAGGTGACCGGCCCGATGTTCGCCGCCCTTTATCTGCTGATGGGGGTGATCCCCTTCATCCGCTGGCGGCGGACCCCGGGGGCGCCGCTTCGTTTCTCCATCGGCTCCTCCGCTCTGGCGGCTTTGGGCGCCGGGGCCCTCGCCCGCGCGGCGGGGGTTCAGCATCCGTGGGCCCTTCTGGGATTCGGCCTGTGCGCCTTCGCGGGGTGGGGGACGTTGCTGGATTACGCGCTGGGGGTGCGGGCGCGGCGGCGGGCCACCGGGGAGCCGTGGCCTCTGGCCCTGGCGCGGCTGGTGGCCCGGAACCCCCGCCGTTACGGCGGTTATCTCATCCACCTCGGCGTGATCCTGATCGGGATCGGGGTGATCGGGTCTCAGTTTTACCAGCGGGAAACCCAGCGCACGCTGGGGCTGGGGGAATCCTTGGCTTTCGGCGGCTACCGTCTGGTCTATCAGGGGATCCGGCAGTACACGCCGGCGACGGAGCCCGATGTGGTGGTGACCGAGGCATGGGTGCGGGCCTATGACCGCTCGGGCGGGTTGCTGGCGGATCTCTATCCTTACGTGCTGCAATACGATACCGGGGAAACCCTGACGCCGCCGGCCCTGCGGGCCACCCTGAAAGAGGATCTCTATCTCCTGCTGAGCGGCTGGGTGGATGGCGGAAACCGCGCGACGTTCAAGGTCTTCATTAACCCCATGGTCTCGTGGATCTGGATCGGAGGCATAGTGCTGATCCTGGGCACGCTGGTCGCCGTGTGGCCGACGCCGGTTCCTTTGCCGGCCATCGCGGGGGTCGAGCGGCGGCCCGAGGAACAGCCCATGGCCGCTTCATAGGGGGTTTATGGCCCATAGGCGCCATCGGCCCCGGAAATCAAGCGGGCCAAATGCGAGGGAGGCCGTGATCCAGAGGTGATCCCGAAAATGCGCCGATCGGTCGTTCTCGGCCTTGCGATCTGTGTTCTCCTCATCGTGGGGGTTCTGATGAGCGGGGCTCCTGCGCGGGCTCAGCCCCCCACGCCGGCTGTCCCGGACGATGAGGTCAACCGGGTGGCGAAGAACCTGTATTGCCCGGTGTGCGAGAACGTGCCGCTGGACGTGTGCGACACCCCCGCATGCGTCCAGTGGAAAGAGGAGATCCGGACGATGCTGGCCGAGGGGCGGAGCGAAGCCGAGATCATCGATTTCTTCGTCACCCGCTACGGGATGCGCGTGCTGGCCGTCCCACCGCCTCAGGGGATCGGATTGGGGGTCTGGTTGATCCCGGCCATCGGCCTCCCGGCGGCCGGGCTCTGGTTGGCCCTCCGCCTGGCGCGCTGGCGTCGTCCCTCCCCCGCCTCGGAACCTGCATCGGAGCCGGCCTCGGATGAAGCCGTCCGGGCGCTGGATCGCTGGATCCGGGAGCACTGGTGAGGAGGGAGGGCATGGCGCGATGGGGACGATGGGGCTGGTGGATCGGTCTGGGGGCAGCGATCGTCTTCCTGGCTCTGCTGGGCTGGGCTTTCGTGGAGCGCGGGCGGACGGCCCCCGCCCGAGGCCCCGCGCCGGACTTCACGCTCCCGCTCTATGAGGGCTACGACGGCGGGCTCGGGATCCGGGAGTTCCGCCTGCAGGAATGGCGGGGGCATGTGGTGGTGATCAACTTCTGGGCCTCTTGGTGCAAGCCATGTGAGGAGGAAGCCCCTCTCTTGGAGGCGTTGTGGCGGAAATATCGGGACAAAGGGGTGATCTTCGTGGGCGTGGATTATCTGGATGCGCCTTCCGCCGCGTTGAACTACCTGAAGCGCTTCGGGATCACCTATCCGAACGGCCCGGATGTGGGCACCCGGATCTCGCGCCAGTACCGCATCACCGGCGTCCCCGAGACGTTCGTGGTGGACCCCCGGGGTTTCGTGGTCTTCTATAAACCGGCGCCGATCCAGCCCGGCGAGCTGGAGTCGGTGATCGATCCGCTTCTTAAGGCTCCGTGATCGGTCTGAGGGACCTGGAGGCTCAGGCTATGTGGTGCAGTGTCGCATGGGGAGCGATCGGGTGGGTGATGTAAAATTCCCTTGAACTCGACTTGAGGAAGCGCGGATGGCATTCACCGTTCGGGATTTGGAGGATCTGATTCGCCTTCTGGACAAGCATCCGGCGTGGATGGAGGCGCTGCGCCAGCGGATGCTGACCAAGGATCTGTTGGAGTCGCCGAAGACGTTGAAGCGGCTCTCCACTCGGATGGGGAAGGTGGAGAAGGCGCTCCATGCCCTCACGGAGTCGGTCGCCGCCCTAACGGAGGCGCAGCGGCGGCATTATGAGGAGTTTGCCGTCTATCGAGCGGAGACGGATCGACGGTTTGCCGAACTGGCCGAAGCCCAGCGGCGGCATTATGAGGAGCTTGCGGCCTTCCGGGCGGAGGCGGAGCGGCGGTTTGCGGAGCTTCGGGAGGAAGTGGCGGCGGCGCGGGCGGAGGCGGACCGTCGGTTTGCGGAGCTGGCCGAGGCGCAGCGGCGGGGCTATGAGGAGTTCGCCGCCTATCGAGCGGAGACGGACCGACGGTTTGCCGAACTGGCCGAAGCCCAGCGGCGGCACTATGAGGAGCTTACGGCCTTCCGGGCGGAGGCAGAGCGGCGCTTTGCGGGGCTTCGGGAGGAAATGGCGGCGGCGCGGGCGGAAGCTGACCGTCGGTTTGCGGAGCTGGCGGAGGCTCAGCGGCGGACGGAGGAGGCAGTGCAGCGGATGGACCGGCGGCTGGATCACCACGCCGCGGACCTGGGGGAGCTCAAGCCCATCCGAATGGAGCTGACCTTCCGAGAGAAGCCGACCACCGTGTTCCGCCCGCTGCTCCGGCGGGCTGCCCTGCTTGCCGATGCGGAGCTGGGCCAGCGGCTGGAGGAGGCCGTGGAGGCCGGCCGGATCACTGAGGCGGAGCTGAACGATGCGCGGGCGATCGACCTGGTGGTGGAGGGCCTCCATCGGCGGGAGGACCGGAAGCTCTACTTGGCGGTGGAGGTCTCCTGGCAGGGCGGGACCGAGGACGTGCAGCGGGCCTATCGGCGGGCGGCGATCCTTTCCCGCGCCCTGGAGGCTGAGGTGTGGCCCGTGGTGGGGGCCAAGGAGATGACGGCTCCCGCCCGACGGATGGCCCGCCAGCTGGGCGTGTGGTGGGTGCAGGACGGATGGGCGTTCCGGCCGGAGGAAATCCCCGAGGAGCCCGAGGAGGCCTTGGAACTTTGATGAGGTCCGTCGAGGGAAGGCCGCGTGAGGCTTTGGACGTTCGCAGGCGTTTCGAGAGCGCCTCTGCTCCCTAAAAGGGACCGCCTCCACGTGGAGCATCTTCCATTTGCTCCTAAGTCCGCCCGCATCCCGCCGGCCCGATCGAGTGTTTTCGGGGAACCAAAAGGAGCCGCTCGTTTTTCATCCCGCTCCCTATTGGCTCTTTGATCAACTTGACACTGTAACTCCCGTTCAGGGTTCGGAGCCAGATGACGGAGATTCTGGTTGCGCTGATCGTGTTGTTTGGGGTGACCGTGTTGGTTCTCGGATATATCCTGCAACCGCTCCGGGACGCCCGGACCGCTGAGAGGATCCCCGCACGGGCTGCCCTTCAGGCCCAGTATGAGCAGGTGCTGGGCATGCTGCGGGATCTGGAAACCGATTGGCGGACCGGGAAGATCCTGGATGAGGACTATCGCGAGCTGCGTCGGCGCTACCTTCAGGAAGGCGCCGCTTTGCTGCAAGCGTTGCAGGCGAGGGAGGGGAACGTCGATTGGGAGGCCCGGGTGGAAGCGGCGGTTCAGGCCCGCCGAGCTCAGCTCCGGAGGCATCGGCCATGAGCCGGGATCGAGGCCCTTGGCTGGTTCTCGGGCTGGCCCTGGGGCTCCTGACCGGGTGCTCCCTGACGCTGGCGGCTCCCCCTCCCGCGGGGGAGATCCCGTTCCGCACCCAGCCCTGGCCCACCCCTACGCCGGCGCTTCCCCCAACCGGCCTCTCCCTGCAGACCGGCCAATCCCTCTTCCGGGAATACTGCGCCGCGTGCCACGGCCTGAGGGGCGAGGGGAATGGCCCCCAGGCGCCCTCCCTTCGAGCCCGGGTCCCGGACGCCCGGCTGGCGCTGACGGGGAGCCTGGCGACGCGCGAGGCTTCCCTTCGGGACTGGTTCCAGGTGGTCACCCAAGGCCGGATGGAGCGGGGGATGCCGTCCTGGTCGAACACGTTGAGCGAGCGCGAGCGCTGGGCGGTCGTGTTCTACGCGTGGTCCCTCGCCGTCCCGCCGGAGGCCTTGGCGGAAGCCGGAGGCCGTTACCGGGAAGCCTGCGCGGCCTGCCACGGGGAGGACGGGCGGAAGGGGCCGGCGCCCCTCGCCGATCCGGAACGGGTGCTCCAGAGCGCGCCGGCGGCTTGGATCGAGGCCCTGCAGCCGGGGCGGATCGCCGCCCACGCCGAGCTGCGCCCGCTCCCGGCGGACGTTCGGGAGGCCCTCATCACCTATCTGCCCCAATTGGCCTTTTCCGTCGCTGACGGGGAAGCCCTGCAGCCCCCACAGCCGGTGGCCACCGCCTCGGTGAGCGGTCAGGTCCTCAACGGGACCACCGAAGCGCCGGCCGCTGGGGTGACGGTCACTCTGTACGCGATGATCGAGGCCTCGCCGGTCTTTTCCCGGACGGTTCAGACCGGGACGGACGGGGCCTTCCGGTTTGAGGCGGTGCCGATCTATCCGGAGGCCGCTTATCTGCCGGTGGCGGAATGGCAGGAGGTGGCTTACCCCGCCGCCCATCCGCTGACGCTGACGGCCGGCCAGGAGGTCACGCTGACCCTCATGGTTTTCGATCGGACGGCTGACCCGGGCGGCATCCGGATCGACCAGGTTCATTGGATCCTGCAGCCGCTGGCAGATCGCCTGTTGGTGACCGAAGTGTGGGTGTTTTCGAACGTGGGGTCGACCACCTATGGCGGGGCGGGCCGGCCGGGGATGATCTTCCCCCTGCCGCCCGGGGCGGCAAACCTCCAGGTCACGGAAGGGGAGCTCGGGCTTCGCTACCGCCAGGAGGGCGATCGGTTGGTCGACACCGCTCCGCTCCCGCCGGGGATGGGCTATCAGGCGGCGTTCGGATATGAGATCCCGCTCGCGCAAGCGCGGACGCTCACCCTGCGCACGATTTATCCGGTGGACCGATGGAACCTCTTGATCGCGGGAGGCGCGCTGCAGGCCTCCAGTCCCGGGTTGCGGGACCTCGGGGTGCGCACCATCGGCGGGACCACCTATCGCCTTTACGAAATCGACCCGCCGGCCCCGGGCGAGGCCCGAGCGATCGCGTTGCAGCCGCGCACGCCGGTCCCCCCCTGGCTGGCGCCGGCCCTCATCGTCCTGGGCGCCGGCCTGGCGGTGGGTCTGGGGAGGCTCTGGCGGCGGCAAGCGGTGGACCCCATCGACGAGATCGCCCAGCTGGATGAGGCCTATGCGGCGGGGGAGGTCGACGAGGCGACCTACCGACGGCGGCGCGCGGCCCTGATGGCCCGGGCTCTCCGTCAGGGGCAGGCCGGAGGGTCCCGTCCTGGATAGGGGGCGGCGCTGGAGACTTCCGCAGGGTTGCGAGCCCCGTATGGAGCCATCGCCGGTTCTACGGCTGGAACGGGTTTCGAAAGCCTTTGGCCCCCGCTGGGCGTTGCGGGAGGTCTCCCTCTCGGTATGGCCGGGGGAGATCCTCGCCCTGATGGGACCGAACGGGGCCGGGAAGAGCACCCTGCTTCGGGTGGCGGCCACTTTGCTCCGACCGGCCTCCGGCGCCGTATGGGTGAAGGACCGTCGCTGGCCCCCCGATGGGGCGGGGGTCCGGGCGGAAGTTGTCCTGCTGGGCCATCAGCCCTGGTTCTATCCGGATCTCACCGCGGAGGAGAACCTCCGCTTCTACCAACGTTTCTACGGCTGGCCGGAGGACCGATGGGCTGTGCGGGCGGCGCTGGAGCGGATGGGCCTGGCGGAGCGGGCCCATGAGCGGGTGCGCGGGTTCTCCCGGGGGATGCTGCAGCGGCTGGCGCTGGCGCGGGCCCTCCTCGCGCCGACGCCCGTGTTGCTCCTCGATGAGCCGTTCACCGGCCTCGATGTGGAGGGGCTGGAACGGGCGCGGGAGGCCGTGCGGGAGCTGGCGGCGGGGGGACGCGCGGTGGTGCTGGCGATTCACGATCCATCCACCGCGGACCTCGCCCATCGCGTGGTGGTGTTGGTGGGCGGCCGCCTGGTCGCGGAGGGCCCTCCGGCGGCGTTTCACGAGAAAGCCCTCCGGGACCTGTATCGAGGCGGTGTGGGCCCGCCGGGAGCCACGCCCTCCCATCGGTCCGAGGGCCCGTCCGTTCGTCCGAGCCGCGCTCCGGAGGGATCCCCGCGCGCCGTGGGGCGCGAGACGGGGCGAAGCGCGGACGCGGGCGTCCTCTCGATTCCACCGACGCGGAGCCACACAGCCCCCCCAACCGCCCATCCGGCCCGCGCCGCTTCGATAGGGGACGTTTCCCTCGCAACGAGGGAAAAGGGGCGCATGGTGAGCCTCCCCTCCCCGCTTCGGCCGCTGCTGGCGTTGCTTTGGAAGGACCTGCGGGTGGAGGGGCGGGGGCGGGAGACGCTGGCCCCCTTGTTGACCCTGGCCGGGCTGAGCCTCTTCCTGTTCGGAGCGGCCTTCGAGTTGCGTCCGGACCTGGCCCGGGCCTTCGTCCCGGTTTTCCTCTGGATGCTCCTCCTGTTCGCCAGCAGCCTGGGGGTGGGGCGGATGATGGCCTCCGAGATCGATCGGGGGACATGGGAAGGGCTCTTGATGGTGCCGGGGGATCGAAGCCTGCTGTTCTGGGGCAAGGCCGTTGTTCACGGGCTGCTGTTGGTGTTCGTCTTGGTGCTCTCTTTGGTCGCCGCCGGCGTGTTCTTCAATCTCTCCTTGTGGGATCCCGTCATCGTCGCGCTCCTGCTCCTGGGGATCGCCGGGCTGGGCGGGGTGACCACCCTGCTGGCGGCGATGGCGATGGCCACCCGGGCCCGCGAGCTGCTGCTGCCGATCCTGCTGTTTCCGGTGGCGGCCCCGCTGTTGATCGCGGGGATTCAGGGCGTCCGCGCCGTTCTGGAAGCGGACCCCTCTGGGTGGGGGACCTGGATGCAGATCATGATCGCTTACGATCTCATGCTCTTTACAGTCGCCTGGCTGGTGTTTGAGGAGCTGGTCAGCGCGTAACGCTTTATCCGCCTGATTTGAGGTGTATGTCAGTGAAGGGGCAGGTGGTCCCTCTTCTCTTTTTCTCGCTTTAGCGCCCAGTTCGATTTTTGCCAACACCAGCCACAAGCGTTCGGTTCCTCCTGACATTGGACGGCGATGAGCGCCTCTCGCGCATGATTCGGTGCTCGGTTTCCCTTGGCGTCGGAGGGCGGTGCGAGCTCTCCGCAGGGATTTTTGGGGGAACTCGCTCTGAGCCCGACGTTGAGAGAGGAGCACATAGACAAAGCCACGGCGTTTTGTTTAAAATGTAGTCGCCCTGGAGGGCTGTGCTTGATCCCCGTTATGGATTCGGGGGACGGCGGGATTTCAGAACCGCAAGCTTGAACCGCTCCAGGAAAGGGGGATCCATGCGAATCGGGGAGCGGATCTGGGTCGGAGCCACCATCGCCCTGATGGTCCTAGCGACTCTCGCTGTTTTCGTCTATGCGCCTCGCGAAGCGCAGATGGGCGACGTCCAGCGGATCTTTTACTTCCACGTCAGCACCGCGTGGTCCGGCTTCCTCGCCTTCGCGGTGGCCCTCATCGGGTCGATCGCCTACCTGCGGACGCGGGCGCCGCGCTGGGATCAGATCGGCCACGCCGCGGTGGAGGTCGGGCTGATCTTGTTGACCATGGCGATCATCACGGGCTCCCTCTGGGCCCGGCCGGTCTGGAACACGTGGTGGACGTGGGATCCGCGGTTGACGACCACGACGATCACCTGGGTGGTGTATTTGGCGTATCTGTTGCTGCGGAACGCGGTGGAGAACCCGGAGACCCGGGCCCGGTTCGCAGCGGTCTATGCCATCGTGGCCTTCGTGACCGTGCCCATCACGTATCTCTCGGCCCGCCTGCTCCGCACCATCCATCCGATCGTCCTGGGCCCCAGCGTCTCCTCGGAGGCCAAGGGGCAGTTCGGCCTGACGCCCCGCATGGTGCACACGATGGTACTCAGCCTGGTGGCCTGGACGCTGCTCTTCAGCGTGCTCCTCTGGCTGCGCTATCGGGTTCAGCGAGCCCAGGAGGCGCTGGAGGAGATGGAAGCGATGGCGGAGGTGGAGTCTTGAGCACGACGCGCCGTGTAGGGACACCCCTTGCGGATGCCCCATGGGGATCGGGTTGTCCGCATTCGGAAGGCCGTCGTAACCCTTCAGGGAGACCATCCGCTTATGGGATTGAAGCAGGCGCCCGTGGGACCTATCCGTTCATAAGGAGTCGACCTCGATGGGCTATCTGGTCGCGGCGTATTTGGTCTTTTGGGGCATCACCTTCTTTTACGTCCTTTACCTGGTGCGCCGGCAGCGGGCGCTGGAGGAGCGGATCGCCCGCTTGCGGTCGCGGCTGAACCCCGAAGCTCCGGAGGACCGCCATGGGTCCCACTGAAGGGATCGTGGGGGCTCCCCGCTGGCGGACGTTCTCCCACGCCCTGGCCTTCGTGTTGGGGTTCTCTTTCGTGTTCGTCTTCGCCTGGGGTGGGGCGGCGACGCTCCTCGGCCAGATCTTCTTCAACGGGCGGGACCTCCTGGCCGCCATCGGGGGGAGCCTGGTGATCCTGATGGGCCTGGTGGTGCTGGGGGTGCGGATCCCCTGGCTGTACCCGCTGGTGATGTCGGAGTGGCGTCCCCATCTCCAGGAGGTCCGCTCGCTGAGCTACCTGACCTCGGGGATGATGGGGGTCTTCTTCGCCGCCGGGTGGACCCCCTGTATCGGCCCCACCCTGGGGGCGATCCTGACCCTGACGTTCCAGCAGGAGACGGCCGGCCAGGCGCTGGGGCTGCTGGCCGCTTACGCCGCCGGCCTGGGCGTCCCCTTCCTGGCGATGGGGTTGCTGCTGGATCGCGCCCTCGCCGGGATGCGGCGGATGCGCCGGTATCTCCCCGCCTTCCAAGCGGCCAGCGGCGCGCTGTTGCTCCTCATCGGGGGGATGGTGCTGTTGGATGCGTTGCCCCGATTCTTCCCGGCGGTCCGTCTTCCGATCTGGGCGCCCACCTTCACGAACCTACGGATCTGGACCTTCCAGATGGGCCTGTTCCTGGATGTAGGGCCTGGGGCCGGGCTGGGCTATCCGGTGGCCTTCGTGGCCGGCCTGCTCTCGTTTTTCTCCCCCTGCGTGTTCCCGCTGGTCCCGGCCTATCTGGGGTACCTCAGCGGTCGAAGCTTGGGAGGGGCCCATGCGTAAGTTGTGGATCCTCCTCCTGGTCCTCGTCGTTGGGGCCTGCCAGCGGCTTCCGGGAGGGAATCCGGCCCCGGGGGCGTCTGCGCCGGAGGCTTCCACCCCGGTCCCGATGGGCCTCATCACGGGGATCCCGGCGCCGGACTTCGAGTTGGAGCGGCTGGATGGCGGGACGGTGCGGTTGCGGGATCTGCGGGGAAAGGTTGTGTTGCTGAACTTCTGGGCCACATGGTGTGCGCCGTGCCGGGAGGAGATGCCGCTGCTGGCCCAGATCTACCGGGATTATCACCCCCAGGGCCTGGAGATCCTGGGGGTGAACCTGACCTCCCAGGACGACCTCGCGGAGGTGCGCCGGTTCGTCCAGGAGTTGGACATCCCCTTCCCGATCCTGCTGGATCATAACGCCCAGGCGGAGCGCGCCTATCGGATCTTCGGGATCCCCACCACGGTGTTCATCACCCGGGAGGGGATCATCCACCGGGTGCAGGTCGGGATCTTGAAGGGGCGCGAGGACGTGGAGAAAACCCTCCGGCCGCTTCTCAGTCGGTGATCCAAAGGGTTCCGAGGTTTCCGCCCATGGGGACGCTGATCACGCTGCACGATGGGCTCAGCCGGACGATCTTGTTCTTCGTTTCGATCTGTGCGCTGTGGGGGTTTTGGCGTTACCTGCGCGGGGAAGGGGTTCGCCCGGATTTCTGGGGCGCGTTGTGGATTCTAGAGGGGGTGATCCTCTTTCAGGGGCTCCTGGGCCTGGTGATGGTCGTGATGCGGCTCTGGCCGGCCCGCGGCGGTTTACACTTCCTGTATGGGATCGTCCTGGCGCTGGCCCTTCCCCTGGTTTACGCCTACACCCGCGGCCGCGACGGGCGCCGGGAGCAGCTGGTCTACAGCATCGCGCTGACGATCATGGTCGGGTTGACCCTTCGGGCGATCTCCACCGGCGGATGAGGCCGCCCCGCCGGTCGAGGGCCCGGTTCTCGGGCAAAGGAGCGGGAGCGGATGGCGAAGCCTCCCAGCATCCTGGTGGTGGACGATTCGATCGATGCGCTGCAGACCCTGAGCGACATCCTCGGGGCCGCGGGGTACGCCGTGCGGACCGCCCCCAGCGCCGAGCGGGCCTTGCAGATCCTGGAGGGCGCGGCGGTCGACCTGGTGATCACCGACCTGCGGATGGGCGGGATGGGGGGGATGGGCCTCATCCGCCGCCTCCGGGAATCCCAGCCCGATCTCCCCCTCATCGCCCTCAGCGGCTTCGCGGACGCCGGGACCATCGTTCAGGCGTTCCGAGAGGGCGTGGTGGACTTCATCGCCAAACCGTTCACGGCGAGCGAGGTCCTGGAGGCGGTGACCCGGGCCCTGGCCCAACGGCCGGCGGCTCGCCCGATGTCCGCCGCGCGGGGTCCGGCCCCCGGGGTTTCCCATGCGCTGACGCCCGAGCAACGCGCCCGCGCGGAGGGGATCCTGCGCGAGCTCCAGGGGCGGTTGGGGGCGGAGCTCGTGGTGTTGGCGGGATCGGGCGGCGCGCTGTTGGCCGCCCAGGGGCTGGTCGACGAACCGGTGGCGGAGGCGGTGGCTCAGGGGATCGGGCAGGTGGAGGCGCTCCTGGAGCCGCTGGCCGAGGCGCTGGGGGAGCCCGCCTTCGCCGCCCAGGCCTGGGAGGGCGAACGCCGGGCCCTCTACGCCGTCCGGGTGGGGGAAGGACGCTTCCTGGTCGCGGTGGTCCCTCGATCGGTGAAGCCGGGCCTGGTCTGGCTGGAGCTTCGGGAAGCCCTCTCCCGGCTGCGGGCGCTGGGGACGGAACCACCGGGGCCCTCCCCGGAACCCCCTCCGCCGGCGGCCGCCTTGGACGCGGAGGTGCTCTTCGCCGCGTGGGAGGAGCCCCCCTCGCCCGCCGAGGGGGAGCTCCTCAGCTACGAGGAAGCTCGGGCCCGGGGCCTGATCCCGGGGCTCGAGGAGGGAGCGGAAGGCGTGGAATGAGGCGATGGCCCGGGATCTGCCTGGTGGGGCTTCTCCTGATCGCCGGGTGCATCGGGAGGGGGACAACGCCGCGGCCCTCGCTGACCGCGACGCTCCTCCTCGTTCAAGGGGTGGAAGGCGATCAGGGCCCCTTCGAGTTCGCGGCCGCCGGCGCCGCCGCCTTCCGGCGCAGCGAAGGCGTGGACGTCCCCCTGCTCGCCCTGGGGGAGGATCCCATCGCCTGGGAGGGGATGATCCGCGCGGCGGCGCGGGAGCCGGCGCACCGGCTCCTCCTCATCGGGATGGAGGGCCCCGCCCGTCTGGGCCTCGAGCAGGCGCGCCTCTTCCCCGGCAAGCGGTTCGTCCTCCTCGGCCTCGCGGGCTCTGAGGAGATCCCCCCGAACGTGTTGGCGATCGCCTTCCATGATTGGGAGGCGGGATGGCTGGCCGGCTACATCGCCGGCCATCTGGCGGATCCGGAGCGGGGGCGGCGGGTGGGGGCGCTGGCCGGCCCAGGGCCTTCGGCAGCTTTAGAAGGCTACCGGTGTGGGGCGCGGGCGGCCGGGGTGCGGCCGGAGGATCTCCTCGTCGAGCGGGTGGATGCGGATCCGGACCCCGCCGCGGGGTTTGAGGCCGCGCTGCGTCTGTATCAACAGGGGGCCGACATCGTGTTGGGGCTGGCGGGGGGCAGCAGCGCCGGCCTCTTCGAGGCCGCCGCGGCCGTGCGGCGGCACGCCATCGGGTTCGGCATCGATTGGGGGGCGCGGTATCGTATGATGCGCTCCCCGGCGGCCGAGGCCCTCCTGGGCTCAGTGACGCCGGCCGTCGGCGAGGCCGTGCGCCGGGTTCTGCGCCAAAGCCGGCGGGGGGAGCTGCCGTTCGGGGCCCGCTGGACCTTGGGCCTGCGGGAGGGAGGCCTCGAGTGGCGGGGGACCCCCACGTTCTTTCGGATCGCCCCGGCCTGGCTCCAGCGCCAGATCCGGGACCGCGCGTTGCGCCCGGCCCCATGCGGCGGGCCGGGGGCGGCGGGGAGCGGCCGGTGATGGGATCATGTTAAAATGTCTCGCGAACGGTGGCGAAGGGCCTCCCCGGGGTGGCGACGGGCGACCTCCGGGAGGGGCGCTGCGGGCCTAGGAGAATTCCGTTGGAGCATCTTCAGGAGGCGCGGTGGATCAGGTGATGGAGGAACCGCTGGATCGCATGATCGAGGAGGAGGGGACGCTGGAGGCGGCGATCCTCCCGCTGCGGGATATGGTGGTGTTCCCCCGCATGGCCACCCCGATCGTCGTGGGCCGCGACAAATCCCTGCGGGCGGTGGAGGCCGCCGTCCAGCGGGAGGAGCCCCTGGTGGCCCTCACCCAACGGGATGGGGAGATCGAGGACCCCACCCCCGAGGACCTGTACACTGTAGGGACGTTGGTGTCGGTCGCCCGGGTCCTGCGCATGCCCGACGGCACGGTCAGCGTCCTGATCCAGGGGCAGCAGCGGGTCCAGGTGGTGGGGTTCACCCAACAGGAGCCTTACCTGCGGGCGGTGGTCCGCCCGATCTTCGAGCGGGCGGACCGGCCGCCGGCCGTCGAGGCCCTGATGCGGGCCGTCCTCTCCCAGTTCGAGCGGGTGGTGCAGCTGGACCGCGCCGTCCCGGAGGACGCGTACGTTTTCGCGATGAACATCGACGAGCCCGGGTGGCTGGCGGACCTCATCGCCAGCACCCTCAACCTGAAGACCGCCGAGCGGCAGGAGCTCCTGGAGATCCTCGAGCCCTCCGCCCGGCTCCTGCGCCTCTCCATCCTGCTCGCCCGGCTGCTGGATGTGTTGGAGCTGGAGAACAAGATCCAGGCCCAGGTCCAGCAGGAGGTGGACCGGAGCCAACGGGAGTTCTACCTGCGGGAGCAGATGAAGGCCATCCAGCACGAGCTGGGCGAGGTCGATGTGTACACGCAGGAGATCAACGAGCTGCGGGAGCGGCTCGACGCCAAGAACCTCCCGGAGGAGGTGCGGGCCCGGGCCGAGAAGGAGCTGAACCGCCTCGCCCAGATGCCGCCCCTCTCCCCGGAGGTCAGCATCGTCCGCACCTACATCGACTGGATCCTGGAGCTCCCGTGGACCGAGGAGACGGAGGACAACCTGGACATCGCCCACGCGGCGGAGGTGCTGGAGCGCTATCACTACGGGCTGAAGAAGGCCAAGGAGCGGATCCTGGAGTTCCTGGCCGTCCGCAAGCTGGCGGGGGAGCGCACCCGCAGCCCCATCCTGTGCTTCGTGGGGCCGCCGGGGACGGGCAAGACCTCCCTGGGCAAGGCCATCGCCGAGGCCCTGGGGCGGCGGTTCGTTCGCGTCTCCCTGGGCGGGATCCACGACGAGGCGGAGATCCGGGGGCATCGCCGCACCTACATCGGGGCGCTGCCCGGGCGGATCCTCCAGGGCATGGCCCGGGCGGGGACCATCAACCCGGTCTTCATGCTGGATGAGATCGACAAGATCGGGGTGGACTTCCGGGGGGATCCGGCGGCAGCGCTGTTGGAGGTGCTGGACCCCGAGCAGAACCACGCCTTCTCGGATCACTATCTGGAGATCCCCTATAACCTGTCGAAGGTCCTCTTCATCACCACGGCCAACATCCTGGACACGGTGCCGCCGGCGTTGCGGGACCGGCTGGAGGTGATCGAGTTCCCGGGCTACACCGAGGGGGAGAAGGTGCAGATCGCCCGGCGGTTCCTGATCCCGCGCCAGATCGCCGAGAACGGGCTGGAGGGGGTCCCCCTGAAGATCACGGACGCCGCCCTCCGGCGGATCATCCGGGAGTACACCTCGGAGGCGGGGGTGCGGAACCTGGAGCGGGAGATCGCGGCCATCTGCCGCAAGACGGCGCGGCTGGTCGCCGAGGGGAAGCCGTACCGGCGGGTCATCACCCCCGCGGCCCTGGAGCGCTATCTGGGCCCGCCCCGCTACGATTACGGCCGGGCGGAGGAGACCGATCAGGTGGGGGTGGCCATGGCCCTGGCCTGGACCGAGGCGGGGGGCGAGGTCATGCCGGTGGAGGTCACCCTGATGGAGGGGAAGGGGGCGCTGCTCCTTACCGGGCAGCTGGGGGAGGTCATGCAGGAGTCGGCCCAGGCGGCGATGAGCTACCTGCGCTCCCGGGCGCGGGACTTCGGCATCCGCCCGAAGCGCTTCGAGAAGACCGACGTGCACATCCATGTGCCTGAGGGGGCCATCCCGAAGGACGGGCCCTCGGCGGGGATCACCATCGCCACGGCGCTGGTGTCGGCCTTCACGGGGATCCCGGTGCGGCGGGACACGGCGATGACGGGGGAGATCACCCTGCGGGGCCGGGTGCTGCCCATCGGGGGGCTGAAGGAGAAGATCCTGGCCGCCCATCGGGCGGGGATCCAGCGGGTGATCCTGCCGAAGAAGAACCAGCGGGACCTGGTGGAGCTGCCCCGGGGGGAGATCCGGGGGATGACCTTGATCTTCGTGGAGACCATGGACGAGGTGTTGCGGGCCGCCCTGGCCCGCCCCCTGCGGATCCGGAAAGCGCTCATCGGCCGGAACGGGGCCGCCGGAAGGAAACGCGGCGCTTGAATCGCGCCATCTGTTCTGCCTTCGAGCGCAGACAGGTAAAAATAAAATCGGCGGCGTGGCCGAGGGGCTCAGGCGGGGGTCTGCAAACGCCCAGACGTGGGTTCGATTCCCACCGCGCCTTTTAGGGAGCGGGGATCTTCTCGGGGGCGAAGAACCGTATGCGTTTCTCTCCCCGATCCTCCTCCACGCGGGCCCACCGTACCCCGAGCCTTCGGGCGGCCTCCTGGGCGGCCGGATCCAAGGCCTCGGAGGCCACCATTGGCCAAACCTCCTCCTCGAAAGCCCGGGCCAGGAGCTTCGCCCGACAGGGGAAGGCCCGATGGACGTGGTGGGCCTTCCCCTGTCGGGCGACCTCTACCCCCAAAAGGATCCTTCGCCTTTCCCGGCGATGGAGGCCTTCCACCACCAAGGCGATCCTCAAAGCATCGAAGAGCTCCTCCTCCGTGATCCGACCGACCTCCCAGGCCGTCTCCGTCCGATCGGCCAGCTGCTCTGAGGGGATGACCCGGGCTTGGCGGAGGAGGGGCCAAAACCAAACGGGAGCCCGATCCCGGATCCACCCCTCCAGCATCAGATCGCGCCACGCCTCATCCAGCTTCTCGGACCACAGCGCTTCGAGCTCCTCATCCACCTACCCATCTCCCGTTTGAACCTCACTGGAATTCTAACGCGTGCGGGGTTTCCCCGGACCCGGCCGCTCCGGCCTTCGGTTGGGTGGTGGGCTCCACTGGCCCGTTGGGGAGAGTAGGGATCTCCCGGAGCCCGATAAGAGGGCCCAACGGATCAGCAAAATAAGCCGCAACGGCTTGTTCCCCGGGAATCAAGGTCGCATCGCTTTCCCCCCAAACTTCCGTGATAAGCACGAGGTCGGGCTTGACAGCCCCAGCGGATCCGGCCCCCATGGTGTGAGAATCCCCGGTCCAGTTGGATCGACAAAAATGCTTATGGGAGGTTCAGCGGTGCATGGTCTGATTTCGGGCAGGCTGTACGCCGAACTGGGCCCGCTCCGGGACGGAGAACAGCTCGAGGCCCATTGCCTTCTGCCCGAGGGGGAGGGCGCCCGCTGCAGAGGGCGATCTGCCGGGCGCCGTGGAGGGAGCAACCACCAACAGCTTTGGGGCCGCGGCCTCCGGGGAGGCGGCCGCCAGGGTCTTCCCGTCGGGGGAGAGGGCCATGGTGTCACTTAAACGTAGGTCGGACAACGCTCGTTTGAACCCTCCTCCGCCCACCCCGCCCACAGCCCATCTTCGGTGAATCATCCCAAAACCCGCTCCTCCCACACCCTCCCCCACGCATCGCGCGCGAGGATCTTGACTTGGTCCCCTTCGCCATCAAAATGATGCGAACCGCTGGGCCGGCCGCCCGCTTTCCCACCCGAACCCCTTTCCCCACAGACTCGCCTTCCCCGTCCGACCCGCCCGCCGCGTCCCCACGACCTCCCGCCGCTTCTCCATCCCCGCCGCATCTCCAAACTCGCCCGCCCTTCATCGCGCCCGAATCCCTCCGAGCGAAACCTCTTCCCATAGTTCCAGACTTCCCGTCACACCTCCACCCCTCCCACTTCCCCCGCGTCGTTCTCCTCGATCGCCCTCGCATCCCGCTCCACCCCCCATTCCGGTCAGGCAGCCCCACCGGAATCCGCTGGTGTTCCCCCCTAAACCCCATCGCCCCAGCGGGAACCGACGGGGAAGCCCCCGTCCCGCCCCACCCCACCCGCATCCCGATCCGTCCGCACCCCCTTCGGAAGAGATCCCACCCCCTGCCTCGCTTTCCCCAACCCCTTGGGGCTCCTTTCATGCGCACGGGTATGGGTTCCGCGAGCCAGCCATCCCCCTTTTCGTCCCTCCACGGCATTGACCTCCCAGGCCCCCCTTTGGCCTGGAAATTTGTCTGGGGGATCCGCTCCCGCTTCGCCTCCCGCACCTTTGGAAACCCCTCTCGCCGAAGGATCTTATAGGCTTCTTGCACAATCATTTTTCCCGTCGGGGGGCCGTTCCACCCTTCGGGGCGGGAGAACGGATGAGGCGACGCCTGCCGCCTTCCGGCACTGTCGATCCATCCGGAAGTTCACCAGCCCCACCGCCGCCAGAACCACCGCGTCATTGAGGGAAAGCATAGGACGGAACACCGATGCCAAGATCCGAAAGCGCTGCAACCAGCTAAGCGTATGCTCCATCCCCATCCGCACCGAAGCCCATCCCCAATGGGCCCGCTTCGGATCCGGAAGCAAGGGAGGATTCCGACGCGCCCGGTGCGGGGTGGCCATGCTTCGGTCCGGGTAGTCGTTCTGTAGTCCATCGAAACCCGCATCCCCGATTCCACCGTCAGGCTCCAATCGCGTTGGGAGCCGGGCGTCGAGACGCGCCCCTCGTCGTCGACCGCGATGATCGTCTGGCGGGGATAGGCCTTGTGGCACCCGGGGGAATGGGGCCGCTTCCCCTAGTTAGCCCATTGGGGTGGGGGATCCTGCTACGATAAGTACTAAGGGGGCTCGATGCGGAGGACGGGGTACGCGTCCGTAGCCAGCCCCATCGGGCGCGACCCGATCCGAAGGCCGGTTGGGCACCCTTGGCCTATTTTGGCTGTAATGCATACCGAAAACTTTAAAAAGGAGGTTACATCATGTTTAGGTTACTTCTGCCCCCTATTCCGATTCCGGAGCTCCGCCCCCGGATGGCCTCGTGGCTGTCCTCCCTGCCGTCGGGGGCGATGATCGCGGTGCGGGCGACCTCGCAGGGGATCTCTGTGTGGGGGATGGGGATCTCGGAGGAGGCCGCCCAAGCCTTCGCGGCGCTGTTCCGCCATGCGGCCCGCTGGAAGTCGGCTCCGGGGTTGCCGCCGGCGGCCCGGCGGTGGGTCCTGCAGGCTCAGGAGGCGCTGCCGGGCTTGGCCTTCAGGGGTGCCGACGCCTTCCTGACGTGGTCGGGGGAGCTTCAGCAGCTTGCCCGCGCCCTGAGAGCCCCCGTCCGCCTGGAGGTGCACCTCTTCGGCCGGGACCCAGCGCTCCAGGCCCGCCTCCGGGCCCTCTCGGCCTACGCCTATGGCACCGAGGGGGGCGTGACGGGCAGCGCCCCCAATCCCTGGGCCCTGCGGCTGGGGCTGGCCCGGGCGATCCGGACCCTCGGGATCCTGGTGGCCGCGATCGCCGGCGGGGGGATCGCCGCGGGCTTCTGGACCCCCGCCGAGGGGACCCTGGCGATGCTGTGCGGCTACGCGTGGTTTTGGGTGGGGGCTGAACTGGAGCGCCGATGGCTGCAGTGGCGCTCGGTCCCCCGGGAGATCTTAGAGGCCCGGGCGCGAGGGCCCCTGCTGCGGGTGGCGCTGGCCGTGGCGGTGGAAGGGGAGGGGGATCTCGTGCCCGCCCTCTTCCCGCTGGAGGGGATGGGGCGATGGAAGCCGGTGAGCCCGGAGGCCCGCCTAGAGGCCTGGGCGATCCCCCTGTCGGCCGGGGAGCTGGCGGAGCTGTTGGCGCCCCCTGAAACGGGGGAGCCCACCGCCGTGCTGGACCCCGAGGGGATCGCGGAGGTCCCCGCCCCGCCGCCGTCCGCCGCTTTGCGGTCGGCCCCCTTGATCGTGGGGCGGGCGGTGGCCACGGGGGAGCCGGTGGGGATCGAGCTGGACGCCCACGGGATGGTGATCGGGGGCTCCCGGAGCGGCAAGTCCTCCTTCGCCTTCGCGGTCCTGCGGGCGGCCCTCGAGCAGGAGGACCCGCCGGGGATCCTCCTCATCGACCCCCACCGCTCCCTGGCCGACGCCTTCCTGGATGCGATCGACCGGCTCCCGCCGAGCCGGCGGGCGAGGGCGATCCAACGGCTGCGGGTGCTGGATCCCCTCCACCCCAAGGTAGTCCCCCTCAACCTGCTGGCCGCCCCGGATTTCTCATGGGCCATTAACGCCCTGATCCAGGTGGGCAAGCGGCTGTGGCCCGATTCCTGGGGGCACCGGATGCAGGCGGTGCTGATCGGGCTCTCGCGGGTGGGCCACGCCTACAACCAGCTGGAGGGGGAGGGCCGGCGCTTGGGCCTTCTGCACCTCGTGTTCTTGGCCTACAACCCGAAGTGGCGGCAGCAGCTCCTGAACCGGATCCCCCAGGAGGCGCAGATGCTGTCGCTCCTGCTGGACCTCCTCTTCGACCAGATCGCTGTGCGAAACGGGAGCTGGTCGCAGCGGTGGCTGACCGAGGTGATCTCCCCCATCAGCGCCCGGGTCGCGCAGATCCACGCGTCTTCCTGGCTCTTCCAAGCCCTCCATCAGCAGCGCTTCGCGGACGTGGAGCGCTGGATTCGGGAGAAGGCTTGGATCGTGGTCCAGGCGGACTCCGGGCGGATGGGGCGGGAGGCGGCGGCCCTGCTTTCGGCGGTCTTCTACAACGTATGGGAAGCGGCATTCCGGAAAACTGCCAGCCCCCGCCACCCCTATCCCACCCTGATCGTTATCGATGAGGCCCAGGAGGTGGCCGGGGGGATGGCCCTGGAGCAGATCCTGGCGGAGGGAGCGAAGTTCGGGGCCCATCTGTTCCTCCTGGCCCAGGGGATCCAGATGCTGCGGAACCTGGAGGGCTTCGAGCCGGTGGTCGAGGCGCTGCTCGCTGCCAGCTCCGTCCAAGCCTTCTTCTCGCCGGACCCCTCGGACCGGGAGGAGATCGAGCGGATCCTCTCGGCGGACCTCCGCTACGGGCCGATGACGATGGACCTGCCCCCCCGGACGGCCTGGCTGCGGGCCCGGGTGGGCGGGCGTTGGCAGCCCCCCACCCTGATCGAGGTGGCGCCGCTGCCGGCGGCGGAGCCGGCCCGGGTGGCCCGGGTGACCCAGGAGGCCATCGAGGCCCACCCGGAGGACTACGAGGATCCCCAGCATGGCATCGAGGCGGCGTGGCGGGTCCTGAAGCCGATGCTCCTGCCGGAGCTTCTGAAACAGCTTCGGAATCTGGGGGTATAGGGCGCTGCGCCTTGCCGCGGGGCATCCGGACCCCGGGGTCCGGATGCCCCGCGGCAAGGCGCAGCGCCCTATACCCCCAGATTCCGAAGC
>NZ_JBHOQJ010000228.1:0-4784 GCF_042408365.1 Thermoflexus sp.
ACCCCAAAACCATGCGGTTTCCCCCGCGGCCCTTCAGGCCGCGAGAAGGGAGATGGCCCGGACGAGAGGCTGGGCTGTCCGTTGGTCCAAAGCCAAAGATCCCGTGATGCCAAGGGAGGCGGGGAGCTGCCTGCTCCACACCGGTATCGGAAGTTCCAAGTCGATCCCTGGAGGTTCGGATGCCGAAATGCGTTGTGGTCGTGATCCCGAATTTAGAGAAGGTTCATGAGGTGCTGCGTGCTTGGGAGGCTTTAGGGGTCCCTGGGGTGACGATGATCGACACCATCGGGATGGCCTCCCTGCGCCAGTGGGTGGGACGAGAGGACCTGCCTTTGGTTCCTTCCTTGCGCTCCATCCTGGAAAGCGCTGAGACCGCTTTCCATCACCGGACGCTGTTCTCCGTCCTCCCGGACGACTTCGATCTAGAACGGTTGATTCAGGAGACCGAGAGGATCGTCGGCCGTTTCGAGGAGCCGGAGACCGGTTTCCTCTTCGTGTTGCCCGTCCTGGAAGTCCGCGGCCTCCGCCAGCCATGAGCGTCCTTCGAGTACGGGAGGTGATGGAGCACGGGCTCCCAGCGCTGCGGCTGGAGAACGGCCCCCTCGCGCTCACGATCATCCCGGATCTGGGAGGGAAGATCGCGGCATGGGAGGACCGGCGCCGAGGCCTTTCCTGGCTGTGGCAGAACCCCTATTTGTCCTGGCGGCTCCCTCCGGGCGAGGCCAGCTACGTTCGAGCGTTCGACCTGGGGGGTTGGGATGAGTGTTTCCCTGCAGTGGCTCCGGGGGCTTACCCGGCCGATCCATGGGCAGGAGCTCCGATCCCGGATCATGGGGAGCTGTGGCTGCAACCCTGGAAAGTGCAGGCCCGCATCGAGCAGGGGAAGCGGATCATTGTCACCGGAGCGGCTGCGGGCCGTCGTTTCCCTTACCGCTTTGAGCGCGCGCTCATCCTGGAGGCCGATCGCCCCAGCGTCCAAATCCGCTATCGCCTATGGAACGACGCGGAGCATACCTTCTACTTTCTCTGGGCGGCTCACCCCCTGCTCCCGCTGTTGCCTGGGACGCGCGTGCTGGTTCCTGGGCCAGCGACGGGGCGAATCGCCGCGGCGATCGGCGTTTCCCCGCAGACCGCTGTTTTCTCCTGGCCCCGGCTTCCAGTGGCAGGAGGCGTTCTAGACCTCCAAGAGCCGGACCCGGAGGGCGGTTGGGCCTTGAAGTTGTTCCTCCGGCCGGCCGCCTCCTGGGTTCGTCTGATCCATCCGAGCGGCGCGTGGTGGGAGATGGGCTGGCGCGGCCCGATCACCCACCTGGGCTTGTGGATCAACGCCGGGGGATGGTCTGGGGCGGATACGCCCCCTTACCAGAATCTGGGGCTGGAACCGTCGATTGGGGCACCGGATGATCTAGCGAGCGCGATCCGGGAGTGGGGGACCTTCGGCCTGTTGCCGCCGCTCCAGGAGATCGAGTGGTCCTTGAGCGTGACGGTGGGGTAAGGGGGGAGCTTTGCCGCAAGACCCCTGGGTTACGCAACTCCTGTCTATCCAGCTGCCCGCCTCCGCTCCAGCCACCGCTCAATATCCACCCGGTGCTCAGCGTCATGCTCGAATGTGTCCGCCGCGATGAGCTCCCAAAGCGGGCCGGAGACGCCGGGGAAGCGTCCGGGTTGCGTGAGGTCTGCATCCGAGAAGCGGTCCAGCCGTTTCAACAGCTGCTGATACGTTCCATGGAAATCCGCCAGCACCCGCTCCAGCGGGCGATCCTTCTGTTCAAGGTAAAAGCGTTCGTTCAGGGCGTCCACTTCGGCCTCCGAGAGGCCGAGATCTTTCGGGCGGCGCCCCTGCTCCAGCTGGAAAAGGATGGTGATCAACCGCCCCTGCCACACAGCGATGTGGGCCAGGATGTCCTTGACGGTCCACTCCCCGAAGACCGGCTCCTGGCTCAGCGCCTCTGGGGGGAGCCCTTCCAGGGCCTTCAGGAGGCGCTCCCGCTCCTCTTGGATTCGCCGGATCAGTGTCTCTTTATCCATCGCGTCCTCTCACGTCCTCTTTTGGGGAACAAGGGGGCGGCGCGATTCCCCGTCTGGGCCTTCCATTCGTACGGACAAGCCCCGCTCTTCCTTGCCCCTCCTTATCTCCCCGCGGCCGAAAGGGCCGCGGGGGGGAGGGATGAAAAATGTTTTTGAGGTGGGGGGCCGCCTTCGGAGGCCCCCCACATCTTATTCATTTTTCTGGTTTTTCTGGGATTCCTGCTCCTTCCGCTCCGGGCGTTCCTCCCGGCCGAAGCGTTGCAGCGTCTCAGCCATCTCTCGCAATCGCTGATCCACCCGCGCGTTGATCGTCCCCTCAGGATATTTCCCATCAGGCCCCCGCTCGCCCGCGGGCAGGCCGGTCAGGATCTCGATGGCCTCGTCCACGGTGCGAGCAGCCCAGATATGGAACTTCCCCTCGCGGACGGCTTCCACCACCTCCTCTCGGAGCATCAGGTTGCGGACGTTGGCCTCGGGGATGATGACGCCCTGCTCTCCGGTAAGCCCCTTGATCTTGCAGGTGTAATAAAAGCCCTCGATTTTCTCGTTCACCCCGCCGATGGCCTGCAGCTCTCCTTTCTGGTTGATCGATCCGGTGATGGCGATGCCCTGACGGATCGGGACATCGGCCAGGGCGGAGAGCAGCGCGCAGAGCTCCGCACACGAGGCGCTGTCCCCCTCCACGCCGGAATAGGACTGCTCGAACACCAGGCGGGCGGAGAGGGTGAGCGGTTTGTCCTGGGCGTATTTGGAGGCGAGGTATCCGCTTAGGATCAGCACCCCCTTCGTGTGGATCGGCCCGCCCAGCCGGGCCTCCCGCTCGATGTCGATCACTCCCTCCCGGCCCAGGGCAACGGTCGCTGTGATCCGGTTCGGCCGGCCGAAGCGGTAATCTCCGAGATCCAGGATCGAGAGGCCATTGACCTGGCCGACTTTTGCCCCCTCGATATCGATGAGCAAAGTGCCCTCGGCGATCAGCTGCCGGATGCGTTCTTCGATCAGGTTCGACCGGTAGATCTTGGCCTCGAGGGCTTGGCGGACATGCTCCGCAGTCACGATGTGGGAGCCTGCTTTGCGGGCCCAGAAGTTGGCCTCCCGCACCAAATCGGCGATCTCGGCGAACCGGGTGGAGAGCCGGTTTTGATCTTCCGCCAGCCGGCTGCCGTATTCGATGACCCGCGCCACCGCCCCTGCGTCGAGGTGGCACAACCCTTCCTTCCGGCAGAGGGTGCTGATCAAGGCGATGTAATCCCGCACCCCGTTCTCGTCCCACGGCATCTCAATGTCGAAGTCCGCCTTCACCTTGAAGAGCTCGCTGAATTCCTCATCGTAGAGATACAGCAGGTGATAGAGCAGGGGGCTGCCGATGAGGATGACCTTCACGTTGAGGGGGATCGGCTCCGGGTCCAGGGTGCGGGTGGTGAGCAGTCCCACCCGCTCCCCGGGCTCCTCGATCTCGATGGCCCGCTGGCGCAGGGTGCGCTTCAGGCCCTCCCAGACGAAGGGGTTCAGGAGCACCCCCTCCACGGGCATCACCAAGTAGCCCCCGTTGGCCCGATGAAGGGCACCCGCGCGGATGAGGGTGAAATCGGTGTGCAGCACCCCCAGCAGGCTCTCTTTCTCCAGGCGCCCGAAGACGTTAGGAAAGGTGGGGTTCCATTCGATGACCACCGGGGCCCCCTGTTGCTCCGCGTTGTCCACCAGCACATTGACCGCGTATTTGCGCAAGGCCATATCTGCGAAGGCGGGCAAGGGGAGAGGGAAGGGGAGGGCCTGGCCCTCTTCCCGACCCCGGAACTGATCCACGTTCTCCACAATGTCATCCTGGACGGCCTTAAGGTAAGCGAGCACCTCCGGGAGATCCCGGTATTTCTCAAAGAGATCGTCCATTAACCCTTCCACCACAAAGAGGGCGATCTCCCGGTTGAGTTGTCGCACACGCTCTTGAGCGGCCCGCTCCAGTTGGCGGATCTCTTTAATCGCTTGTTTCACCTCCTCTTCGAAGGCCTCCCGGCGCCGGCGCAGCAGCTCTTGCATTGCGGGAGGCAGAGCGGCGAGCTGCTGCTCGGTGATTGGGCGACCGCCCAAGAGGGGGATCACCGCGATCCCCATGGGGGTGACCTCCACCCTCATCTCTTGAGCCATCGCCCGCTGGTTCAACCGTTGGAGGATCTCCTCCCGTTGCTGATTGACCTCCTTCAGGATGGCCTCCCGGCGGGCGTTGTATTCGTCGCTCTCGAAGACGCGGGGGATCTCCCGGCGGACCGCTTCGATGAGCTGTTGCATGTCGCGGCGCAGCTCGCGACCCTTTCCAGGCGGCAGGCGAAGGGCACGGGGGCGCGCGGGGTCCTGGAAGTTATACACGTAGCACCAGTCGGGCGGCGTGGGCTGGGTTTTCGCCCGGGCCTCCAGGAACATCTGAACGCCGGTCATCCGCCCGACCCCTGGGGGACCCGCCACGTAGATATTGAAGCCCTGGTCGGGGATGTCCAAGCCGAATTCCAGGGCGGCCACCGCTCGGGGTTGCCCGATTAATCCCGCCAGGGGCGGGAGCTCTTCGGTGGAGCGCAAAGGAAGGACGCTTGGATCCACGGTGCGACGCAATGCTTCAGGTGGAAGCGCGCGGGCCATCAATCGTTTCCTCCTCAAGGAAGATGCCTGCGGGCTTTGGAACTGTGCGGCCAAATTTCCTTCAATTCCGAATTTGATTTTTGGTTTTAATCCCCTGGGGGTTTAGGGCGAGCCGGACGCCGAAG
>NZ_JBHOQJ010000235.1:0-9512 GCF_042408365.1 Thermoflexus sp.
TCAGCGGATTCCTGCTCGAATCCCCCGATTCTATAAAGCCCCCTTCCCAGTTGGGCTTTCCGGTTTTTATCGCCCATGGCCTCCACGATCCCCTGGTCCCCATCGAACGCGCTCGTCAGCTGTGCGAGCAATTGAAGCGCTTGGGGGCGGAAACGACGTGCATCGAGCATGCAGGGGGCCATAAAACCGATGCGGAAGCTTGGCGCGCATTTAAAGCATGGTTAAGCCGGATAGCCCACCCACAGATCGAATAAGAGAGTAAAATCCCTCCGGGAGACGAGCCCGTTGTTCGTAAAGGCCCGTTCTGGGCCTGACGCATCAAACAGGCACCGAAGCGCCTTACTACGAACGAAAACCTGCTCGTAGCAGGGCGCTTGGCAAGTTTAAAAAATGAACCCCCTATGGGGGTTTGGGGGGCCTCCCGTTTCCCTCACGGCGTATCCTCAGCGTGGAATGTTCGGGTTAATTTGTTAAATTTCATGAGCGTCCGTCTTCTTCTTGCTAACACAAGTTACAGGCCTCCGGTTCGATCCGACGTTCGATGGCGGGAAGAGCCCTTCACAATTCGGCGAATGAAGGCCCGCTCTGAGTCTGACGTATCGGACGGGCACCAAGGCACTCAACGTGCCCATCGAAAACGCTTTACCTAAGAAAGGGGGCTTATGGAGCGTCGTGGGAAATCCGCCGTGCGAACGATGTATCTGGTCAAAGGCCCACCGGGATCCGGGAAATCCACCGTGGTGCCATTCCTCTTGGCCGCCTGGGCCGACAAGCCGGCCATGGTGGCGGTTCCCACCCGGGCGGCGGCGATCTCCCTGGCATGGTATGTGAACCACCGGACCCGGGATGGGATCTACGAGCTGCCGCCCGATCTGCACCCCGATGTCTATCGGTTCGCCGGTGGGCATCAGCTGATCCTACGAGGGCGCGTCGGATACGCCGTGCGAGGCAGCCACACGCTGCCCTACGGGATGTTGGACGTGCACGTGGCCTACGTGACCACGGGGATCATGATCCAATACATCCTCAGCCAGGGCCTCTCAGAGATCTTCCCGATTGTGGATGAGATCCACCTCCGCCAGATGGAGGGCGATCTGGCTTTCGCCCTGATTCTTAAGGAAGGCCGCTCGTTCGCTGTGATGTCGGCCACCTTAGAGCAAGTGGAGGAGCGGATCGCCCGCATCGCTCGACGGTTCGGATACGAGATTGTGGAGATCGAGCTCCCGGCCCCGCAATACCCCATCCGGGTCATCGAGTGGCCCGTCCGCTTCCCCGTCCGGGTGGATCAGCCCGCCCAGGTGGTCTTAAAGGCCCTCCGCCGCTACCGCCACCTGAAATTCCAGGGGACCGAGGTGGAGATCCGGGGGGATGAGCTCCGAATCGCTCACTTAGGGATCCCCCTCCATGCCTTGATCTTCATGCCTGGGGTTCGGGAGATCGAGGCCACGGTGGAGACGCTGCGATCGGAGTTCCGCAACGAGGTGATCTCCCTCTACGGGGCGATGGCCGTGAGCGAGCAGGAGGCGGTGGTGGAGAAGGCCGCCGACCGCAGCGAGACGCGGATCTTTGTGAGCACCGAGCTGGCTGGGGTCTCCCTGACCATGAACGCCGGCCTGGTGCTGGATCTCGGGTTGGTGCGTCGGAGCGAGTCGGATGCGCGAGGGTTCGTGCGGCTGCCGGTGGTGGCGATCTCCCAGGCGGAGGCCGCCCAGCGGGCCGGGCGCGCCGGGCGGACCGCGCCGGGGATCTGTATCCGATGTTTTCGGAAGGAGGAACTGCGGGAGGTGGCGCGGCCCCCGGAGACCCTCCGCTCCTCGCCGGAGCGGATCGTACTGGTGGGCGCAGCGCTAAGGCTTGGGGTGCGGGAGCTTCCCCTGCCCGATCCGCCCTCCCGGGAGGCTGTGGAGGAGGCGACACGCCTATTGCGGCGACTCGAGGCGCTGGATCACCGAGGGCAGATCACTCCACGAGGCTATCAGATCCTGGAACTGGGCCTCCCAGCCCGCTTGGCCATTCCCCTGCTCACCGCCCAGGCGGTTGGGGAGTCGGAGGAGATCTTCGACAGCTTGATCGCCGCTGTATCCCTCCTCGCGGTCGGCCGCCCCTGGCGCTTGCCCGGCTACGGACCCCCGCCGAACCGTCAGGGGGATCTAAACGCCGCCCTCGGGGCCCTGATTCGCTATATGCAGCGCTATGCCCAAGATCCCTCGGCGGCCGCTGAGGAAGCGCGGGCCCTTGGGTTCGCAGACCGCGTCCTGGATGAGGCGGCGAACATCTATCTACCAGATCTGCGATCGCGGATGCGGTTGCTCTTCGCGGAGGAACCCGGCGGTTGGGACCGCTCGATCCCCGAACAGGTGGATGAGCGGCGGCTGGCCGGCTATCTGGCCACCGGTTTCCCGGACATGGTCGGGCTGGTGGATTGGAAGCGGCGAACCCTGGAGACGCCCGATGTGTTCTGCTGGATCGGGCGCGATTCGGGGTTCTGGCGGGCCTACGAAGAAGAGCGCCCCCCGCTGGCCATCGCCCTCTCGGGCACCTTCTCCGCCGAGGGCGCGCGGATCGCGACCGCTTTGATCCCGGTGGATCCGGAGGATCTCATCCGACTGGGGATCGCCCGGGTCAGGGATCGGCGCACCGTGCGCGTTCGGGGCCATGTTCACGAAGAGGTGCTGCTGTTGTGGCGAGGGGTCGAGCGGACGATGGCGGTTCGCATGATCATCGAACCCGAGTAGGGGCAGGCCTTGTGCCTGGTCCACGGGGCACCCCTTGGAGGTGCCCTCACGAAATGATGGGCACGCTGCCTTTTGCGCCGGTTGGAAATCGGCCTTCTTAGGGGCTTTCGCGCCAGGCGTCCACCTTCGTGGACGTCTTCTGAAAGGACGGCGCAGGCCATCCCTCGGCCCAAGGCCCGAAGAGGCCGACTGGTGAAGTTTAAATTTTAGGGGGGAGAAAGGAGGGTGAGGCCCCCATTTCTCTCACGGCGTATCCTCAGCGTGGAATGTGCAGATTAATCTGTTAAATTTCATCAGTCGACGAAAAGGCCCCGGGGTTCACGAAATGAACGCGGGCCGGCTTTGAGCCAGGCGCTCCGCATACTGACGGCGGTAGTATTCTCGGTATTCCCCCGACTTAATCCTGCGCCACCACCACTCATTCTCCACATACCAGCGCACCGTCTTCTCCAGCGCCTCATCCAGCGTATGCCGGCTGCGCCAACCCAGGGCCAGGATCTTCGAGATATCCAAGGCATAACGCCGATCGTGCCCCGGCCGGTCCGGCACCAGACGGATCAGCGAATACGGCTTGCCCAGGAGGTCCAAGATCTTCTTCGCCACCTCGATGTTCGGCGTCGAAATCCCTGTCCCCAGATTGTAGATCTCCCCCGGTGTCCCCTTTCGCAGGACCAGATCGATGCCCTCACAATGGTCGAGCACATACTGGTAGTCTCTCATCTGTTGCCCATCCCCGTAAACAGGAAGCGGCTCATCATCGATGGCGTTGGTGATACACAGGGGAACGAATTTCTCAGGATACTGATAAGGGCCGATGTTATTGGAACCTCGGGTGATCGTCACAGGAACCCCGAAGCTTGTGTAATAGGCCAGACAGAGGAGATCCGCCCCCGCCTTGCTGGCGGAATAGGGGCTGCGCGGCTTCAGCGGATCCTCCTCCGTGGAGGCGCCTTCTAACACCTCGCCGTAAACCTCGTCGGTGGAGACCTGGTGGTAGCGTAGCCCAAAGATCCGGGCCGCCTCTAACAGCACGTAGGTCCCGAAGACGTCGGTCTGGACGAAGCTGCCTGGCTCCATCAGCGAACGGTCCACGTGAGATTCGGCGGCGAAGTTGATAATGGCTTCGATCCGATGGGTACGGATGGCCTCATGCACTGCTTGCGCATCGCAGATGTCGCCACGGACAAAGGCATAGCGACCGCGGAACCGCTCCGCCACATCTTTCAGGTTGTCCAAGTTCCCTGCATAGGTCAGCTTGTCATAAACCAACACATATGCATCGGGATATGTCTCCAGGGTCCAGCGTACAAAGTTGGAGCCGATGAATCCAGCCCCGCCGGTGATCATCAGCCGCTTCACATCTGCCTCCTTCAGAAAGTGATACACCTGCTGGGGCCCTCCATGGCCCTCTCTGGATTATAACCACAATCGCGAACTTTGAGGGGTCCGAACCTGGAGCGACGGCCAAACCTTGCTCGATTGCAATGGATGTGGAGAAATCTGTGAATAACCCCAGCCCTTGAAAGAGATGGTTGCGGACAACGGGCCCAGGGCTGGGGATTACTGGATGAAAAGGTGTGGAAAACTCTGTGGAAAACCGGAAGGTTAAGATAGCCCTCATGGGATTGCCTGCAGCGCCCACCCCGCGTAGAATCGTAAGGGCACCCTTTGAGGAGTTTAAGGGGCACGCTGTCCAAGCGCTGCTTGGACAGCGAACAAGGTTTTCAAGGCCTCGCGGCTCGAGCTTCTTCATTAAGACGAAGGGTAGAACTCTCCCAACATGGGGTTTCGGGAGCCGTAAAACAGCCTTCAGTGACCTCCCAGAGTGATCGCTTCCTCAATAGTCCATCAAGCAGTAACGAATCGGATCGGCGGGCGCCACGGATTATGGCTCGTGTATTGCGATGAGATGGAGGATGAAAAAGATGACAACCATCGGAAATCCGAATGAGCTCTGGCAAACCGTCTTGAACGAGCTCCAGTGGCAGATCCCCAAGCCGACCTTCGAGACCTGGGTGAAGGGGACACAGGTGGTTTCTGTGCAAGGGGATACGTTCGTTATCGGCGTTCGCAGCGCCTACGCGCGGGACTGGCTGGAGCACCGGCTGCGGACAGTGATCACCCGCACGCTGGCGGGTGTGGTGGGGCGGCCGGTCGCGGTGGACTTCGTGGTGTATGAGAACGGCCGTCTCCAATCCTCCGCCCCCAATCCAGGCGATGAGGACGCAGCGGCCGCTTCCCCGTGGATGCAACGGCTGAACCCCCGTTACACCTTCGAGACCTTCGTCGTGGGCCCCAGCAACCGGCTGGCCCATGCAGCTGCGCTCGCGGTGGCGGAGCGGCCCGCTCAGACGTACAACCCGCTCTTCATCTATGGCGGCGTAGGGCTGGGCAAGACCCACCTGCTGCACGCCATCGGCCATATCTGCGTGCGCAAGGGCCTGCGGGTTCTTTACGTCTCATCCGAGGAGTTCACCAACGACCTGATCAACGCCATCCGGGCTCAGACCACCGACCAGTTCCGGGACAAATACCGCTCCATCGACATTCTCCTGATCGACGACATCCAGTTTATCGCCGGGAAGGAAAGCACCCAGGAGGAGTTCTTCCACACCTTCAACACCCTCCATAGCAACGGCAAGCAGCTGGTGATCTCCAGCGACCGGCCGCCCCGGGCGCTGGTGACCTTGGAGGAGCGCCTCCGTTCCCGCTTCGAGTGGGGCCTCATCGCCGACATCCAACCCCCCGATCTGGAGACCCGCATCGCCATCCTGCGGGCGAAGGCGGAAGGACTGGCCGTCCATGTGCCGGACGACGTCATGGAGTTCATCGCCCGACAGATCCAGAGCAACATCCGAGAGCTGGAGGGCGCCCTCAATCGAGTGGTGGCCTACGCCCAGCTGATGGGCCTTCCCTTGACGATGGAAGTCGCCACCAGCGCCCTCGCGGATTTGCTCCCCCGACGCAAATCCATCTCCATCGACCGCATTATCGAAGTGGTGGCCGACTTCTACGGGGTTCCCGCCGAGGCACTGCGGGGCCCGCGCCGGAACAAGGAGCTGGTTTACCCCCGCCAGGTGGCGATGTATCTGGCGCGGGAGGAGACGGGCGCCTCGCTGCCCCAGATCGGCGAGGCCTTCGGCGGGCGGGATCACACCACGGTGCTCTATGGCATCGAGAAGGTGCAGAGCGAGTTAGAACACAACGAACGCCTCCGCCGAGAGATCATGGCCCTCCGGGAACGGCTTTACAAAGAGGAAAAAGCATAGTCCATCTCTGCCCTCTCTCTCCCCCACGGTCCCCTGAAGCCCGACGGTCGTATTGCAGGCGCGTGGCTTTACATCTCTTTTGAGGAGTTGCGCGAGCGTGGAGTACTGCTCGGATGGGGACTTGGGGAATCCGAGGGCGCAGCCGTGCAAGGGACCGGCGGCGGTGCGGGGAGTCTGGACGGAGGAAGCGCGATAGCAACATCCAGGCGTCACGCAGATTCAGGAATTGAACGACTCGGCTTATCTGCCCATGGTGCTGTGCAATCGCTGAAGGCGTAACCGCTATAATCCCATCCCTCGTGCCCCTTCCAAAACCATGGCCCTATCTTCCCAAGCGCAGAAACCTGTCATGCCGGATCTGCGCGGCGCTCCGCTCTTCCTGCCCGCGCTGGCATGGACTGCGGGCCTGCTCTGCGCTCGCCTCGCTCTCCCCCAGGAACCCCTCTTCCCTCGCTGGACCTGATTCTTCGCCCTTTGGCCCCCCCTCTCACGATGCGATGGGCCTTAGGGCATCGCCCACCGGCCCAACGCTTCTCCCTCCTCGGCGGGATCCGTTGGACTGTGCGCCCCACCCCTACCCTGCCCGCCTCCGTGGCCGCTGCCGTAGCCAATGGCACAGAAATCCAGGTGGAGGGTGCGGTGGTGGAGGATCCGATCGAACGAGGCGCGGGATCTCGGTTCCGGCTCCGCCCGGATGGAGGGACCGGCCTCCTCCAAGTGGATCCCACGGAAGGACGGCCGGCATATAGGGATCGGATCCGGGTGAGAGGCCGAGCCGGTCGATCGCCAATTCACCCCGAGGTCGACCTGCGGGCGGTCCTGGCCCGACAAGGGGTGCTGGGCCAGTTCCGAGCGCATGAATGGGCCCGTGTGCGAACCGGCGAAGGCAATCCCTTGTTGCAGTGGCTTTACCGCGCCCGTCACCATATGCGAGCACGCTTGCGGGAGATCCCGCCAGACCCCGAGGCCAGGCTGCTCATCGGCATCCTCTTGGGGGACGAAAGCGGCATCCCCCGGTCCGTGGAACAGGCCCTTGCCCGCTCGGGCCTCAGCCATATCGTCCCGATCTCCGGCTACAGCATCACCCTGCTCACCGCCCTCTCCCTCGCGATGTTTACTCGACTGCTGGGGCGATGGGCAGCCCTCTGGGTGACGCTCCGGATGGTCCCTGTTTACACGCTTTTTGTGGGTGCCTCGGCTTCGGTCGTGCGCGCAGCCATCATAGGGGCGCTCACCGGGATTGCCTGGACGCTGGGGCGGAGCAACGACGCCCTGAACGCCCTGGGCCTCTCGGCCTTCCCAATGACCCTCTGGGAGCCAACGGCGCTGGAGGCCATCGGTTTCCAGCTTCGCAGCGACCTTGGGGTTGCTCTTCCTGGCCCCGCTGCTGGAACGCTGGGCGCAAGCCGCGTTGGCCCGATGGTTCCGGGATCCCGAGGCCGTCGCGTTGATGGACTGAATTCGTGAGGCCTTGCGGGTCTCCCCAGCGGCCCAGCTCGCGACCGTTCCGCTGATGCCCTATCACTTCCGGGAACTCTCCCTCATCGCCCCTCTCGCCAACCTCCTGGCGCTCCCAATGCAACCCTTCGTGATGGCCTTGGGGATCCCAGCAGCCCTGGGCCGCAGCGCTCATCGGCCGCTTCGCCGCGCCCCTGGGCTGGGCCGTTGAGTGGCCGCTGGCTTGGGCGGTGCGCGTCGCCGATTTAACCGCCCGCTGGCCACGGTTCGGGTGGCGCCGGGCTATGTAGAGGGAACGCTGGTCTTTTATGGAGGTGTCCTGGGGTTCCTGCTCCTTCGTGCTTATGGCCTTTCCCCAACGGATTTGGCAATCCGCGCGGTGGGGGCTGATCGGGGCGCTCAGCGGCATCGCCTTCACCTATCTGCCGGACAACCGGATGAAGCTGGTTCTCTTTGAGGGGGGAAGCGCCCTTCTGCTGGAGACCCCAGAAGGGCACCGAGCGCTGTGGCTGTCTGGCGATCGAGCTCTCCCGTCAGGGGAGCTGGGGCGCTGGCTGGGGCCTTTCGATCGGCACTTGGATCCGGTCATTGCAGAGGGAGAGGCGGCGACACGAGGGGGAGCATGGCTCCAAGCGCACTATCCCGTGCGCCATATCTTGGGCGGAGAGAGCCCCTTCCCCCGCGGGCTACAGGCTGAGATGGGTGGCGTGAGGCTTCGGGCGATCCCGGGAGGGTGGACCATGGGGAGCAGCCGGCAACGGGCGCTGATCACCCGCTATCGGATGGTCGAAAAAGGGACCTCCGCGGATCCGGTGATCGCGCTGAAGGACGAGCGCCAAGGGCTGGCCGCGGCCCAGCAGGCGAACGCGTGGGGGCTCCTCGTGGGCGGGGCACCCGCGGGCAGGGCGGCCGGGGCGGTCTCAGGCCCGCGCCACGGGTGGCATGCCCAGGATCGCCGATGGATCGCGGCTTGGACCGATGGCGAAATCTGGCGGATCGGTCTGGGCCCGTGATCTTTCGGAGGGCGCGTCGTCGCAGCGGCCCACGCCCGTTCCATTTACAGCGGGCGCATGAGATACAGCGAGCCCTGCCGGGGCCAGCGGTGGCCGTTGGGACAAGCCACGGCTTCCTCCTCCTCGACGGCAGGCTGGCAGCAGGCGGGACAACGCCAGAGACCCTCCCCCGCTGGACCTTCCCGTGAATCCACCTCCGCTTGGACGAACACGCTGGGGGTCAGCTTCCAGAGGGCCCCGATGTCCTGAATCCAGCCGTCCATCCGCGCTAGCCATGAAGCTGGGATCAGACGCTTGAGCCACGGATGCCGGAAGTGCGAGACCGCCCGCTCCCGGCGGATTCGAAAGCCAGCCTCCTCCAGACGCTCCCGCATCCATGCCGGATGGAAATCAAAGTGGAGCGGAGCGAACTCCACCGGCTCCCGAGCGAAGGGTGACCATGACTGGGCGCCGATCACATAGCGGAAGATGGCCTTGAGATGACGCTTGTTGGCGAACTCCAGAATGAAGACCCCGCCCGGCCGCAGGGCCTCCCGAATCTCTTGGAGAGCCCGGGGGACATCCTGAACGTGGTGGATCACCCGGACCATCACCACAGTGTCCAAGACGCTTGGCTGAAAGGGCAAGTGGTAAAGATCCGCCACCACGAACCGAAAGCGTGGGTCGTGGCCCCACCGGCGCCGCGCGGCCTCCACCTGCGTTCGGGCGTAATCCAGGAGATAAATCTCCTCATAGCCGGTGTAGAGATCGGCCAGGCGGCCGAATCCTGCACCGATCTCCACCAGCCGATGGCCTCGGGGAGGCAACAGCGCCCGCAGGGCGATCCGCTCGGCCAGATCCTCATAGGCCCGATTGGCACCCCAGAAAGCTTCGTAGTCTGTTCCCTCATAGTTGCAAATCGAAGGCCCGCTGGGCAGCTCCTCCATCTTTCCCTCGCTGATTTCGGAGTGGTCCTGCGGGGGTTTGGGGGCCGCCATCGGCGGCCCTCAGCCCCCGATGGCTCCTCCCCCCCTTTCTTCTTCCTCCGCGGACCAAAG
>NZ_JBHOQJ010000236.1:0-11231 GCF_042408365.1 Thermoflexus sp.
CCGAAGGAGAACTCGTCGGCCCCCAGCAGGGCGGCGATCACAACATCCCGGCCGGTACGCAATCCCCCATCCACCCGCAGCCGCACCCGGTCCCGCAGCCCGCATGCGACCAGCATCCGGTGGGCCTCCGCCAGCCCGACCTCCCATGGGATTCCCGCGTTCTTGATGGAGGACCACGGCGAGGCACCGGTGCCCCCGGCGTGCCCGCTGATGAGGATGATGTCCGCCCCCGCCTTGGCCACCCCCGCGGCGATCACGCCCACCCCGACGGTGGAGACCAGCTTGACCGAGACCTGGGCCTGAGGGTGGATGGCTTTGAGATCGTAAATCAGCTGGGCCAGATCCTCGATGCTGTAGATGTCATGGTGCGGCGGTGGCGAGATCAGATCGATGCCGGGTTGGGCGAAGCGCAGGCGCGCGATCTCCGGCGTCACCTTCGTCGCCGGGAGATGCCCGCCCTCCCCGGGCTTGGAGCCTTGGGCCATCTTGATCTGGAGCTCCTCGGCCGAGATCAGATAGTACGGCGTGACCCCGAAGCGGGCCGAGGCCACCTGCTTGGCCCGACAGTTGCGTTCGGTGCCATAGCGGGCCGGGTCCTCCCCGCCTTCCCCGCTGTTGGCGCGCAGCCCCAGCCGGTTCATGGCGATGGCCAGGGCTTCGTGCGCCTCCGGGGAGAGGGCCCCGTGAGACATCGCGGCGGTGGAGAATCGGCGCAGGATGGCCTCCGCCGGCTCCACTTGCTCAATGGGGAGCGGAGCTCGGTCGCTCCGCCATCGCAATCGATCCCGCAGGTCCACCGGCTCCCGATGGGCGTGGGCGGCGAAATCCCGATACCGTCGGTAGGCCTGCGGGAAGCCTTCCCCCAACGCATCCAGGGTGCGGACGGCCTCCTGGAGGGCGCGGATGGCCTCGGGGTTCAGGGCGTGGAACTCCCCGCGGGCGCGGTGCTTGTAGAAGCCGGGGGAGGGGAGTTCCAGGGTTTCGGCTTCGAAGGCAGCCCGGTGCCAGGTCTGGGCCCGCCGGGCGATCTCCTCCAGGCCGACCGGGCCGAAGACCCCGGGGGTCCCCTCGAAGGCCCATTCCACCAACTCCCGCTGCAGGCCGATGCATTCGAAGATCTGGGCGCCGGTATATGCATCCAAGGTGGAGATGCCCATACGGGCCATGACCTTCAGCAGGCCTTTCTCAACCGCCTGGATGTACCGGCGGACCGCCTCCTCCGGATCCTCCGAGCGTCCTCCCTCGCGCTCCCGCGCGGCCATCGCGGCCACCGTCTCGAGCGCCAGATACGGACAGATGGCCGAAGCCCCGTAGCCCAACAAGCACGCGAAGTGGTGCACCTCGCGAGGCTCCCCGGAAGCCACGATGAGGCTCACCCGGGCCCGCAGGCCGGCTCGGATCAGGTGGTGGTGCAGGACGCCGACGGCGAGCAGCGCCGGGATCGGGGCGTGTTCGGGACCCACCCCTTCATCGCTCAGGATCAACAGGTGACACCCGTCTGCGATGGTTTGTTCTGCCGCCCGACACAGATCCTCCAGGGCCCGGCGCAGGCCGGCCGCCCCCTCGCGGATCGGCCAACGGATGGGCAAGCGCGCGGATCGGAAGGCGGGGTCCGGGAGGCGCTCCAACGCCTCCAGTTGGGCAGAGGTGAGGATGGGACTAGGCAGCTCGATCAACCGGGCGGCTCGCTCATCCGGCGCCAGCAGATTGGCCCGCTCCCCCAGGAGCACCGTCAGGGACATCACCCGGGTCTCCCGCAGGGGATCAATGGGCGGATTCGTCACCTGAGCGAACCGCTGCTTGAAGAAGTTATATAGTGGCCGGGGCCACTCGGAGAGCATCCCCAGCGGGGTGTCGTCCCCCATCGATCCGATGGGCTCCTGGCCGGTCCGGGCCATGGGGCGAAGGATCAGGGCCAGATCCTCGGCTGTGTAGCCGAAGGCGATCTGCCGTCGGAGGAGGGATTCGGGATCCGATAGCGCGGGCGCCCTTGGGGTTTCTGAAAAGCGCACCCGGTGGCGGCGGATCCACTCCGCATATGGGCGGCGGGCGCTGAGCTCCATGCAGAGGGAAACGTGACCCTGGACCCGGCCGGTGCGAAGGTCGGCCGCCAGCATCTGGCCGGGCCCGAGGCGGCCCAGCTCGAGGATGCGCTCGGGGGGAACCTCCAGGGCGCCGATCTCCGAGCCGCAGTAGAGCAAGCCATCCACGGTGCGCAGTACCCGCAACGGTCGGAGGCCATTGCGATCCAGCAGCGCGCCGACGAAGCGGCCATCGGTGAATAGAACGGCCGCCGGGCCATCCCATGGCTCCATCAAACCCTGATGGTATGCATAGAACCCGCGGGCCGCCTCCTCGAGGTCCGGGGACTTCTCCCAGGCCTCCGGGATCAGCATCCGCAGGGCATGGCGGATGTCATAGCCGGAGTGGATCAAGAACTCCACGACGTTATCCAGCATCGCCGAGTCGGAGCCGTTGGGATCGATGATTGGCCGCAGATCCGCCAGCGTTTCCCCCCATGCGGGTGAGGCGAGGGCGGCCTCCCGGGCGCGCATGCTGTTGATGTTCCCCTGGAGGGTGTTGATCTCCCCGTTGTGGCAGAGGGTTCGGAAGGGCTGGGCCCGCGTCCAGGCCGGAAGGGTGTTGGTGCTGAACCGCTGGTGGAAGATGACGAAGTCCGTCTCGAAATCGGGATCCTTCAGATCTGGGTAGAACCGGTCGAGGTCACGGGCCAGAACGAGGGCCTTGTAGACGATGGTGCGGGAGGAAACGGAGGCGATATACATCGCCAGCCTCTTCTCAGCCGCGGCGCGCTCGATCCGACGACGGGCGCGATACAGACGGCGGTCGATCCCCTCCGGAGCGTCCCCTCGCTCATCGGCCAGAATCGCCTGAACGATGAAGGGACACGTGGCCTGGGCCCGAGGGCCCAGCGCCGCCGGTTGAATGGGCACCGGGCGCCAGGCCAGGAGGGCGAAGCCTTCCCCAAGGAAAGCCTCCTGGGCCAGCGCCCGGGCGGCCTCTCGGGCCTCCGGCGCCGGAGGCAGGAACATCGTCCCGACCGCCAGTCGGGTGGGGGCCGGCGGGCGGATCCGTTGCGACTCCAGGAAACGAAGGAACAACCGGCGAGGGAGCGCGGTGAGCACCCCCGCGCCGTCCCCAGTCAACCCATCATCCGCCGTCGCCCCTCGGTGCGACATCCGGTGGAGCGCCTGAAGGGCCATGGTGAGCAGCTCGTGGTCCGCCGGCCCGCCCGGGCGGGCCAGCAACCCGATCCCACACGCATCGCGTTCCCGTCGCTCCCATCCTCCCACGGTCCACCTCCGGCGTTGGGCAAATGCCATTAGGGTGGGCGAAGCGGTGCCCGGCCGCCTCTCCTTCTGCGCTCTGGGGTTGCCCTTGATTTTGGGAAGACCAGGCAAGCTTGTCATCCCCCATTTGGGCCATTTTGGGTCCCCTGAACAGGCCATTTTGAGGGGCGGTGCCAGGGGAACCCTTGGGGTGGTGAGGGAGAAAGGTAAGGCGCGGCCTGAAGGATGCACGCTGGTGGGAACGCTGTGAGGCAGGTGGGAGCAACGCGGAGAGGCCATAGGGAGGATCGACCGCTCGTCCTGCGCGGCCCTCAGGATCTTCCCATCCATCCAACGTCCAGGGCGGCGGGGAAGCCCCCCGGCCCTTTCGGGTCAGGTATCGGAGGTCCCGCCCCCCGCTTCATCGAGGACCTCGATGACGTGTTGGACTGGGATCGTCAGGCCGGCTTGGCGGAGGCCCATCGCGAGCTGGAGCATGCAACCGGCGTTGGCGGTCACCACCCGCTCGGGGGCCATCCGCCGGATTTGGTCCACCTTCTCTCCAAGCAGCGCGCCCGCGATCTCCGGGTGGGTCACGTTGTAGATCCCGGCGCTGCCGCAACAGAGATCCCCATCGGGCAGCTCGAGGACCGTCAGCCCGGCGGCCTGGAGCAGGCGCCGGGGCTGGGCCCGGACGCCCTGGCCGTGGGCGAGGTGGCACGGATCCTGATAGACGATCCGTCCGGATAGGCGTCGTGGAAGGGGCCGGAGGCCGACGGCGTCCAGGAACTCGGTCACGTCCCGCACCTTGGCGCTGAAGGCTTGAGCGGCCTCTGCCCAGCGCGGGTCATCGCGGAGCAGATCCCCGTATTCCTTCATCGCTACGCCGCAGCCGGCGGCGTTGACCAAGATGGCGTCCGCTTCCTCCCGCATGAAAGCGGAGATGTTCCGTCGGGCCAACGCCCGGGCGCGTTCGCGCTCCCCGGCGTGCACGTGGAGGGCGCCGCAGCAGGCCTGGCCGCTTGGGATCACCACCTCGAACCCCTGGCGAGTGAGGACCCGGATGGTGGCCTCCTGGGTCGAGGCCAACAGGGTGCGCATCACGCACCCCGCCAGCAGGGCGACGCGCCCCCGCCGCTCCCCGATCGCCGGATAGACCCGGCCGGTGGCCAAGAACCGCAGCGGGATGCGCTCCGGCAGCATGCCTTCCATTGTCCGAAGGGCGCGCGGCATGCGGTGCATCCAGCCGGTTCTTCGAAGCGCCCGCTGGAGCCCGCTGGATTGGTAAATCCAGAGCCCGCGGGAGAGGAGGCTCAGGACGGTGGGATGGGAGAGGACCAGGCCGAAGGCCAACGCCCGCAGCAACCGCTCGGTGGGGCGCATCGGCAGGGTCTGCCGGATCTGCCAGCGGGCGGCCTCCACCAGACGGCCGAACTGGACCGTGGCCGGGCATGCGGTTTGACATGCCCGGCAGGCGAGGCACACCTCCATATGCTCCTGAAAGTCCGGGTTGATCTCCAGGCGCCCCTCGACCACGGCCCGCATCAGATAGATGCGCCCACGGGGGGAATCCGGCTCCCAGCCCAGCACCCGGAAGGTGGGGCACTGATTCAGGCAGAGTCCGCAATGGGTGCAACGGAGGATTTCCGCGTAATCCGGCGGATGGTCTGACGTGAACCCCAACAGAGCTGGGGAAGGGCGATACGCTACAGACGCTTCGATGGGAGAAGCCATCTTTTTAACCTCCTTCAGATGAGGGAGGCGAAGGATCCAGCGTGCGTCATCGCGCCATCCATTTTCCGATTGGCAGCTTGAGGTTTACAAACGAGCTCCTTCCAACAACGTACGATCTCCCACATGGCATTACAGGGCCCGGCCGCCCGGGCCGTCAGGAGGAAATCACACTTCCTGTCGTAAACAGGCGATCGCCTGGCGCAGCTTCCCAGCGACCTCCATCATCTCTGTTTCGCTGGCGTAGCGATGCCGCGGCCAGAAGAACCCTCGTAGACCATCCCCTTTGCGTCGGGGCACGACATGGATGTGGAGATGCGGCACGCTCTGGCTCACCCGGTTGTTGATCGCCACGAACGATCCCTCCGCCCCCAGGCCGACCTCCATCGCCTGCGCCAACAGACGCGCGTTCTGAAACAGCGGCCCGACCATGTCCGGAGGCAGATCCATCAGGGTCTCGTAATGATCCCGGGGGACCAGCAGGCAATGCCCCGGGAACAGCGGGCGGTGGTCCAGGAAGGCAATGGAGATCTCGTCCTCTAAGATCACATATGCCTGGATCTCACCGCGCAGGATACGACAGAACGTGCAGCTCATTCCTCGCCCTCACGAATTCAATGCGCGCTCGGGCTGGTGCAAGGCATGGGGCCGGTACGGCCTACCCTGTAGGGGCACCCCTTGTGGGGGGCCCTACAAGACAAGGATTTATTACGCCCACCCCAGGCGTCCAGGGTTCAACCGCCCCTCGGGGTCCAGCTGGGCCTTGATCCGCTGCATCACGGCGACCTCCGGGCGGAGGGGGGCCCAGAGGCCCAGGGCTTGCTTCACTGGCTCCGGCCCTCCCAGGATGGTGAAATGCCCACCCCGGGCGAGGGCGAACGATCGAAGGGTGCTGGCCCACTGGAGGAGCGCTTCCAGCGGCCCTTCCGCCCGGGCGTAGATCAAACCCAGCGTCCCATGGGCCCGCCAGACCACGGGGATCTCTGAAGCTGTCTCCAGCGCGTTGGCGCCTTCCGCCAGCTGGGCGGGTAACAGCCCCAGACGCACCCCCAACGTCCCCTCGACCTCTGCGGGGGCGACGATCCCGATGGATGGGACCTGGGGCCAGAGGGTGATGGCGGTCGCCTCCGGGAGGCGCTCCCGCACGCGCGCTCCCTCGGCCGCAGCGGCCGCGTCGCGCCCCAGGCGTTCCACCTGGGCCGGCCATCCCCCCGCCCGCACCAACACCCAAATCCGGGCGCTGGGATCTTCGGGGAGCGGGAGCGCCCTCCGCAACGCTTCCCACGCCCGGCCGTTCAGGGCTTCCACCGCCAGCGGGAACCCAGGGTGGCGGAGCATGGCCAAGGTCAGGGGCAGGGCGTCTTCCGGCCGGGCGAAGCTGAAGGCCCAGGTGGTCTCCGTCTTCGGCCGCGGCCACAGCTTGAACGCCGCTTCCACGATCACCCCGAGGGTGCCCAGCGCCCCGTGGAACAGCTTGGGGAGATCGTATCCGGCCACGTTCTTCACCACTTCGCCTCCACATTGGATCAGCGTCCCATCCGCCAGCGCCACGCGGATGCCGATCAACAGGTCCCGCGCGGTGCCGTAGCGGGCCCGGAGCGGCCCGCTCAAGCCCGCCGCCAGGATCCCTCCGATGGTCGCCTGATCCCCGAAAGGGGGATCCAGGGGAATCCACTGGCCGTGCTCCGCCAACGCCGCGTTGAGATCCGACAGACGGATCCCCGCTTCCACCCGGACGGTCAAGTTGGCTGGACGATGGCGCAGGATCCGGGAGAGGCGCGTCAGATCCAGCGCGAGGTCATAGCGGGTTGGTGTGTGGCCGAAGCCTTGATGCGCGCCACTTCCCCAGGGCACCACAGCCCATCCGGAGCGGGCGGCCTCCCGCAGAACCTCGGCCGCTTCCTCAACCGTCTCCGGTTGCCGCACGGCTTGAGGGGCCATTCCGTTCAAGCGATAGCGTTCCATCAAATCCACAGCTCCTCCTCCGATTCCGCCGGAGCCGGCGCCTTCCGATAGCGGATAGGCTCGGCCATCCGGGCCTTGCGGTGGCTCCACGTTTCCAGACACATCTTGGTGGAGGGGAACATCTTACACGGGTTCAGCCGGTTCTCCGGGTTGAAGGCCCCCTTGATGCGGGCCATCGCTTCCAGGTCCGCCGGCGAAAAGAGCAAGGGCATGAGATCCCGCTTTTCAAGCCCGACCCCGTGCTCGCCGGTCAGCGTGCCGCCGGCTTCCACGCAGATCCGAATGATCTCCGCCCCGGCCTCCACAGCGCGTCGGGTGAGCTCGGGGTCCCGTTCGTCGAAGAGGATCAGCGGGTGCAAGTTGCCGTCGCCGGCGTGGAACACATTGGCGATGGTGAGGCCGTAGCGTTGGCCGATCTCCTGAATCTGACGAAGGACTTTCGGCAGCTGATCCCGCGGCACCACGCCGTCCTGGACGAGGTAGCTGGGGGCCAGTCGGCCCATCGCCCCGAAGGCCCCTTTGCGGCCGGACCACAGGCGCTCGCGTTCAACGGGGTCTGTGGCGATCCGAACCTCGCGAGGGTCGAAGTGCTCGCAGAGGCGGGCGATATGGCGGGCGAGGTCCTCCAAGCCTTCCGGCAGGCCCTCGACGTCGATCAGCAACACAGCGCCGGCGTCCATGGGGTAGCCGCAGCGCTTGGCGCTCTCCACCGCCTGGATCGCCGTGTGGTCCATCATCTCAATGGCCCCCGGGATCGTGCCGTCGGCGATGATCGCCGACACCGCCTCGCTGGCCTGGTCCACGGTGTCGAAGACGGCGAGCAGGGTCACCACGGCCTCCGGCATGGGCATCAGGCGGAGAACCGCTTTTGTGACGATCCCCAACGTGCCCTCCGAGCCGACGATCAGGCCGGTGAGGTCGTAGCCCGGCCAGTCGCAGATCGCGCCCCCCGTCTCGATCACCTCGCCGTCCGGGAGCACCACCTCCAGGCCCATGACGTGGTTGGTGGTCACCCCGTAGGCCAAGCAATGGGGGCCGCCGGCGTTCTCTCCGATATTGCCGCCGATGGTGCAGGCTTTCTGGCTGGAGGGGTCCGGCGCATAATACAAGCCGTAGGCCGCGGCGGCCTGAGAGACCGCGATGTTCACCACGCCGGGCTGGACCACGGCGCGCAGGTTCACCGGGTCGATCTCCAGGATGCGGCGCATACGGGTGGTGACGATCATCAGGCCGCCCTGGTCGGCCACCGCGCCGGCGCTCAACCCGGTCCCGGCGCCCCGCACCACAATGGGCAGCCCGTAACGGTTCGCGATGCGGACCGCGGCGACGACCTGTTCGGTGGAGGTGGGGAAGACCACGAAGTCGGGGCGTCCTTTGTCGATCGAGGCGTCGTATTCATAGAGGAGCAGATGGTGATCCTCCCAAAGCACCCCGTGGGGCCCGAAAACCTCCCGCAGCTCTTGAAGAACGCGCGCTCGCTTCACCACGCCCCCTTTCCGAAGATCCGATGGATGGCCCAGCCATGATCGCTCCCTACTATGAATCATAACCCAAATGGCGGTCGTTGTCTCAACGGGTGGGGACGATCCTTCCCAAGGGGATTTCGGCGTTGTGGGGGCACCCCTTGGGGATGCTCCTGCAAAGGACGTGGGTGCCGATTTTGTGGGGGCGGGCCTTGTGCCTGCCCAATGAGGGCGCCCACAGGAGGCGTCCCTGCATCGGTGCTCCATTCGGCAAAGGTTTGTTATACTTAGCTTCAGAACGGCATCCCATGATAGGGGAGGGTGAGATGAAGGGTGCAACGGCCTAATCGGGGGAAGCGAGCGCCTGGCCCGCGGGAGGGACCTGCGGGTGACGAGGGAGGCGGTTCCCCGCAGACGCGGGGCTAACCCGGCGCCAGCCGGGGAAAATCGAAGGTTCGGCGGATGCCGCCGGGGGCCCGGCCGCGGCCCCCACTTCCCCCGCTCCGAAGCCGGCCGACAAAACCATCGGGCAACCGGTGGGACAAAACGGCCGGCGGCGGCCCCATCGATGGTCCTCACCATGAGGGCGTTCGGAAGCGACGTCCTCGCCCAGGGATGGAACCACGCATCCCATGCTTGGCGAACAATGCCTCCATGATCCGGCGTGCGGGGTGTGAAGCGTTCCCTCCGCGAGCGTATGGCTTGCGTAGGGACATGGGCCGCTTTGTTCCATCAACGGGACCAAGGACACCGATGGGTCGGCCCTTCTGTTCAAAGCGGCCTTGCCGTCCCAAACGCTCTTCTCAGATGCCTTCGAAACAAAGAGGAGGTTCCCATGTGCGGAATTGTCGGATACGTGGGGGATCGAGATGCGGTGCCGATCCTGATCGATGGGCTGAGACGGCTGGAGTATCGGGGTTACGACTCGGCGGGGCTGGTGGTGATCCAGGATGGCCGCCTGGAGATCCGCCGGCGGGCGGGCAAGATCCGGGCCTTGATCGACCTGCTGGAGGCGGATCCGGCCAGCGGCCCGATCGGCATGGGGCACACCCGCTGGGCGACCCACGGCGCGCCGGCCGATCACAACGCCCACCCCCACCGGGATTGCACCGGCCGTGTTGCCGTGATCCATAACGGGATCGTGGAGAATTTCATGGAGCTGCGCCAGGCGCTGCAGGCGGAAGGCCATCGGTTCGCCTCGGAGACCGACACCGAGGTCATCGCCCATCTGATCGAGGCCCACCTCCGGGCGGGGGCGGATCTGGAGACGGCGGCCCGCATGGCCTTCCAGGCCCTGAAAGGGGCCCACGCCATCGTGGTGCTCTCCGCCGATCACCCGGACCGCCTCATCGCCGCCCGCATCGGCAACGCCGGCGGCGTGGTGATCGGGCTGGGGGAGGGGGAGATGTTCGTCGCCTCGGACATCCCGGCCATCCTGGAACATACCCGCCGGATGCTCTTCCTGGAGAGCCGTCAGATGGCGGTGGTGCGCCGGGACGAGGTGCGCGTGATGACCTTAGATGGGCATTCGGTGACGCTCCCGGTGCACACGATCCCATGGGATCCGGTGGCGGCGGCGAAGGGGCCCTTCCGCCACTTTATGCACAAGGAAATCCACGAGCAGCCCCGCGCGGTGACGGATACCCTCCGAGGGCGGGTCGATTTCGAGCGGGGGCGGGTGGTCTTGGAGGAGATCCCCCTAACCCCAGAGGAGGCCCTCCGCATCTCCCGGATCGCCATCGTCGCCTGCGGCACCTCCTATTACGCGGGCCTGGTGGGGAAATTCTACCTGGAGGCCCTGGCCCGCATCCCAACGGAGGTGGATTATGGCAGCGAGTTCCGGTATCGCGATCCGGTGCTCGACGCCGACACCGTGGTGTTGGCGATCTCGCAGAGCGGCGAGACCGTCGACACGCTGGCGGCGATGGAGCTGGCTCGGGAGCGGGGCGCGCGGCTGTGGAGCATCGTGAACGTCATCGGTTCCCAGGCCCATCGCATGGCCGACGCCTGCATCCTGATGCACGCCGGGCCGGAGATCGGCGTCGCTTCCTCGAAGGCCTTCACCGCCTCGGTGGTCGATCTGTTTCTGCTGGCCCTGCGGCTGGCGGAGCTGCGCGGCGCGTTGCCCGCGGAGGCGATCCGAGAGCACGCCCAGGCCTTGGCCCAGCTCCCGGATCTGCTGGGGCAGGTCTTGGATCGTGAAGGGATGGTGCGGGAGGTGGCGGAGGCCTTTTATCGCTATGATGATTTCCTCTACCTGGGGCGGGGACTGCTGTATCCCATCGCCCTGGAGGGGGCGCTCAAGCTCAAGGAGCTCAGCTACATTCACGCGGAAGGCTATCCGGCGGGGGAGATGAAGCACGGCCCGATCGCCCTGATCGACGAGCGCATGCCCACGGTCGCCTTGGCCCTCCGGGATCCGGTAACGTATGAGAAAATGCTCAGCCAGATGGAGCAGGTACGGGCGCGGCGGGGCACCGTGATCGCGCTGATCACCGAGGGCGATCGGGAGGCGGCGGCCCGCGCCGACCGCGCGATGGCCGTCCCACCGGCTCCCCGCTGGCTGCAGCCCGTGGTGGCCGTGGTGCCTCTCCAGCTCCTGGCTTATCATGTGGCGGTGCTGCGGGGGTGTGACGTGGATCAGCCCCGCAACCTGGCCAAGAGCGTGACGGTGGAATAACGCGGATGGAAGGCCGGCGCTGGTCGATCGTGATGGTGGGCCCCTTCGGGCTGCGGCCCCGGGGGACGATGCGGGCACGGGCGTTGCCGATGGCGAAGGCCC
>NZ_JBHOQJ010000248.1:0-3151 GCF_042408365.1 Thermoflexus sp.
ACTGGAACGGCACCGGTTCCCCCGCGAGAAACTCTGTGGCGAATTCATCGCCCCGGAGGCGATCCCCTTGCTGGATCGGCTCGCCCCTAAAATACTTTTCCCATCCCCTTCCCACGGCCCAAGGGGCCAGGGGAGGGGGAATGAACGAAGATGGGATGATCCACCCTCCCTGCTCCAGAGCCCCAAAACAAAAAGTGGAAGAAGCACAAATTGTCGAAGGGACATCGCCCGGATAAAATGGTTAAGAGAGCTTTTAAGGGGCTCAGGAAGCCGTTTATAGTTGGGCGCTTCAGCGTCCGTTTACCTCGCCTTTGGTGGCTTCCCCGGCCTCTAAAACACTTGTTCTCCGGACGGAGCGACAATGGAGCGCCTGTGGACTCCGTGGCGAATGGCCTACCTCAAAGGTGAGGGCGAGGCGCCTCAAGGTTGCATTTTCTGCTTGAAGATCGATGGCTCCGATGAGGCTGAACATATCCTCTTTCGCGGCCGAACGGCTTACGTGACCCTCAATCGCTACCCCTACAACAACGGCCATTTAATGGTGATCCCATACGCCCACGTGCCCAGCCTTGAGGACTTGGACGATCCCACCAAGCTGGAGCTGATGCAATTGATCGCCCTGTCCATTCGGGTTCTTCGTCAGGCGTACCGCCCGGAAGGCTTCAACATCGGGGCCAATATCGGCCGGCCAGCTGGGGCAGGGGTCGCTGACCACGTGCACGTCCATGTGGTCCCCCGTTGGACGGGCGACACTAACTTCATGCCAGTGATCGGGAACACCCGCGTTCTCCCGGAATGGCTGGATGATACCTACCACCGTCTGCGCCCCCTATTTGAGGCATTCGTTGCTTCATCGCAAGACACACCGCCTTAAACCCACCCCGGGTTGCCGATTGGTAATGAGAACGCACCCACCACTTGGATGATCCTAGGGGGAAGGATTATGAAGAAAAACGAGCGAGATCCAGTGATCGTGGGAGCAGCGCGGACGCCGATCGGAAAGCTGCTCGGGGCGTTATCCGTGCTATCCGCCCCCCAGCTGGGTGCGATCGCAATCCGCGAGGCCATCCGCCGTGCGGGCATCGATCCCAGCCAAATCGATGAGGTCATTATGGGCGAGGTGGTCCAGGCCGGCAGCGGTATGGCCCCTGCCCGCCAGGCCGCCGTCCTCGCGGGGATCCCGGTGGACGTCGGGGCGGTTACCGTGAACAAAGTGTGCGGCTCTGGATTGAAGGCGATCATGCTCGCCGCCCAGGCGATCAAGGCTGGCGATGCGGATCTCGTCGTCGCGGGCGGGATGGAGAGCATGAGCAACGCCCCCCATCTGATCCGTCTGCGGGCGGGGATGCGTTACGGCCATCTACAGGCCGAAGACAGCCTGATCGCCGACGGCCTGCGCTGTCCGTTTAACCAGGTCCTTATGGGGGAGCTGGCCGAGTTCATCGCCGATCAGTTCGAGGTCACCCGAGAGGAGATGGACGCCTTTGCCCTGGAAAGCCATCGCAAGGCGATCGCGGCCATCGACTCGGGGAAATTCGAGGCTGAGATCGTGTCGGTGGAAGTACCGGATGGCAAGGGGGGCACCCGGGTGGTGAATACAGATGAGGGTCCCCGGCGGGACACTTCGATGGAAGCCCTGGCCCGTCTCCGGCCGGCTTTCCGGCCGAATGGGCGGGTGACGGCAGGGAATTCCCCGGGCTTGAACGACGGCGCGGCCGCTGTGGTGGTGATGAGCCGAGCCAAGGCGGAAGCGTTGGGGATCCCCCCGATCGCCCGGATCGTTGGCTATACCCAAGCGGCGGTGGACCCCCAATGGCTGTTCTATGCGCCGGCGAAAGCGATCCCCCGCCTGTTGGAGCGCGTGGGCTGGCGCTGGGAGGAAGTGGATCTCATCGAGATCAACGAGGCCTTTGCCGCTCAGGTCCTGGCCGACGCCCGGGCGATGGAGCGTCAGGGCTATCGATGGGATTGGAGCAAGGTCAATGTCAACGGGGGAGCGATCGCCCTGGGCCATCCGGTAGGCGCCAGCGGGGCTCGGATCCTGGTCACTCTGCTCTATGCCCTTCGGGATCGGGGGATGCGTCGAGGGATCGCCACCCTATGCCTGGGAGGAGGCGAGGCAGTAGCCATGGCGGTGGAGCTGGAGTGAGGAAACCGCCCAAATTTCTCCTTCTGGAGGTTCTCCATGAACATCCAGGATGTGCGAACGATCGGAGTGGTCGGTTGCGGCCTGATGGGCTCGGGGATCGCTGAGGTGTGCGCCCGTGCCGGCTTCCAGGTGATCGTTCGAGAAGTGAATGAGGAGCTTCTCCGCAAGGGGCTTGACCGCATCCGGGCTTCCATGGCCAAAGCGGTGGAGCGAGGGAAGTTAAGCGCCTCCGACATGGAAGCGGCATGGGGCCGCATCCGGGGCACGCTGAACATGGAAGACTTCGCGGCCTGTGATTTGGTTATCGAGGCTGTGATTGAAGAAATGAACGCCAAGAAAGGAGTGTTCGCCGAGCTCGATCGGATCTGCCCGCCCCATGCGATCCTGGCCAGTAACACTTCCTCTCTTTCGATCACCGAGCTGGGGAGTGTCACCCGGCGCCCGGAGAAGGTGATCGGTTTCCACTTCTTTAACCCGGTTCCGGTGATGCCCCTCCTGGAGATCGTGGTGGGATTGCGGACGGGGGAGGAAACCGTGGCGCTGGGCCGGGCCCTGGCGGAGCGCCTGAACAAAACCGTGGTGCTATCGAAAGATCGTCCCGGCTTCATCGTCAACCGGCTGTTGATCCCCTACCTCCTGGACGCGATCCGACTTCTGGAGGAAGGGGTAGCCACAATGGAAGATATCGATACAGCGATCAAGCTAGGCTTGAACCACCCGATGGGTCCTTTCACCTTGATGGATTTTGTAGGATTGGACACGTTGTTGTTCATTGCAGACGCCATGTTTGAGGAGTTCAAAGATCCCCGTTATGCGGCCCCGCCGCTGCTCCGCCGCATGGTCGCCGCCGGATGGCTGGGCCGTAAAAGCGGACGGGGATTTTATAGCTATTAGGATCTTTTGGTGCTTCATCCATAGGAAAGGGCAAATGGCCCCTTTCCCCTCCCCACGGCCCAAAGGGCCGTGGGGAGGGGAAGAAGGAACCCTTGGGGGCTGGGGGCC
>NZ_JBHOQJ010000066.1:0-14759 GCF_042408365.1 Thermoflexus sp.
GGCGCGCGGCTCGGCCCCCAAGGCCCCCACGAGAAAACCGGCGGTGAAAACGTCCATATCCGTATTGCGTTGCATGAGAACGGCTGAAGAGTTACGCTTTGCTTGCAAGTTGTGGGAGGGCCTGAACAGCCCGTAGGTACCACAGGAGGGTCGAAGCGATGAGCGAGCGAGGAAAGAAGTATTTGGAAGCATTAAAGAAAGTCGAGCGGGAGCGCCTGTATTCCCCACGCGAGGCGCTGGCGCTGGTCAAGGAGACCAGTTACACCCGCTTCGATGGCACGGTCGAGGTCCATATGCGTCTGGGAGTGGATCCCCGCCACGCGGATCAGCAGGTCCGTGGGGTGGTCGTTCTCCCGCATGGCCTGGGCAAACGGGTTCGTGTTTTGGTGTTCGCGGCGGGCGAGGCGGCTCGGATCGCTCAAGAGGCAGGAGCTGATTACATCATCAGCGATGATGAGGGGATCAAACGGATCCAGGAGGGCTGGACCGACTTCGACGTGGCCATCGCGACGCCGGATATGATGCCTAAGGTGGGACGGCTGGGGCGGATCCTGGGCCCCCGCGGGTTGATGCCCAACCCTCGGGCGGGCACCGTGGTCAATCCGGAGGATCTGCCCCGCGCGATCCGTGAGGCGAAGGCGGGTCGGGTGGAGTTCCGGGTGGATAAGACGGCCAATCTCCACGTGCCGATCGGGAAGGTCAGTTTCTCGGTGGATCAATTGTTGGAGAATTTCGCGGCCCTGATGGACGCGGTGAAGAAAGCCCGCCCGTCGGGGCTGAAGGGCCCCTATATCCGGAAGGTCGTGGTCAGCGTGACCATGGGGCCCGGGATCAAGGTCGATCCGGCCGCTGCGCAATCCCTGGAGGTTGCTGCCTGATTTTAGGTTCGGGGCCGCCGAAGGTGACCCTGGCCCCAAGCGGACAAAACCCGAAGACGTGGAAAGCGAATCTCGAAACGTTCACCCTGCCGTTGAAGCCAGGTGCGTTCCCGCTTAATGGGGATGATCCCCGCCTGTCGAGGCAGGGCGCGAAAGGACCCTTGCTGGCTTCCCAAAGCTTGCGAGCAGGATCCCGGTGCGCCTCTGCCTGGACGGGTGGAGGCGCATCGGTTTTTTATGGCGTGAGATTGCGGGACCCAAGCTCTGAGCGAGGGGTAAGCAGCCCCGGAAACACCGTCGTGTTTCCGGTTGGAGGGCTGTGGAACCTCCCAACCCGAGCGAGAGGAGGTGGAGCTTGCCGTTCACACGAGCTGAAAAGGACCAAATGATTGCGCGGTACCAGGAGCTGCTCTCCCGCAGCCAGGCCCTGATCTTGACCGATTACCGGGGCCTCGACGCCCAAGGGATGTATCAGCTCCGCCGGAAGATCCAGAAGTCCGGCGGGGTGCTCCAAGTGACGAAGAACACGCTGCTCCGCATCGCCCTCCAACGGGCCGGATGGGTTGTGCCGGAGGATCTGCTGCAGGGGCCAACCGCGACGGCCTTCTGTTTGGAAGATCCGTCGGCGGTCGCCAAGGCCTTGTTGGAGTTCGCTGAGGAGAGCAAGATCCTCAAGATCAAGGGCGGGCTGCTGGATGGGCGCCGGCTGCGCCCGGAAGACGTGAAGGCGCTCTCCGAATTGCCGCCGCGACCGGTGGTGTTGGGCCAGGTCCTGGGAGCGATCCAGGCCCCGGCCGCCCAGCTGGCCGGCGTGCTGACGGCCGTTCTGCAACAGGTGGTCGGTGTCCTGCAGGCGCGAGCCGACCAATTGAAAGAAACTTCCCAAACCGCTTAAACCTTCCGGAGGTGATTTCCCCATGGCGGATCTTCAGAAGCTGGTTGAAGAGTTGAGCAACCTGACCTTGTTGGAAGCTGTGGAGTTGGTGAAGCTGCTGGAAGAGCGTTGGGGCGTGAAGGCGGCCGCCCCGGTCGCGGTGGCCGCGGCGGTTCCCGCCGCAGCCCCCGGCGCCCCTGCGGCGGCCCCGGCCGTGGAGGAGAAGACGGAGTTCGACGTCATCCTCAAGGAGGTCGGGCCCAAGAAGATCGAGGTGATCAAGGTGGTCCGCCAGCTGACGAACCTGGGCCTCAAGGAAGCCAAGGATCTGGTGGAGGCGGCCCCCAAGCCAGTCCTGGAGGGGGTCAGCAAAGAGGTCGCTCAGGACGCCAAGGCCAAGCTGGAGGCCGTGGGCGCGGTCGTGGAGATCAAGTGAGGTGGAGCCGATGGGGGTGGCAACCCTGCCACCCCCATCATCCTCCTTGCAGGAACAGGCTGTAAAGCTGGCGGAGGGCTTCCCCGGGGCGGGCCTCGTAATCCTCCGGGATGGGAAGGGGGGACGGAGGGAGGATGGGGCGCTTCCGGGCGGCGAAGCGGGCGACCGTCTCCACGGCCGGTTTTCGACTTCCATCCGGCCGCAGGAGCCCGAAGTGGCGCTCGTGCACCAGGAGGTCGCACGGGGGGCGATCCCACAGCTCCGGATGGTAATCGCTGAAGCACCAGAGGAACGCCCCCAGGGCCCCTGCCTGATGCAGGGCCTCCAGCGCCCGCTCGTAGAAGGCCGCCGCCTCGTCCTCGGCGATCATGGCCACCTCGAAGGACCGATCCTCCAGCTGGACCCGAACCGGACGGGTGGGCTGACCTGGCGGGGCGGTGGGGAGGCCGAACTCCTCAAAGAGGACCGGTTTCCTCCCCAGGCTGGCCGTCAGCCGCGTCAGGAAGGGCAGGATCTGTTCATCCAGCGGATGCCGCGCCCATCGCGCGTAAACCGAATAGCCGTGCATGCAGAGGAAATCCAACATGGGCGCCAGGGCGCGGACCCGAAACCCTAGGTCCTCCTCCAGAACCGGGCTGTGGAAGCCGACGGTGATCGGATGGTGCGGGTCGAGCTCGCGCAGGGCCCGGGTGAGGGCCGATAACCAGCGGGCCGCGGCCTCCGGGGTGCGGGGGCGCAACACCAAATCCGGTTCATTCCCCAGATCCCAGGCGAGCAGGGCCGGGTGATCCCGCAACGCCCGGGCCGTCGCCTCCAACATCCGAATCTGGGCCTCGAGGGCGAAGGGATCCTCGTAGAGATCCCGGATACGTCCTTTCACGATGCGCCCGCCGGCGACCAGGCGGAAGCGCGGGTCGCTTTCCCGCTCCCCATCGAGGAGCCACGGCGGCAGCCAATTGACCCCACTCATATGCCCGGTGAACAGGGTCACGATCACTCGCAATCCGTGCTCCTGGGCGAGATCCATGACCCGACGGAGGCGCTCCAGCATCCGGGGGTCCACCGCCTGAGGTTCGGGCATGAAATCCTCCCACAAGAGGAAGATGCGGACCCCATCCAGATTCCACGAGGCGATCTCGGCCATATCGGATCGGACCTCTTCCGGGTCGAAGTCTTTCCACCAGAACATCGCTTTGGTGCGCGGCCAGTAATTCACGCCCACTAAGAAATGGGAACCCCAGACCGCCATCGATGCTTCCCCCTTGATAAGGATCTGCTTGGAGCTTGTCTCAAGGCCCCGTCCCTGGAGAGCTTTTAGGTGGGAACTGAGCGAGCCCGACCGCCTCTTTTTCGTTTCCCTAAGGCCCAAAAGGCTGCGAGGGGAGTGGAAGATGTTTTGTTGGGGCAGGGAAGCCGCCGAAGGCGGCCTCCCTGCCCCGGAGGGGCGAAATTTCGGGGCCGGTCCTCCTGTTCCCTTCCCCTTCAACGCCCCCGACAGAAGCGCTCCACCTCCTCCTTGGGGACGGTGGCCACGCCGATCACGGTATCAGCACCGCCGTAGTAAACATAATAAGTTCCGTCGATCTCCACCGCTCCGCAGGTGAAGACCACATTCGGGACCTGTCCCTCTCGCTCCCAAGGGGCCTCCGGGGAGAGGATGGGGGCCTCCTGCCGCCGGATCACCCGGGTGGGGTCCTCCAGGTCCAAGAGGGCGACCCCCAGCCGGTAAACCTTATGGTGGTCCACGCCGTGGTAGAAAAGCAGCCACCCCCATTCGGTCTTGATCGGCGGCGCGCCGGCCCCGATCTTCCAGGATTCCCATGTGCCCGGTCGGGGCCGCATGATGACCTGGTGATCGGTCCAGCGGATCAGATCTTCCGAATAGGCCAGCCAGATGTCCGGCGGTCTCCGGTGAAGCATGGCGTACCGTCCGTTGATCCGCTCCGGGAAGAGGGCTGCGTCTTTGTTGTCCTCGTCCGGGAGCAGGATGCCGTGATGCGTCCAAGTGATGAAGTTCATGGTGGATACCATGGAGACCCGGACGTTGGAGCCGGAGTAGGCAGTGTAGACGACGTAAAATCTCCCCTCCAGGAAGGTAATGCGGGGATCCTCCACCCCCCTGGATTCCCACGGGGAGGTCGGGCTGAGGACGGGCCGGTCCAGCCGGTAAAAGGTCAGCCCATCGGGGCTGACGGCGTAGCCCAATCGGGAGCTCATGTCCTCGCCCATGGCCCGGTAGAGCATGTGGACGAGGCCGTTGTGGTATACGACGCCGGCGTTGAAGACATAGCGCGATTCCCATGGATGGTGCGGCAAGGGTTTCAAGATGGGTTCAGGATGGCGGGCGAGACGAAGCATCGTCGTCCTCCTCGTGAGCAGGTTGAGAGGGAATGTGGCGGGCGACCTCCCGCCGGATGGACCAGACCAAAAGGGCCAGGAATCCCCCGCTGATCAGCAGGGCCAGGACATCCGCCACAAAGGCAGGGGATCCGGGCGGCAGGAAGGGAAGGGTGATGAGAGCCAGCAGGAACAGGGTCAAGCCCATGGTGAAGGCGAGACGGCCGAGGGTGGGCGCCATGGGGGGATCTCCCGGGCGAAGTGACAGGCCACCTGGTGATCGGCTGGGCCTTCCAAGGCCGGCGGGGTTTCCCGGCATATAGGTTGCGCATAAGGGCAGCGCGGGTGGAAGCGACATCCGGGGGGCGGGCGGCGCGGATCGGGCGGCTCGATCTCCCGGAGCGCGACGGGGCGGATGGCTCGCGCGGCCCGGGGATCGGGCACGGGAACCGCCGAAAGAAGGGCTTGCAGGTAGGGATGGCGGGGATCGCCCAGCACTTCCCGGAAGGCGCCATATTCCACAATTTTCCCCAGATACATCACGGCCACTTGCCCTTCCTCCGCCAGGTATCGGGCGGTGGCCAGGTCATGGGTGATGTAGAGGATCGCGATCCCGAGGCGGCGGTTCAGCTCGCGCAGCAATTGAAGGATGGAGAGCCGCAGGGAGACATCCACCATCGAGACCGGCTCGTCGGCCACGATCAGGCGAGGTTGCACGGTGAGCGCCCGGGCGAGGAGCACGCGCTGGCGCTGCCCCCCGCTCAGTTGGTGAGGGTATTTGTCCAGGAACAGCTCCGGGGGTGTCAACCCCACCTGCTCCAAGAGCCTGGCCGCCTGTTCCCGGGCCTCCCGATCGTTCCGGGCGATCCGGTGGTGAAGCAAAGGGGCCTTCAGGGATTGATAAACCGTGCGAACCGGATTCAAGGCGGCGAAGGCGTCTTGATGCACCAGCTGGACCGCCCGCCGGTATTCGAGGAAGGCGCGGCGGTCCATGGCCCGAAGCTCCTGCCCTCGGAAGAGAACGCGCCCCCGGGTCGGTCGATACAGGCCCGCCACCAGCTTGCCCAAGGTGGTCTTCCCGCTCCCCGTCTCCCCCACCAGGGCCAGGATCCCTCCTTCGGGGATCGTCAGCGACACCCCTGCCACCGCCTCGACCCGCTCCCGAGAGGGCCATCCCCGGCGGAAGATCACGGAAACCCCCTCCACGGTGATCAGGTCATGTTTCGGTTTCATGGGTGTGGCTCCTGGATCGAGGCTTCCACGAGAACGCGCTGCCAGTGGTGGCAGGCCACCCGACGGCCGCCCACTTCCTCGAGGGCCGGTTCCAGCTGACGGCAGACCTCATCGGCGTACGGGCAGCGGGGATGGAAGCGGCAGCCCGGGGGCGGGCGCCGCAGATCAGGGGGCACGCCTGGGATCGGGCGTTTCCCGGTTAGATCTCCCCGCAGCGTCGGCACCGCTTGAAGGAGGCCCCGGGCGTAGGGGTGGTATGGCGTCTCGAAAAGGGCCTCCGTAGGCGCCTCCTCCACGATCCGGCCCGCGTACATGATCAGAACCCGGCGAGCCGTCTTCGCCACCACGGCCAGATCGTGGGTGAGCAGGAGCATGGTCAACCCCAGTTTCTCCTGGATCTCGCCCAGGATCTCCAGGATGTGGGCCTGGGTGATCACGTCCAGCGCCGTGGTGGGCTCATCCAGGATCAACAGGTGAGGGGTCATCAACAGGCTCATCGCGATCAGCACCCGCTGGCGCATCCCCCCGCTGAGCTCATGGGGGTAAGCCCGGAGCACCCGGGAGGGTTCCAGGCGGACCATGCGCAGGCACTGGGCGGCCCGTTCGAGGATCTCGCTGCGGGGCATGGGGTGATGCGCCCGAGCCGTCTCGATCATCTGCTCCGCGATGCGCATCACCGGGTTGAGGGCGTTCTGGGCGCCCTGGAAGATGATCGCGATATCCCGCCAGCGGCGCGCCCGCATCTGAGCAGGGCTGAGCTGGAGGAGATCCACCGGTTCCCTGCCGCCATCCTCCCACCACAGCAGACGGCCGCTGGAGATGAAGCCGGGCGGCGGGACCAGGCGGATCAAGGCGAGGGCGGTGGTGCTCTTGCCGCTCCCGCTCTCCCCGACCAGGGCGACGAACTCCCCACGCCCCAGGTCAAACGACACGTTGTCCACGGCCACCAGGCGTCCATGTCGCCCGAGGTCGAAGGTGACCTGTAAATCGCGAACCTGCAATAGCGGCTTCATGCTGGCGCTTGGAGACGAGGGTTCAGGATTTCATCCAACCCGTGGGCGAAGAAGATGGCCCCCAGTTGGAAGAGGACGATCATCGCCATCGGCGCGATCACATAGTGCAGGGCGTTGGGGATGTAAATCGCGCCGGTCTGGAACACCGCCAGGTTGAGCATTGTGCCCCAGTTGGTGGGGGAGAAGGGAGCGAGCCCCAGGAAGATCAGCCCGACGCTGGCCGTGATGGCATCTCGCATGATCCGGATGAAGTGGATGACCACGAAGGGGGTCAGGTTAGGGAACAGCTCCCGCAGCACGATATGAGCCGTTCCCAGGCCCAGGACACGGGCGGCTTCGATGAACTCCCGCTCTTTGAGCGAGAGGATCTGGGAGCGGACAGCGCGGGCCAGCGGCCCCCACATCCACAGACTGATCAGCGCCGCAAACCCCACCGGATCCCGCACCTGGAACACGGAGCCGATCAACAGGTAAACCGGCACGGCGGGCACGGTGAGCTGGATGTTTGTCAGCAGCATCAGGAACGCGTCCGCTGCGCCGCCGGAGTAGCCGGCGAGGGCGCCGACGCCCACCGCCAGGGTCGTGGTGAAGAGGGCGGTGAGGATCGCGATGGCCAACACATCCCGGGAGCCATGGACGATCTGGGCCAGCACATCCCGGCCGGCGTAATCTGTGCCCAGCGGATGGGCGAGGGAAGGGGGCCGGAAACGCTCCGCGTACTTCATAGTGGTGTCCAGGGGGACGAGCGCTGGCCCGATGAGGGCCATCAGCAGGTAACCGGCTAGGATCAAGCTGCCGATGGCTGCTCGTCGATTCCCCCGCAGCGCGCTCAACAGGTCAGCGATGAACGTGCCCACCTCAATCCTCCATCCGGATGCGCGGATCCAGCAGCGGGTAAACCAAGTCGGTGATCAGGTTGGCCATCACAATGGCCACCGTGGTGAGGATCAGCAGCCCCCGCATCATGCCGTAGTCCCGATGATCGAGGGCGAACTTGAAGAACCAGCCGATCCCGGGGTAGTGGAAGACGGTTTCGATCAGGACGGAGCCTCCGAACATCCCTCCCAAGGCCAGGGCGAGGCCGGTGACCAGCGGCAGGATCGCGTTGCGGCCGAGGTAGTGGGTGAGGATGCGGCGCTCCCTTAGACCCCGGGCGCGGGCGAAGGCGATGAAATCCTCGCCCAGGACCGAGATGGCGCTCCCCTTCATCGCCAGGGCCCAGGCCCCGATGCTCTCCAGGGTGTAAGCCAGGATCGGCAACGCGGCGTGATGCAACACGCTGAGGATAAAGGGAAGATTGAATCCGGGGGTCAAGCTGCTGTCATAAGCCCCTTTGGACGGAAACCATTTCAAATTAAGGGCGAAGACAATAAGCAGAAGAAGGGCGGTCAGATAATCCGGCGTGGCGTCCGTGAGGGAGGCGTAGCTGGTGATCAGGGGATCCAGCCAGGTGCGCCGGCGGACCGCGATCATGAGCCCGAGCAGGACGCCGATCCCGAAACTCAGGAGGAGGGCGGTTGAGAGGACGAACACGGTCCAGGGCAGGGCCTGGACGAGGATCTGATTGACTGAGATCCGGTAGAAGTAGGAAAACCCCAGGTTCCCGCGCAGCAGCTCCCCAAGCCATTCCAAATAGCGGTCCAGAAGCGGGCGGGTCGGATCGTAACCGACCATGCTGCGCACCTGGGCGTAGGCCACCTCGATCGAGACCCCGCGGGCCTGGGCGATCTCCTGGGCCATCAGGTAAAAGATATCCCCGGGCGCCTTTTCCACCACCACGAAGGTGAGGGTGGCGACCAGCCAGATGGTGAAAAACGCCAGGAACACCCGCTGGAGCCATCGCATTCTGAACCGATCCTCTTCTCAAGAATCCGCCTGGGAGCGCGGGCTTTGACCATGGTAGCACTGCGCTGCGGGGTTGGGGAGCCTCGAGAGCCCGCTTCCCCAACCCCGCAGACCTCATGGCGGGCCAGATTCCGGCTCTATCGAGCGGGTTTCAAGATGCCCTGGATGAGAAGATGGGCATAGAACCGCTCGATCGCGCCTGGCGCCACCGTCCATAGCGGATCGTTCTCCGCCGGCCACCCGGTCACCCGCAGGCCGTCCACGTGGAAGATCATCAGCCGCTTCTCCAGCAGGCTGAGGACCGGCAGGTTCTCATTGGTGATCCAGGCCAGCTGGCGGACGATTGCCTTCTGGCGCTCCGGATCCGGCTCCTTCAGCAGGTTGTCCAGTGCCTGGGCGATGTCCACACCCTCCCCTTGAGGCCCCTTCGCGGCCTTCATGAGGTCCTTCGCCCCGGTGAACTCGGCGGCCTCCCCCAGGTAGAGGCGGTAATAGCCGGTGTGCGGGTGGGCGGTGCCCCACCACGCGCTGCCGAATTGGATCGCCATATCGAACTGGCCGCCTCGCAGGGTGGTGGGATAGACGCCGGGCTCAACCGCCCGGGCCCGGACCTGGAAGCCCTGGTTGTTCAGTTGGGTGGCGATGGCCTCCGCGGCCAACACCCAGTCGGTGGCGCCCGCCTGGGCCAGGATCTCAAACTCCGGGGTCCGACCGGCCGGATCCCGCCATTTGCCGTCCGGCCCCTTCCGCCAGCCCAGCTCCGTCAGCAGCGCTTCCCCCTTCGCCGGGTCGAAGTTATAGGCGGTGAGGGAGCCCAGGAAGTCCTTCCCCAGCCACTGCTCCTCGAAGGACTTGAGGACACCGTGGGAATACGGGGCGGAGGTCAACCCGGCGAAATAGGCCACCTCCCGGACCTTGTCGCGGTCGATGAAATAGGCGATGGCCTGGCGGAAGCGCACATCGTTGAAGGGCGCCTTGCGGAGGTTGAAGAGCAAGGCGAACTCCGAAAGATCCGTGACCAAGCGGAGGCGCGTCTGAGGCTGGCGCTGCAGGATCTGGTCGGCGACGTCCTTCGGGGCGGCGGCGTGGCTGGCGTCCAGCTCCCCGGCCAGATGGAATGCCCACATCACCTCGTTGGAGGTCCAGCGCAGGAAGCGGATGCGGTCGATGCCGATGGTCTGCGCCGCGTAGTGATGAGGGTTCTTCACCAAGATCATCTCCGAAGCGCTGACGCTCTCCACCTGGAAGGGGCCGATGGCGATCGGTTTCTCAGGCTTGAAATTAGTGACCTCTTGACGGACCTTGTTCAGCGCCTCCTCGGCCTCCGGGCCGGTCTGGCCCAGCCACTTGGCGGCTTCCTCAGCGAACTTCCCATAGGCGGTCACGTTGACTAGGATCGGGGCGCTGCTGATGAGGGCCTTCGGGTTCGCCAAGGGCTGCTTCCAGACGATGACCGCCGTCCGGTCGTCGGGGGTCTCCACCCGATCCACCTCGCCAGGCCAGTTCCACATCAGCTTCATGAGGATAAAGGAGGCCCACACATCCTTGCTGGTGAGGGGGGTTCCATCCGACCAGCCGGTCTGGCGCAGCCGGAAAGTGATGCGCTCGGGGGTTTCCTCAAAGGATTCCGCCAGGCTGGGGATCGCCTCGCCAGTGCCGGGGACGTAGATCAGCAGCGGCTGGAAGACGAACCACCACGCCCCGCCGACGCCGCCGGGAGCAAAGGGGTTGCCATGGTAGGCGGGCGGGACCTCCCACCCGGTTCCCAGCACGAACTCCTTCGGTCGGGGGACTGGGGTGGGGGTGACCACTTTCTCGACCACGATGGGGGTTGGGGAGGCCGCTGGGGCGGGAGGCGGAGTGGGCGTGGGAGCACAGGCTCCCAGCAGCAAGGCCAGCGCCGCCAGCGCGAGGGAGAGGCGCAGCGTCATACCGGATCCTCGGGACATGGCGAACCTCCTCTCATTAGGATGGGATTAGAGGACTCCCGCACGACTGCCGCACGACCAATTGCGTTTCGATCCGGATATGCAGGGCGGGCTGCTCGGGGTTCTTCGTGAGGTCCAGCAGCCGCGCGACGGCCAAAGCGGCCATCTTGGATCGGAAGACCCGCATTGTGGTCAATGGAGGATCGGTGTGCACAGCCAGGGGGTCGTCGTCGAAGCCAACCACCGCGATGTCCTTGGGGATCTGTAAGCCGCGCGCCCGGATCGCTCGCATCGCGCTGGCAGCCGTTGGATCATTCGCCGCGACCACGGCGGTGGGCCGGGTGCGCTCCAACAATCGATTCATTGCCGCAAACCCCCCTTCGAAACCCCGCTCGCCCTCCGCCACCAGCTCCGGATCGAACATGAGGTGGTGGGCCTCGAGGGCCTGGCGATAGCCCTCGAATCGCTCTCGGAAGCTCAGGTTGTCCATGGTCTCTGTGACGAAAGCGATCCGTCGATGCCCCAAGCGGATCAAATGAGCCGTCGCCTGAAACGCCCCTCCGATGTTGTCCGTGAAGACGCTATCCACCCCCGGGAGATGGTTATCGACCAGCACCAAGGGGATGCCTCGCTCCTTCAGGGATTGGATCAGGGTAGGGGAGAGATCACATCCCACTAGGAGTAGACCATCGACGCGGTTCTCCTTGATCAAAGGGGGCAAGGTCTCATCTTCGACCATAGCGAAATGGAGGTGATACCGGTGTCGACGCAGCTCCCGCTCAACGGCCGTCAGGATCTCGCCGTAGAAGGTATGGGGGGAGAGGGATTGGATGGCGTGGATCAGGAACCCGATGTTTTCCGTACGGCGCAAAACCAGGCTACGGGCGGCCATATCCGGGGCGTAGCCCAGCTCCTCAGCGATCCGGAGGATCCGCTCCCGGGTCGCTGGATCTACCCGTCCGCGTCCGCTCAGGGCCCGGGAAACGGTGGCGACTGAAACGCCCGCTCGTTGTGCAATCGATTTCAATGTCGCGTTTTTCATGCCGGTATTATTGAACTAAAATATCAAAATTATGATGGAATTTAGAAAATTATAGTCAATTTAATCCGAGAAATTTTCAATAATTTCGTGTTCAAAATGTTGAATAATTTGAGAAATCGTTTTCGCAGCTATTTTACTCAGAACCGAAGGAGTTGTCAAGAGGGAGGTGCAACGTGACTGTTCATGCGCTGGTGGACCCTAATGGGTGGAGATAGAGCCCTGATCCGCTGCTGGCAGGAGGGCCCTGCCTTTCCGGATCTTCCCTCCCCACGTTGCAAGGTTTAGGGGCGAGCTGGGTGCCCTGGTGCCCGGCTCGCCCCTAAATCCTCTGCGAGAGTGGGCGTTCCGGGCCGCCGCTCGTAAAATAAAAGCGAACGCTCGATCGATCCCATCCGGTGAGGTCCGTTATGGGTCGTAAGATCCGCGTGCTCATTGCGAAACCGGGGCTGGACGGCCATGATCGCGGCGCCAAGGTGATCGCCCGGGCCCTTCGGGATGCGGGGTTTGAGGTGATCTACACGGGCTTGCGGCAGACCCCTGAGATGATCGCCGAAGCGGCGCTGCAGGAGGATGTGGATGTGGTCGGCCTCTCGATCCTCTCCGGCGCTCATCTGACGTTGCTTCCCCGCGTGGTGGAGGAGCTCCGGAAGCGGGGCCTGGACGATGTGTTGGTGATCGCTGGAGGGATCATCCCGGAGGAGGATGTCCCTGCTTTGAAGGCGGCAGGTATCCGGGAGATTTTCAGGCCTGGAGCCAGCACGGAGAGCATCGTCCGATTCATCTGCGATCACTTCGGCATCCGGCCTGAGGATCTCCGAGCGGCTGGGGAGCCGGTGGCCTCCTGAACTGATCCATCGTGGAGGAATGCTCCTGATGCAAGATCCAATCGCTCTCTTCGAGCGCGCTCGGGCGGGTGATCGCCGGGCGCTTGCGCGGTTGCTCTCGCTGCTGGAGGATGACGGCGAGGTCGCGAGCCGATTAAGCGCCCACCTATTCCCATACACAGGAAATGCCTATGTCATCGGGATCACCGGCCCCCCGGGTTCCGGAAAGAGCACCTTGGTCAACGCCTTGGCGCGGGCATACCGGGAGCGTGGGGAGACGGTGGGCATTGTGGCGGTGGATCCCAGCAGCCCCTTCACGGGCGGCGCGTTGCTGGGCGATCGCATCCGGATGCAGGACGTGGCCGGGGACCCCGGGGTGTTCATCCGCAGCATGGCCACCCGGGGTCGTCTGGGCGGTCTGGCCCACGCCACCCGGGAGGTGGTCCGCGCGCTGGATGCCGTTGGATTCCAGCGGATTATGGTGGAGACGGTGGGAGCCGGGCAGGTCGAGGTGGACATTGCCCAAGCGGCGGATACGGTGATTGTGGTCCAGGCCCCCGGCCTGGGCGATGATATCCAGGCGATCAAGGCGGGGATCCTAGAGATCGCGGACATCCTGGTGGTGAATAAGGCGGATCGGGAGGGCGCTGCGGCCACCTTGCACATCTTGCGGTCGATGCTTTCCCTGGGTCAGCCCGCGGTGGTCCGCCACCATGGCCGGGCGATGACCATCCAGCATGTGGAGCCATCTCGGGCGGGGTGGTCGCCTCCGATCCTCCAGACGGTGGCGACCACCGGCAAAGGGATCCCGGAGCTGGTGGAAGCGATCGAGCGCCATCGGATCTACCTGGAGGAGAGCGGGGAAGGGGAGGCCCGGCGGCGGCGGCGGATCGCGGAGGAGCTGGCGGCCCTCGCCCGGGAGCGCCTGTGGGCCCGGGTCGTCCATCAAGTCGGGCGGGCTCGTTTGGATGGGCTGGTGGAGCAATTGATCCGTCGGGAGATCGATCTGCATACCGCCGTGGAGCGGTTGCTGAAAGAGTTATGAGCGAAGGGCTGTTCGGGATCGATAATGCTGATACTGCCAGAAGGGGGTAGGGGCAGCGAATCTGCCCCTACCCCCTTCTTCCTACACAGATTCCACAGGGAGCGCAGCATAGATGCCGGTGCGAGTCGCTTTGGATGTCATGGGAGGAGATTACGCCCCACGGGTGACGGTGGAGGGGGCCATCCGGGCGCTGCGGGAGATCCCCGACCTCCATCTGATCCTGGTCGGTCAAGAGGAGAGGATCCGAGCCGAGCTGGCCCGCCTTCGCCTGACGGGCCCCTCGTTCTCAATTGTTCATGCCGCCCAGGTCGTGGAAATGCATGAGCGCACGATTGCGGTGAAAGCCAAGAAAGATTCCTCTATCGTGGTTGCGATGCGTTTGGTGCGATCCGGCGAAGCGGACGCTGTAGTTTCCATGGGGAACACCGGGGCGGTGATGGCCGCGGCCCTCTTCCACCTCGGCCGGATCCCCGGCATCGATCGCCCGGCGCTGGCTTCGATTTATCCCACGATCCGCGGGCACTGTCTTCTCTTGGACATCGGCGCGAACACGGATCCGAAGCCGTGGCACCTGCTGCAGTTCGCCATGATGGGCGCGGTTTACGCGGAGCGAGTCCTGGGCTGGCCGAACCCGCGGGTGGGGCTCCTCTCCAACGGCGAGGAGCCCGGCAAAGGGTCCATCCTGGTTCAGGAGGCTTATCGCCTGCTTCAAGCGAGCGGCCTGAATTTCATCGGGAACGTGGAGGGGAAGGACCTGGCGCGAGGGGTGGCGGAGGTCGTGGTAACTGATGGCTTCACAGGGAACGTGGTGGTCAAGCATTTGGAGGGCTCCGTGTCTTTCATACTCCGTTTCTCGAAGGCACAGCTCACCGATGGATGGGCGGATCGGCTGGGGCTGGCGCTGGCGTTGCCGGGCCTGCTCCTGGCGGCGCCTGGGTTGCTGTGCCTACTTCCTAGCCTTCGGCGGATCTTGCAGCGCTTGGATTATCGAGAGTATGGGGGAGCGCCTTTGTTGGGGGTGGATGGCGTGGTCGTGATCGGGCACGGGCGCTCGGACGCGAAAGCTGTGAAGAACGCGATCCGCGCCGCGGTTCGGGCGGTGAAGGGCCGGATGCTGGAGTCGATCCGGGCGGGCCTGGATTCCCCGCGGCGTGCGCAACCCCCATGGACTCCAGGCCCGCCCGGATCGACTCCAGCATCCGGCCCTTCACCGCCCGAACCGCGGCGCGGATCGCGTTCTTCACAGCTTTCGCGTCCGAGCGCCCGTGCCCGATCACGACCACGCCATCCACCCCCAACAAAGG
>NZ_JBHOQJ010000258.1:0-10576 GCF_042408365.1 Thermoflexus sp.
CTTTGGCGCCCGGCCCGCCCCGAAACCCCTACCAGAAACTGACCGCAGGGGTTGGGGCGCCTTCGATGGCCCCCAACCCCCGGAAGGCACCTCACAGCAGTAGGGTTGGGGGTCGATTCCAGATGGAAGCGAGCTTGCGGATCCGAGTGGATGGAACGGAGAAACTCGAGGAAAGGCCGCTATTGGAGATCATCCGGGTATCCAAGGCCTTTGGCGGCCTGATGGCCTTGGTGGACGTCTCCCTCCGGGTATGGCCGGGCCAGATCAAGGGGCTGATCGGCCCCAATGGGGCGGGGAAGACCACGCTGTTCAACCTGATCACCGGCATGCTGCGCCCGACCTCCGGGGAGATCCGTTTCGACGGGCGCTCCCTCGTCGGCCTGCCGCCTTATCGGATCGCCGCGCTGGGGATCGCTCGCACGTTCCAAAACGTCCAGCTGTTCCCGGGGATGACCGTGCTGGAGCACGTGCTGATCGGCGGCCACCGCCACGGGCGGAGCGGCCTTTTGGGGACGATCCTCCGAACCCCACAGATGCGGCAGGAAGAGAAAGCGGCGCGGGCTCGGGCGTGGGAGATCCTGGAGCGGGTGGGGTTGGAGGAGTGGGCCCATCGTCCGGCGGAAAGCCTGCCCTTGGGATTGCAACGGATCGTCGAGATCGCGCGGGCCCTTGCCGCCACCCCTCGGCTCCTGCTGCTGGACGAGCCGGGGTCGGGGTTGAACCCGATGGAGAAGGTTCAGTTGGCGAAATTGATTCGCTCCCTCCGCCAGGAGGGCATCACCATGCTTCTGGTGGAGCACGATATGAATTTGGTGATGGAGTTGGCGGATGAGATCGCTGTCCTGGATTACGGGCGATTGATCGCCGAGGGGCCTCCCGAGGCGATCCGCCAGAACCCTCAGGTGATCGCCGCCTATCTGGGTGAGGAGGATACGGTGCCGGATGCAGCTCAAGGTTGAAGCGCTTCGGGCCGCCTACGGCCCGGTGCAGGTCCTCCATGGGGTTTCCCTGCAGGTGGGCGCCGGAGAGATCGCGACGGTGATCGGCGCGAACGGCGCGGGGAAGACCACGTTGTTGCGGGCGATCAGCGGGCTGCTGCGCCCCACGGCCGGGCGGATTTGGTTTGACGGACAGGAGATCACCGGATGGCCGCCGGAACGGATCGTCGCCTTAGGGTTGGTTCAGATCCCGGAACGACGACAACTCTTCGCTTCCATGAGCGTCGAGGACAACCTCTACCTGGGAGCTTACCTGCGCCTTCGTCGGGGGGAACGAAGGGCGGTGGAGGAGGACCTGAAGCGGGTGTATGAGCTCTTCCCCCGACTGAGGGAGCGGCGACGGCAAATCGCCGGAACCCTCAGCGGGGGGGAGCAGCAGATGCTGGCCATCGGTCGCGGCTTGATGGCCCGGCCGCGGATGCTGCTCCTGGATGAGCCCTCCCTGGGCCTCGCCCCGCTGTTGGTTCAGGAACTCTTCCGGGTGATCCGCTCCCTGCGGGAGCAAGGCCTGACCATGCTCCTGGTGGAGCAAAATGCCCGCCAGGCCCTGCGAGCGGCCGATCGCGCCTATGTGATGGAGGCCGGGCGGATCGTGCGGGAGGGGCCCGCGGTGGAGCTCCTCGAGGACCCGACCCTCCAGGCCGCTTATCTGGGAGGGTCCTCACCTTGCTGGACTCCTCCATCCTCTCCGACGGAGGCGGACCATTATGCCCGTTCTGCCCGAGCAGCTGCGTCAGGTAATGCGGCGGTGGGCGAGCACGGTGACCGTGGTGACCATGCGGGCGGATGATCAAATCCACGGCCTCACCGTCACCGCCTTCACCAGCGTGTCCATGAACCCGCCGCTGGTCCTGGTCTGCATTCAAAACGATAGCCGGAGCGAGAACATCCTGCGGGAAGGGCGCTGCTTCGCGGTGAACTTCCTGGCCGAGGATCAGGCGGAGCTCTCCGAGCGCTTCGCCGGGCGGATCCCAGTGATCGATCGCTTCGAGGGCCTCCCCTATCAAACGGCGGTGACGGGGGCGCCCATCCTCAAGAACGCCCTCGCTTACTTGGATTGCACTGTAGCCAGCGCCTACTGGGGAGGCGATCACACCATTTACCTTGGCCTGGTGGAGGACGCAGGGATCCTGCGCGAAGGATCTCCCCTGCTCTACTTCGAGGGCGCGTATCGACGCTTGGTCCCTGAGACTGGAGGGGGTGCATCGTGAAAGGAGCGGATCGCCTGCGCGGGTCGTTGGTCCCTCTGGTCACGCCGTTCCGGAACGGGGCGGTGGATTGGGAGGGGTTTGTGGGGTTGGTCGAGTGGCAGATCGCCTCGGGCACCCACGGCTTGGTGATCACCGGGACGACCGGCGAGCCCAGCGCCCTCAGCTTCGAGGAGCGGGTTGCGCTCTACCGCTTGGCGGTTGAAGGGGCCCGGGGGCGGGTTCCGGTGATCGCGGGGACCGGGACCAACAACTTTGAGGAAACCCTCCGCCTCTCCCAGGCGGCTCAAGCTGCTGGCGTCGACGCGCTGCTGGTGGTGGTCCCCTATTACGTGCGGCCTTCCCAGGAGGGGCTTTTCCAGTACTTCAAGGGGATCGCCGAGCGGGTGGATCTCCCGGTGATCCTCTACAACATCCCTGGGCGCACCGCAGCGCACTTGGAGATCGACACGGTCGCCCGGCTGCGGGAGGCGTGTCCGAACATCGTGGGGATCAAGGAGGCCAACAAGGACTTCGAGCACATCAACCGGCTGCTTCATCGGATGGGGACGGATTTCCTGGTCTACTCCGGGATCGAGCTGCTCTGCTTCCCGGTGTTGGCCATCGGCGGGGCCGGCTATGTCAGCGCCACCGGGAACGTGCTGCCGGACCGCGTGGCTCGGCTCTACGATCTGGCGGCAGCGGATCGCTGGCGGGAGGCCCGGGATCTCCATTACCAGCTGCTCCCCCTGAACGACGCGCTGTTCATCGAAACCAACCCGGTGCCGGCGAAGACCGCGCTGGCGATGATGGGGAAGATCTCGCCGGAGGTCCGCCTGCCCCTCGCCCCGATGCGGCCGGAGAACGTCGAGCGGCTGCGCCAAGTGCTGAAGGGATACGGTCTGATCGAATAGACGTGAGGACCCACCCATGCATCCCCGATGAAGGGGGGCGGTGAAAGAGGGCTGGGGGAGACTCCCAAGACAGCTGCCCTGTTCTCAAAGCCCCCAGGATCCGGGGAGGCCAGGTCCTTCAACGATCCGACTCAGGAGGCTCCCAATTGGACACCTTGACGATCGCCCTGGGGCCCATATTCGTGGCCGGGTTCGCGCTGCAACAATTGCTCGAGCTGCTGGATCCCTGGCTGGATCCTCTGCTCGGAGGGCGCAAACGACAGGTGTATGCGGGGATCGCCATGTTCTACGGGCTGGCCCTGGCTGTGCTCACACCCATTCGGGCATTGCAGCCTTTCGGGGTCGAAGCAGGCTGGATCGATATGTTTCTCACCGCCCTCTTCATCAGCGGAGGAACCAAGGGGATCAACGATCTCCTGAAATGGCTGGGCTATCAGAAAGAGCAGGCCAAGGCTCGGTTGAGCCCGGAGCAGATCCGGCGGGTGTGAGGGAGAAAATGCGGATCGCCCGGTTCGCGGCCGAGGGACGGATCTGGGAGGGGATGGTCACGGAGGAGGGCTGGCTGGTGGCCGACGGGCGTCGGTTCGACCCGGAGCGGGTGATCTGGCTGGCGCCGGTTCCCCCGGGGGGCAAGGCCATCGGCCTGGCCCTGAACTATGCAGAGCACGCCGAGGAGCTGCGGGTGGCGCCCCCCGAGGAGCCCGCCCTCTTCTTCAAGCCGTCCAACGCCTGGATCGGACACCGGGCCCCGGTGATCTACCCGAAAGGGGTGACGTTCCTCCACGGCGAGGTGGAGCTGGTGGTGATCATCGGCCGGCGCTGTCGCAACGTCCGCCCGGAGGCGGCGTGGGATGTGATCGCCGGCTACACCATCGGCAACGACGTCACCGCCCGGGATTTCGTCGGCAACTTCTACCGCCCGCCGGTGCGGGCCAAGGGGCAGGACACCTTCGGGCCCATGGGGCCGTGGCGGGTGACCCCCGACGAAATCCCAGACCCCCACGACCTGGCCCTGCGGCTCTACGTGAACGACCGCCTGGTCCAGGAGGGCCATACCTCGCGGATGATCCACCGCATCCCGGACCTCATCGCCTTCATCACCTCGTTCATGACCTTGGAGCCAGGGGACACCCTCTGGACCGGGACTCCCCGGGGGATCGCCCCGGTGCGACCGGGGGATGTGATGCGATTGGAGATCGAGGGGATCGGGGTCCTCGAAAACCCGGTGGTGGAGGAGCAAGGAGATGGAACAACGTAATGGCCTCTATATCGTCCGCCACTTCATCGATAACCAGTTCGTGGACGCCGTGGAGGGGGGGACCTTCGAGACGCTGAACCCGGCGACCAACCGGCCCATCGGCATCGTGGCGGATGGGACCGCGGCCGACGTGGACCGCGCGGTGCGGGCGGCCCGACGGGCGTTCGATGAAGGTCCATGGCCCCGCATGCCGGCCGCCGAGCGGGCTCGCTACCTGCGGCGGATCGGCGACCTCATCCTCCAACACGCCGAGGAGATCGCCCGCCTCGAAGTCCTCGACGTCGGCATGCCCATCGCCCAGGCCGGCAAAGGGGCGATCCCCCGGGCGGCCGAGAACTTCTACTTCTTCGCCGAGATGGCGACCCGGATCACCGGCGAAACTTACCCCAAGGACGGCGAGTTCCTCAACTACACGATCCGGAAGCCCGTGGGGGTGGCCGGGCTGATCACGCCTTGGAACACCCCGTTCATGTTGGAGACCTGGAAGGTGGCCCCCTGCCTGGCTGCCGGCAACACCTGCGTCCTGAAGCCCGCGGAGTGGGCGCCCCTCTCGGCCAACAAGCTGGCCGAGATCGTGTTAGAGGCGGACCTGCCGCCGGGGGTCTTCAACATCGTCCACGGCTTCGGGGAGCGGGCGGGCGCCCCATTGGTCGCGCACCCGGGAGTTCAACTGATCTCCTTCACCGGCGAGACCGCCACCGGGATGGAGATCATGCGCAACGGGGCCTCCACCCTCAAGCGCTACTCGATGGAGCTGGGGGGCAAGAACGCAGCGATCGTGTTCCCCGACGCCGACCTGGAGCAGGCTCTGGACGGCGTGATCTGGCAGGCCTTCTCCCTGAACGGCGAGCGCTGCACCGCCAACTCCCGCCTGCTGCTCCACCGGGCGATCTACGACGAGTTCCTGGAGCGCCTGCTGGATCGGGTCTCCGCCCTCCGGGTGGGGGATCCCTTCGATCCCCAGACGGAGCTCGGCCCGCTGATCCACCCGGAGCACTGGCGGCGGGTGCGGGGCTACATGGACATCGCCCGGGCGGAGGGCGCGGTCATCGCCCTGGGCGGGGATCGCCCCCCTCATCAGCCGGAGGGGAACTACTTCGCCCCCACCGTGATCGTGGAGGCGCGGCCGGAGATGCGGGTGGCCCAGGAGGAGATCTTCGGCCCGGTCCTCGTGGTGATCCCCTTCGAGACGGCGGAGGAGGCCATCCGCATCGCCAACGGCGTCTCCTATGGCCTGGCCGCTTACATCTGGACGAAGGACCTCACCAACGCCCATCGGATGGCCCATGCGATGGAAGTGGGGATGGTGTGGACCAACGCCCCCAACGTGCGGGACCTGCGCACCCCCTTCGGAGGCGCCAAGTACAGCGGCATCGGCCGGGAGGGGGGCGTTTACAGCTTCGAGTTCTACACCGAGGTGATGACCGTCCATGTGGCGCTGACCCCGCCTCGCATCCCCCGGATGGGGATCCGGTAGAGACGAACCCTGTGTCCTTTGGACGGGAGGGATCGATGGGCGCACGAACCGGCGCGCAGTTTCTACAACGGATCCGGGAACATCCCCGGGACCTCTGGCATCGTGGGGAGCGGGTGGAGGATCCCACGACCCACCCGGCCTTCGCCCGCGGGCTGCGCTCCATGGCCCGGCTGTATGACCTCCAGTGGGAACGAGCGGACGATTGTCTTTACGATTCGCCGACGAGCGGTGAGAAGGTGGGGCTCTCGTTTTTGATCCCTCGCTCCCCGGAGGATGTGCGGCGGGTGAGCCGGATGATGAAGATCTGGGCCGACGTCCACTTCGGGTTCATGGGGCGGACCCCGGATTACCTCAACCGGGCCATCGCCTACTACGCCTCGGGGGCGGACTTTTTGGGGGAGAAGGAGCCGGCCTTCGCTGTACACATGCGGCGCTACTACGAGTACCTGCGCGAGAACGACCTCTGCCTCACCCACACCCTGATCCACCCCCAGGCGAACCGGGCGGTCGGTCCCTCGAAGCAGGCGGACCCCTACCTGGCGGCCCGCGTGGTGAAGGAGACCGATGGGGGCATCGTGATCCGTGGGGCCCGGATGTTGGCCACCCTGCCCGCGGTGGACGAGCTCATGGTGTTCCCCTCTACGCTGCTGCGCAACACAGAGGAGGACGCCCCCTATTGCTACGCCGTCGCCCTCCCGTGCGACACGCCCGGCCTGCGCTTCCTGTGTCGGGAGACCCTGGACTACGGCCGCTCCCCCTTCGACCATCCGCTGGGGTCCCGATTTGACGAGGTGGACGCCGTAGTGATCTTCCACGATGTGTTCGTGCCGTGGGAGCGGGTGTTCATCTATCGGGATGTGGAGCGCGCCAACCAGGCCTACGCGGCCACCGGCGCCATTGTCGGGATGGCCCACCAGGTGACCGTGAAGAACATCGCCAAAACCGAGTTCTTCCTCGGCCTGGCCTCCCTCATCGTGGACGCCATCGGCATCGAGGGCTTCCAGCACGTTCAGGAAAAGATAGCGGAGATCTGGATCTACCTGGAGACCATGAAGGCGCTCCTGCGGGCCGCGGAGGCGGATGCCCACGAGGACGCCTTCGGGGCCTTCCGCCCCGCCTGGCCGCCCCTGGACGCTGCCCGCAACCTCTACATGCGGTGGTACCCGCGGATCGTGGAGATCATCCAGCAGCTCTGCGCCAGCGGCATCATCGCCACGGTCACCGAGGAGGACATGAAGAACCCGGAGTTGATGGAAGATATCCAGCGCTATTTCCAGGCCGCCCGGGCCGAGGCCTACGATCGCATCCCCTTGTTCCGCTTGGCGTGGGATGCCGCCCTCTCGGCCTTCGCCGGCCGTCAGGTCCAATACGAACGGTTCTATTTCGGCGACCCGGTGCGCATCGCCGGCGTCATCTTCCAGAAGCACGACCGCACCCCCTATATGGAGAAGGTACAGGAGTTCCTGAAGCAAATGAGGGAGGAAGCTTTCGCCCAAGCGAAGGCCTAGGCGGGGGCTGGACCTTTCGATCGCCCAACCTTAGCGGAAAGTTCAGACCCAGGAAAGGGGGGGCTATGGGAGGCTTTTCGATCACGCGCGCGGCCCACGCGGAGTTCCGGGTGACGGACCTAGAGCGGGCCCGGGCCTTCTACGTGGAGGCTCTGGGCTTCGTGGAGGTCGCTCGGGAGGGAGACCGGATCTATCTGGGCGGCATGGAGGAACGGGATCGTTACAGCCTGATCCTGCGGAGGGCGGAAAGCCCGGGCGTCACCCATCTGGCCTTCCGAGTGGCCGACCCGGCGGATCTGGACCGCCTGGCGGCGCTGTATGAGGCGGCCGGGTGTCCCATCCGCTGGCTGGCCCCCGACGAGGAGGAAGCCGGCCAAGGGCGCGCCCTGCGGGTCCAGGATCCCACCGGGCTCCCCATCGAGTTCTTCCACGAGATCGCGCGGCGGGAACGGTTGCTCCAGCGCTTCGACCTCTACCGGGGCGCCCACATCATGCGGCTGGACCATTTCAACTGCCAGGTCCCCAACGTCCAAGAGGCCTACGATTGGTGGACGGGGAAGCTGGGCTTCTACTGCTCCGAATACACGGTGACCGACGAGGATCCGCCCCGCCTGTGGGCGGCCTGGCTCCATCGCAAACAGAACGTCCACGACATCGCGCTGATGAACGGGATCGGCCCTCGGCTGCACCACGTCGGCTTCTGGGTGGCCGACACCCAGAGCGTCCTGCGGGCGTGCGACGTCCTGGCCGCGATGGGGATGGGGGAGGCCATCGAGCGGGGGCCGGGCCGCCACGGCCTCAGCAACGCCTTCTTCCTCTACCTTCGCGACCCCGACGGCAATCGCATTGAGCTATACACCAACGACTATATGATCCCGGACCCCGATTGGGAGCCCATCCGATGGTCCATCAACGATCCCCGTCGGGCGACCTTCTGGGGCCACATCCCTCCCCGCTCCTGGTTCGAGGAGGCGTCCCGGGTGGAGCACATCCTCACCCGGGAGCTCGTGCCCGTGCGGGAGCCACTGCTGGTGGACCGGCCGGTCTTTGTGACCTGAGACGGCGTCTTTGGGGATAGACAGCCCACGGACGGATGGCCCTCGACCCGGAGCCCCTTGACATTTTCGATCATCATCGTTATAAAAATTGGCGAAGGGATCATAAACAAATGTTTGTTTGATTCACGACAAGGGGTTAAGAAGGCCTGCCGGATCGCCATCGAGGAGCTCCTGCGGCTGGCCTCTGAAGCTCACAAGGTTTGGAGAGGGCCGGGCCGGCACCTCAGTCGCTGCGGCTTGGCCTTCCATCGAACAGGAAGACGCTGGGTTCCAGCGGTTGGCACCCTGAATCGGTATGGAGAGCCCTCCACTGATCCGAAGGCAATGGATCTTACAGGACGGTTTGGCACTGGCGGTGGAGGAGGGAGGGGATCCCCACAGGGAGCCCTTGTTGCTCCTCCACAACGCCTGCAGCACCTTCCGGGCCACCTGGGGGCGGGTGCTGGGGCCGCTGGCCTCCCGCTTCTACCTCATCGGGCCGGACCTCCGGGGGCACGGTGGCAGCACGAACCCGAGCGGCCGGCTGGATCTGCGGGAGATGGCTGATGATATGGCGGCCCTGCTGGATCGGATGGGGATCCCGTCGGCCCATGTGTTGGCCTTCAGCGGCGGGGCCTCCACAGCTCTCTATCTGGCGACCCGACACCCGGAGCGCGTCCGCTCGATGGTCCTCATCGGCAGCCATTACACCGTGCGGGGCATGCGCACGCGCGGGGACGCCTTCTGGGATCCCGAGCGGATCCGACGCGAGGAGCCGGCGTGGTGGGCGGCGATGGTGCGCTGGCACGGCTCCGCGGAACGGGTGGAGGCGCTGCTGCGGGGGTGGAAAGAGGAAGACCGCCATCGCCCGGACTTCGGGCCCGAGGACCTGCGGGCGATCCGCATCCCCACGTTGCTGCTCATCGGGGAAAACGACCGCATCACCCCGATTGAGCAGACGATCGAGATGGCCCGCTGGCTCCCCCATGCCCGGCTGGTGATCTTCCCCCAAACCGGCCACGACATCGTCCGCGAGCGGCCGGAAGGTTTCGTGGAGGCCGCGACCGCGTTCTGGGATGAGCGCATCGAGACACCCACCGGATGGGCGCCCCTACAACCCGGATGATACGAACGCCCGTTTTGGTAGTCTTCCCGAATCCCCACAGATCCCAAGGACCGTAAAACCTCAAAAGATATCTGGAAAGGAGGGGCCATGGCGGTGCAGGTGAAACCGATGTACTGGAACGAGGAGATGGAGACGATGCCGCGGGACCGGCTGGAACGGCTCCAGTTGGAGCGGCTCCAGCGCATCGTGGACTACGTTTACCATCGGGTCCCGCACTATCGTCGAAAGATGGATGAGGCCGGGGTGAAGCCGTCCGACATCCGGAGCTTACCGGACATCGTGAAACTCCCTTTCACCTCCAAGGCCGACCTGCGGGAGACCTACCCCTTCGGCATGTTCGCCGTGCCCATCAATGAAGTAATCCGGATCCACGCTTCCTCCGGGACCACCGGGAAACCGACAGTAGTGGGCTATACCCGCAACGACCTGGAGGTCTGGGCAGAGGTGTGCGCCCGTTGCCTGGTGCTCTCCGGCGCCCGACCAGGGGAGGTGTTCCAGAACGCCTACGGCTACGGCCTCTTCACCGGCGGCCTGGGGATGCACTACGGCGCGGAGAAGCTGGGGATGGTGGTGGTCCCGGTCTCCGGAGGGAACACCAGCCGCCAGTTAATGATCCTGAGGGACTTTGGCACCCATGTAATGGCGTGCACGCCCTCCTACGCCCTGGTGATCGCCGATGCCCTGTTGGCCGAGGGCTACCGCCCGGGCGACCTCAACCTCCGTGTCTTCATCCTGGGGGCCGAGCCGTGGACCGAGGGGATGCGCCGGGAGATCGAGGAGAAGCTTGGGGTGCACGCGGTCAACATCTATGGCCTGAGCGAGGTCATCGGCCCCGGCGTCGCCAACGAGTGCATCGAGGCCAAGAACGGCTCCCACATCTTTGAGGACCATTTCCTGGTGGAGGTGATCAACCCGGCGACCGGCGAGCCGGTCCCACCCGGGACGGTGGGAGAGCTGGTCTTCACCACCCTGACCAAAGAGGCGATGCCGGTGATCCGCTACCGGACCGGCGACCTGGCCTCCATCGACCCGACTCCTTGTGTGTGCGGACGGACCTTCGTCCGGATGTCC
>NZ_JBHOQJ010000259.1:0-6958 GCF_042408365.1 Thermoflexus sp.
TTGGGGGGTGGGCCGCTTACGGGGGCCCCACCCCCCGAAAATTCCCCAGATTGATCGGGAAATGATCCGCCTTGCCTAATCGTCATCATCGCGATCTTCGTCTTCCCTCTCCCTTCCCTTCCCCACGGTGATCCGAGGTTGGGTTACCGCAGACGGAGCTGTTTGAACGACCTGCGGGAGGCCATCGTAGAGGATCTGTCCGGTGCTGGCATCGATATATAGCAGCCCCTGATCCAGCGTCACCTCGTAAGCGAGCGTTCCTTGGAAGAGCACGAGCTCGGGTTCTTTCATTAAAGCGGACCCTGGGGCGGCGTTCATAGCGATCCAGATCACGCGGGAGGGAGACAGAGCCACCGAAGCCCCGGAAGGCATGGCCGGAGCATCGGGCGAAGAGGCAACCGGTTGGGCGGAGAGCTCCTGGATTTGACGGTAAGCCTGCTCCAGGCGCGCGTTGGCCTCGGCGATCAAGGCCCGATAAGCCCGCTCCCGTTCCTGGAGTAACTGTTCCAGGTTAGAACCTGCCACCGGGGTGCCAGGATCCGCGATTGGAGTTAGGGGCACTCCGACCGTTGGCTCAGCAGCAGCCCACTCGAGTTGGGCCGCCCGCCCTGCAGCCGCCCCCAGGATCACCAGTGCGAAGGCACCCAGCATCCAGGCCAGCCGGTATGTCCATTGTTGGTGCATCATTCCCACCCAGCTCCCCGGATGGTGGAAGATGAGGGGTTAATCCTCCCGTTCGATCCGCTCTGCGATCAGGGTGCCATCGGGCTGGCGCCTCGCCTGGACCTCCACCCGATCGCCGATCCGCGGATCCCCACGGATCTCCGTCTGCGCGGTGACCTGGACCGCGCGGCCATCGATGATCCAGGTGGATCCAGAAATCGACTGAAGGATCCCCTCCCATTTGAGCGTCTCTTCTCCATTCTCTTCCGGCGTCTGGGTCGGCGTAGGTGTCTTGGTCGGCTCCCGAGTTTTCTCGAAAGTAGGAGCCGGCGTTGCCGTCGCCGACGGCGCTGGGGTGGCCACAGGAGGTGGCGTGGTAGGCATCGGTAGGACAGTTGATGAAGGCGTTGGTGTCGGCCGGAACGCCCGCGTGGGGGACGCTCCAGGCGCCTCCATCGGGGTCGGTCCGAATGTCGGCATGGGGGACGTGGCAGGCGTGGGGGTCTCGGAGATCACCCGGATCCGCGTTGCGATCAATTGCCCTTCCGGCCCCAGAAACGCGGTCACCATGGCCTGCTGATCCAAGGCCGCTGGCCCCAGGATCTCGGTCTCGGGGAAGATCTCCACCACGACCCCCCCGATACGCCAGGTGGTCTCCTCGATCGTTTCAATCCGGCCCTTCCAGGTCACAGTCCCGGAACCTCGACGCTGAGCCAGAGTACGATATTCCTCCCAGCGTCGGGCCGCCAGCGTTTCCTCCACCAGACGCCGCTCCACCGGATCCAGAGTGAGGGCCAACCAGACCTGCTCCTCCATCCGCTTGAGCCCATAGAGGGGATCCCCAGGCAGGCTCCCCTGGGCCAGGGCATGGAGGATTCCGAAGATCAGCATCAGGCCAGCGATCGCTGCACCCGCCGGCGCGTACCGAACCCATCCGAACAGGATCCCCGCCCACTGGCGACGGGAGGCACGCAGGGCCTCCGCCCGTTGGAGGAAGGCGGTCCGGGAGGACAGCTCCGCACGCATGGACGGGGCCGGCGGGCGCGCCCCCTCTAGGATCCGGGCCGCGCGGAGAACCGGAGCCAGCTCCGGATAACGGCTCATAACCTCCTCGAACGGGACCCCTGCCCGGATAAGCTGTAAAGCCTCTTCCAGGACATCCTCACGCTTGGCCATGGTCGTCCCTTAGATCCCGTAATCGTTTCGCGAGGGCCGTCAGAGCCCGATGTTGAAGCAATTTCACCGCTCCCACGCTCTTCCCCAGCTCTTGTGCAATCCGGGTTAGGGGAAGATCCATCCAGAAGCGCATCAGGACCACCGCCCGTTGGTCAGGAGTCAGGTGCTTCAGCGCTTCATGCACCCGCTCACGTGTCACTACATCATCTCCTTCCTCTGCCGATAAGCCAACCCAACTCTCCTCCAAAGGGAGCTCTGGATGCCGATAACGTGCCCGATGATGATCCGCCACGAGATGATCCGCGGTTCGGAACAGCCAGGCCGCCAGATGTCGCTCCGGCCCACGTCCCTGATGGAAGGCTTCCAGGAGGCGAATAAAAACATCCGCGGTGATATCTTCCGCAACCGCCTGTTCTCCGACCCGGCCAAGCACGTAGAAATACAGCATCCGATAATAACGCTCATGCAACTCGGCCAGGGCATCTGGGTCCAAGGACCGTGCGCGTATTAGCAAGGAAAGTTCGTCTATCACCGTTCCGGACCGCTCGAGAAGGGTTTCCACCGTCGATCGTCCCCCATTGTATCGCTTTCGACTCAAGCAGCCAGCCCCTCGCTGTCCAGGGACCAGAAGATGGGGTGGGCCGGGCACCAAGCGCCATCGCAAACTACCCGACCCATCCCCAAGCTCTATCCAGAAGCCGCTCAGGGCTCAATCGTCATCATCGTGATGATCATCGTCATCATCGTGATGATCATCGCGATCGCCATGATCGTCATCTCCACTCCGATCCCCACTACCGACCTTGCTATCATCCCCTCGCCTCCAGTCATCCCCAGACCGATCCTTCACCTCGATCCGAGAGGCCAACACCGTGCCGTCCGACTGGAGCACCCCCTTCACCTCCACCAAAACCCCCACCGCAATCGGACCGTCAATCCGCGTGGTAGCCGTCACCACCACCGTCCGCCCCGCAATCCGGTAGCCATCGGGCAGGACAGCTTCCACAATGCCCTTGAACTCGATTTCCGCCTCTGGCCCTTCGACCTCGATTTTAAGAGCCAGGACGGAGCCATCAGCCAGAAGCGTTCCTTCCACTTCTACGAAGGCTCCCACAGCCACCGGCCCCTCGATTCGCGTGGTGGCCGTCACGATCACGGTCTGGCCGCTGATCCGATAGCCATCCGGAAGGATGGCCTCCACCACACCTTTGAACTCGACGTGGGAGGTTGGGGTGGGAAGCGGGGAAGTCAGGGTCCCAGCCGCTGTCCTACCCATCGCAGCCGTTGACTCATCGGGTGATCGAACCCGAATCAGGGCCGCATTGAGTGCCTCACCTGCCTGGACTCCTTCCACCTCCACCCGGGATCCGACCTGGATCTCCCCGATGATTTGAGTCTGGCCAGTCCAGCGGACCAGCCGGCCGGAGACCTGAAGGCCATCGGGGAGAACAGCCTCAACCGTTCCCTCCCAGCGGACTGCAGCACCTTCCCCCGCCGTCGGAGGGATCGTGCAAGCGGCAAGCAACAGCCCCATCAGCCCAAACAGGAATATTCCAAACCGAAGATTAGCCTTCATGGAAGCACCTCCTCTTAGACCTGGATCCACCCATCATGTCGGAAATCCAGCCGGAAAGGTTACGGGCAGAATCTGACCCACAAGTCGTCGCCCCAACGCGCGTGGGGGATCTTTCTCCAGGGAATTTCGCTTGGGTGTGGCCGTGGGATGAGATAAGGGCAGGCACAAGGTCTGCTCCTACGTCCTTTGGTGTATGGGGTGAAGAACGACTGCAAATTTGACATGCTCTCCTTTTCCAACTACAGTAGCCATGGAACTTCGATCGAATGGGTTCTCCTTTCACTCTTGGGGCGACGTGGGGAGTCCGCGGGGAAGCGGGCTGAGAGGGTGCCTCGCCGGCCATAGGCCGGCCCCGGCACCGACCCATCGAACCTGATCCGGGTCATGCCGGCGGAGGGATAGTCGCCAAATTCCTCTAAAAGTCGGACCAACCCCGCTATCCCTTCCCGCGCGAACCATCGCCCCTCAAGGAGAAGAACGCATGGGGCCCGACTTGAGGGTTTACCTCGTCCTGGATCCTGATTTAACTCTTGGACGGCCGCCGCTGGAGATCGCCGAGGCAGCGCTTCGGGGTGGGATCACGATGCTGCAGCTGCGCTGGAAGAGCGGACCATTACGGGAGATGCTCCAACTGGGGGAAGCGCTTCAGAAGCTCTGCCAGCGCTATGGTGTCCCTTTCCTGATCAACGATCGCGTGGATGTCGCCCTGGCCTTGCGCGCCGATGGCGTTCACCTGGGCCAGGAGGATTTGCCGCCAGAGGTCGCACGGCGCCTTCTGGGCCCTCGGGCGCTCATTGGGGTTTCCGCCCGCACGCCGGATCAGGCCCGAGCAGCGGAAGCCGCCGGCGCGGATTATCTGGGAACCGGCTCGGTCTTCCCCACCTCCTCCAAAGCGAATCCCATCCTCATCGGATTAGAAGGGCTTGCCGTGGTTGTTCGTTCCACCCGGCTTCCCGTGGTGGCCATTGGGGGGGTGAGCCCGGAGAACGCCGCCGCATGCATCCGCGCTGGCGCCGTTGGCGTTGCCGTCATCTCCGCGATCACCCAGGCTCCGGATCCTGAGGCCGCGGCCCGCGCGCTGCGCCAGGCGGTCGACCAAGCGCTGGCCGGAAATGATCGGCAGTAAGGAACCTTAGCCCTCGGTTTCCAGGATCAGATCAGCATAAGCTCTTGCTTCGGAGGGAACCCATGAACACGTTGCCGCGCGCCCTAACGATCGCCGGCTCCGATTCCGGCGGGGGAGCCGGCATCCAGGCGGATCTGAAAACCTTCGGCGCCCTAGGGGTTTACGGCATGAGCGTGCTGACAGCGCTCACCGCCCAGAACACCCAGGGGGTTCAGGCGGTCTTCGAACTCCCGCCGGATTTCGTCGCCGCGCAGATCGATTCCGTCTTGGGCGACATCGGCGCCGATGCGGTGAAGACCGGGATGCTGGCCAACGCGGCCATCATCGAAGTGGTAGCCGACAAGCTTCGGGAATACCGCGTCGAGCGCCTGGTGGTTGATCCGGTGATGCGGGCCAAAAGCGGGGATCCGCTCCTCCGCCCGGAGGCCCAGGAGGCGCTTGTCCGCCGGCTCCTCCCCCTGGCCCTGGTGGTCACCCCCAATCTCCATGAGGCCCGGGCGCTGGTGGGGCGGGAGCTGCGCAGCCGAGCGGATATGCGGGAGGCGGCGCGGATCATCCACGAGATGGGTCCGCGCTGGGTAGTGGTGAAGGGCGGGCATCTGGAGGGGGATGAGCACAGTGTGGACGTCGTCTTCGATGGGCGAGATTTTTATGAACTGAGTGCCCCCCGGGTGGATACGGTGAACACCCACGGAACAGGATGCACCTTTGCCTCAGCCATCGCCGCCGGGCTGGCGAAGGGCCTCCCGCCCTTGGAGGCCATCCGCCAAGCAAAAGACTACCTCACGGCGCTGCTTCAGGCCTCCCGCGCCTTCAAGCTCGGCCGGGGCGCTTATGGCCCTATGGATCACTTCGCTCTCCTGAAAGCCCGCGCCCCCACCCCTTCCCCGCTCTGAGCGGAGCCGTTCGGGGATCCGGAAGGCTGCCGAGGGGCAGCCTTCCGGACCATCCTCGTTGATTCAAAGGGTCGGCAAGCACGCCTCGACAAGCACAGCGAGCTCACCGCCATCCTTCCACGGCCAGGCCGATGATCCCGGCAAGGACGGTAAGCGCGGAGGCCGCTCCCAGCCGCCGCAGCCAGGTCCCCTCCAGCCCTCCCAGTCGGGCCATCGGCACGTGGAACAGTAGGCTGGCCATGGAGGCCAGCACCACCCCCAGCCCGGCCGCCTCCATCGGGATCCGTCCCTGGGCCGCTAAGGTCGCCGCCGCTGCCGCCGTCGAGGCGCTGCTCACCAGCCCCCCCAGAAACGTCGCTACCATGAAGCCTCCCGGCCCCAGAAAGCGATCCGCCAATCCCACTGCCGCCCGGATCACCAGATAGAACACCCCAAACAGCAGCCCATGGCGCAGCGAGAAGGGGAAGGCCAGTCGGATCACCAACCCCGGTGCCTGCTGGCTCCTTCGCGCCATCCGCAGCACCATCCATCCGGTGACCCCGGCCATCAGCCCCACGGCCAGCCAGCCGTGCAGCAACGCCCCCGGCGCGAAAATCCCTAGGATCAGCCCGTTGCGGGCCATCATCGCCACGTTCGCCAGCAGCATCCCCTCCAGAGCCCGATCCCGAGCCGTGGCCTCCTGGCCTCCGCACCGCCGGGCCAGCTCCGCCACAGTCGCCGTGCTGTTCACCAGACCTCCTAAGATTCCTGTGAAATGGATCCCCCGCGCCCCATACAGCCGCAGCAGCGCGTAGTTCACTAACCCGATGGCCGACAAAATCACAACCACCAGCCAAGCCTCCCGCAGGCTGACCAGCCCCAACGGGTCCAGCCACGGCGGCAGACCCTCTGGCAACAGCGGATACACCACCAGGGTCAGCACCCCAAACAGCACGATGGAGCGCAGCTCCTCCAGCGACAGCCCCACCGTGAACCGCACCAGCTCCGCCTTCCAGGCCAGCAGCATCGTCACCAGCACCGCCGTGGCCGCTGCCACCAGCGCATACCCCTGGGCCACCACCATGCCCAGCAACAGCGTCACGAGCAGGGCCACTGAGGTGGTCATCTCCAAGGAACGCTCCGCCAGCAGGCTGCGAAGGTTCAGAAGGCTCACCAAAGCGATCGCTGCCCCTAACACCAGAAAAGCGGCGATGGGGTGGATCCGCCAGGCCAGGCATCCCGCCAACGCCGCCAGGGCGAACGTCCGCAGCCCCACGTCCTTATGCGCCCATTCCCGCTCTAATCCGATCAGCAACCCGATCCCTAAGGAAACTCCGATCAGTTCCATGTATCCCTGAAAATCCCCCATAGGTCACTCCGGTAGTCCTCTACGCTCAGCATATCGCTGCCAGCAAATTGGATGGAGGGCTTACATTATAACCCATCTCACCCACCCCCTGCACTACTATGGGACTCAGACATCCACTGGCCGGGATAGTCACCCCAATGGGGGGAGTTTTGGGAGCGGGCGGGGCGCCAAAG
>NZ_JBHOQJ010000264.1:0-6136 GCF_042408365.1 Thermoflexus sp.
GGCCGGTCCGCAGGTGGCGGATCTCCCCGGTGTCCAGGCGGACCTCCAGTTCGTCGCCGGGCTGGACGGCCTCCACGGCCTCAGGGCACTCCAGCACCGGGAGGCCGATGTTGATGGCGTTCCGGAAGAAGATGCGGGCGAAGGATTTGGCGATGACGCAAGAGACGCCGGCCGCCTTCAGGCTGATGGGCGCGTGCTCGCGGGAGGAGCCGCTCCCGAAGTTCCGGCCCGCCACCACGATGTCGCCGGGCTGCACCTTGCGGGGGAACTCGGGGTCCACCCCCTCCATGCAATGCGCGGCCAGCTCCTTCGGATCGGTGGTGTTCAGATACCGGCCCGGGATGATCACATCGGTATCGATGTTGTCCCCGAACACCCAGGCATGCCCCTGGAAGCGCATTTCCCTCCCTCCCTATTCCCCATCGGGTTCCACGAAGTTGTAGCACCCCATCATGCAGTCCACCACCCACTCCATCGAGCGGTGAACGCCGTCCGGGCCGTCCGCGCCCTCCGGCTCCCAGGACGCGACGGCCTCCTCCAGAACCTCCTCCCAGATCCAGCGGCGCTCGTCCATCACAGCTCCTCCATCCCTAAGTGGGAAATGCTTCCCCATCACGCGGCGACCGCCTCCACCCCGACCTCCTCCGGGCTGGCGATGCGGCCCAGGATCGCGCTGGCGGCGGCCACCGCCGGGTTGGCCAGATACACCTCGCTGGCCGGATGGCCCATCCGGCCGACGAAGTTGCGGTTGGTGGTGGAGACGCAGCGCTCCCCGGGCCCCAGCACCCCCGAGTAGCCGCCCATACACGGGCCGCAGGACGGCAGGCCCACCACCGCGCCGGCCTCCACAAAGATGTCGATCAGCCCCTCCGCCAAGGCTTGACGGTAGGTGGGGCCGCTGCCCGGGATGATGATGCACCGGACCTCCGGATGGACCTGCCGGCCTTGGAGGATCCGAGCGGCCACCCGCAGATCCTCGATACGCCCGTTCGTGCACGAGCCGATGAACACCTGGTCGATCGGAACGTCCGCCAGCTCGCTCACCGGCCGCACATTGGAGGGCAGATGGGGCACCGCCACCACCGGCTCCCAATCGCTGACGTCGAAGTCCAAATCGGCCGCATACTGGGCGTCCGGATCGTCCGCATAAACGGTGAAGGGGCGCTTGGCCCGCGGGCGGACGTAATCCAAGGTCTTCTCGTCCACCTCCATCAGCCCTGCCTTCGCCCCCGCCTCGATCGCCATGTTGGTGATGGTGAACCGCCCATCCATCGAGAGGGACCGGATCACCGGCCCCGTGAAGAACATCGCCATGTAAAGCGCGCCGTCCACGCCGATGCGCCCGATGGTGTGGAGGATGAGATCCTTGGCCATCACCCACGGCCGGAGCGTCCCGTGGTAGAACAGGCGCATCGTGGGGGGCACCTTCAGCCAGATCCGGCCGGTGGCCATGGCCACCGCCGCGTCGGTGGAGCCGACCCCGGTGGAGAAAGCGCCCAGGGCGCCGTATGTGCAGGTATGGGAATCGGCTCCGATGATGATCTCCCCGGGCAACACCAGCCCCTGCTCCGGCAGCACGATATGCTCGATGCCGCCGTCGCGCCCGCCCTCGAAGTACAGGATCCCCTTCCGCCGGGCCCAGCCGCGCACCGCCATACACTGCTCGGCGGCCTTGATGTTGGGCGGGGGGACGAAGTGATCGGCCACGAAAGCGACCCGCCCCTGATCGAAAACCCCCTCCACCCCAAGCTTCTCAAACTCCTGAATGGCCAGGGCAGCCGTGATATCGTTGGCCATCACGAAATCCACCTGCACCTCCACCAGCTCGCCGGGCTCCACGCGTTCCACCCCTGCATGGGCGGCGATGATCTTCTCGGCCATCGTCATGCCCATCGGTGAACCTCCGATTCGACGGTTTGGATGGTGGGCACCTGGAAATGCGTTCAAGGCTTCCCCTGGGCTCCGCAGAGACCGGTGGGGCCACCCCGCAAAGGCCGCGGGCCCAGGTCATGGCGCCGGGATCGACAGCTCCACCTGGACGCGTGAGGCGGTCCGCATCAGCCGCAGCAGGGCGTTGAGATAGGCCTTGGCGGCGGCCACCACGATATCGGTATCCACACCGAATCCCCCTGCCAGCTCCCCCGTCTGGGGATCCTCGGCCTGGACGAAGACCCGGCCCATCGCGTCGCGCCCGGGGGTCACCGCGTGGACGTTGAACTCCAAGAGATGGGCCTGCACCCCGAGGGCGGCCTCGACGGCCCGGTAGGCCGCATCCACCGGCCCGTTCCCGGTTCCCGTCCCCACCCGCGTCTCGCCGTCGGGACCGATCAGGCGAACGGTGGCGGTAGCGATCAACGGCGTGCCGCAGGTCACCTGTAAGGTGTCCAGCCGCCAGGCCTGCCCGCTGCTTTGCGCGAAATCCGCCATCAGCGCTTCCAAGTCGAAGTCCGTCACATACTTCTTGCGATCGCATAACGCCTTGAACCGGTTGAACGCCTCCTCGAAGGCGTCGGGGGGAAGATGATACCCCATCTGCTCCAGCCGAACCCGGAAGGCGTGCCGGCCGGAGTGCTTCCCCAGGACCAGACGGGACTCCGGCACCCCCACCGTCTCCGGCCGCATGATCTCGTAGGTCAGCGGGTTCTTGAGCATCCCATCCTGGTGGATCCCGGCTTCATGGGCGAAGGCGTTGGCCCCCACGATCGCCTTGTTGGGTTGGACCGGGATGCCGGTCAGGGCGCTCACCAGGCGGCTGGTGCGGTAGATCTGCGTGGTATCGATGTGGGTGCGCACCCCGAACACATCCCGCCGGGTGTGAAGGGCCATGACCACCTCTTCGAGGGCGGTGTTCCCCGCCCGTTCCCCGATGCCGTTGACCGTGACCTCCACCTGGCGGGCGCCGTTGCGGATGGCGGCCAAGGTGTTGGCCGTGGCCAGCCCCAGGTCGTTGTGACAGTGGGCGGAGAGAACCACCCGCTCCACCCCTGGGACCCGACGGCGGATCTCCGCGAAGAGGCTGCCGAATTCCTCGGGGGTGGTATAGCCCACCGTATCCGGGATGTTCAACGTGGTGGCCCCGGCCTCCACGGCCACGGTCAGGGCCTGCATCAGGAAATCCCGATCCGTGCGCCCCGCATCCTCAGGGGAGAACTCCACATCGTCGCACAAGCGGCGGGCGTAGGCGACCATCTCCCGGATGCGGGCCAGGCATTCCTCCCGGGTCATGCGCAGCTTGTACTGCAGGTGGATGTCCGAGGTCGCCAGGAAGACGTGGATGCGGGGGCGGGGGGCCTCCCGCACCGCCTCCCAGCAGGCGTCGATGTCCTCCCGGTTCGCCCGGGCCAGCCCGGCGATCACCGGCGGCCCGTTGGGCCGCTCCTTCCCCATCGGCCCGATCTCCCGGGCGATCCGGCGCACGGCCTCGAAATCGCCGGGCGAGGCGATGGGGAAGCCCGCCTCGATGATGTCCACCCCCAGGCGGACCAGCTGGCGGGCGATCTCCAGCTTCTCCTCCACCGTGAGGGTGGCGCCCGGTGATTGTTCGCCGTCGCGCAGCGTGGTATCAAAGATCCGAACGACATCCTCCTCCATACCTGCCTCCTTGCGTCGAGTGGGGTGGACCCTACACTTCCTTTGGGTTCAGCCAGGGCATCATCGCCCGGAGGCGACGGCCCACCTCCTCGATGGGATGCCGGCGCTCCTCCTCCCGCTTCGCGTTGAACCAGGGGCGGCCCTTGACGTTCTCCTCGATCCATTCCTCAGCGAAGGCGCCGCTGCGGATCTCTTCCAAGATCTGCTTCATCGTGGCCCGCACATGGTCGTCGATCACCCGCGGGCCGCTGCGGTAATCGCCGTATTCCGCGGTGTCGCTCACCGAGTAGCGCATATACGAGAGGCCGCCCTGATACATCAGGTCCACGATGAGCTTCAGCTCGTTCAGACACTCGAAATAGGCGATCTCCGGTTGGTAACCGGCCTCCACCAGGGTCTCGAAGGCTGCCTTGATGAGATGGGTCACCCCGCCGCACAGGACCACCTGCTCGCCGAAGAGGTCCGTCTCCGTCTCCTCCGCGAAGGTGGTCTCGAGCACCCCGGCCCGAGTGCATCCCAGGCCCTTGGCATAGGCCAAGGCCGTTGGCAGGGCCTTCCCCGTGGCATCCTGGTGCACGGCCACCAGGGCGGGGACCCCTCCCCCCTCCTGGAAGACCTCTCGCATTCGGTGGCCGGGGGATTTCGGGGCCACCATGCTCACATCCACATCGGGGGGCGGGACGATCTGGCCGAAGCGGATGTTGAAGCCATGGGCGAACATCAAGGTCTTGCCGGGGGCCAGATGGGGGGCGACCGCCTCCCGGTAGAGGGCCGGCTGGGCCGGGTCCGGCACCAGCATCACGATGATATCCGACCGCCGCACCGCCTCCGCCACCTCATACACGGGGAGGCCATCCGCCTCCGCCTTCTCCCAGGACTTGCTGCCCCGGTAGAGCCCCACGCACACATCGCAGCCGCTGTCCCGGAGGTTCAGGGCGTGGGCGTGGCCTTGGCTGCCGTAGCCCAACACGGCGATCCGCCGACCGTTCAAGAGACCGAGATCCGCGTCGACGTCGTAGTAGATGCGCGCCATCGGATACCTCCTTGGAAAAAGATGGGCAGGAACCAGGTCTTCCAGGTGGGCTCAGGCGGCCTCGGCGATGCGATCCGCCGGTGTAGCCTCCGCCTGGCCCCGGATCATCGCCATCGGCCCGGCGCGGGTCACCTCCACCACACCGAACCGCTGCAGGCGGGCGATGCATGAGTCCACCTTGTCCGTCGACCCGGTCACCTCCACGATGAGGGTCTCCGGGCCCACATCCACGATCCGGGCCCGATAGAACTCCGCCAGCTGCGCGATCTCCACCCAGGCTTCCGAGGGGGCCCGGACCTTCACCAGCGCCATGTCCCGGATCACCAGCGGGCGCTCCCCCCAGTCCTCCACAGCCTTCACGCAGAGGAGCTTCTCCAAATTCGCCCGGATGCGATCCGGATCGGCCTGCTGGGGATCCACCGGGATCAACAACCGGAGATCCTGGGGATCCTCGGTGCGGCACACCGAGATCGTGTCCACCGGCAGATGGCGCCGGCGCAGCAGATGGAACACCCGGTTCAAGCTTTCCACAGAGTTCTCGATCGTCACGGCCAACCAGTGGGGCATCTCATCCTCCTCGCCGGTCATGGCGTCGCCTTCACGCCTGGGGCGATCAGCAGATCGAACACCGTCATCCCCGACGGGATCATCGGGAAGCAGTTCTCCTCGGGGTCCACCAGGATGTCGACCACCACGGGCCGGTCGGTGATGGCCAGGGCCTGCCGGATGGCCGGCTCGACCTGATCCGGCCGCTCCACCCGGATCCCCGCCGCGCCCACCGCCTCCGCCATGCGGGCGAAGTCCGGGTTGGCCAGGTAGACAGCCGAGTAGCGTCGGTTGTAGAACAGCTCCTGCCACTGGCGGACCATGCCGAGATACCGGTTGTTGATGATGAAGACTTTGATGGGAAGGTGCCACTCGACGGCGGTGATCAAAGCCTGGAAGGTCATCTGGAAGGAGCCGTCGCCGTTGATGTTGATCACCAAGCGATCCGGGCGTCCGAGCTGGGCCCCGACCGCCGCCGGCAGGCTGAAGCCCATCGTCCCCAACCCGCCGGAGGTGATGCAGGTCCGCGGCTCCGTCCATGTGAAGAACTGGGCCGCCCACATCTGGTGCTGGCCCACATCCAGGGTGACGATGGGCCTATGCTCCTTCGTCAACTCATAAATCATCTGGATGGCGAACTGAGGCTTGATCACATCGTCGCCCTGGCGATAGCGCAGCGGATAGCGCGCCTTCCAGTCCTGGATCTGACGCCACCATGCCTCGGTGTCGGGCGGCCGGACCATAGGGAGCAACGTGCGCAGCACCTGCTTGGCGTCGCCGATCAAGGCCACATCGGCCTTCCGGTTCTTGTTGATCTCCGCCGGGTCGATATCGATGTGGATCACCTTCGCATGGGGCGCGAAGGCGGAGAGCTTGCCGGTCACCCGGTCGTCGAACCGGGCGCCGACGGCGATGATGAGGTCGGAGAAGTTAATGGCGAAATTGGCGTAAACGGTCCCATGCATC
>NZ_JBHOQJ010000293.1:0-32867 GCF_042408365.1 Thermoflexus sp.
TTCCCCGGATCGTCATCAAGGCCACCGACTACGCCTTTGACGCTCCGGCGCAGGTGAACGCGGGCCTGATCTCGGTCAGGCTGGAGAACGATGGCCAGGAGTTGCACCAGGCACAACTCGCACGCCTGCAGGATGGCAAGACGATGGCCGACCTGCAAGCCGCGTTCGCGCAAGGGGAGCAAGCGGCGATCGCGCTCCTGGAGTTTGTGGGCGGGCCGAGCGTCCTGGACCCCGGCAAAAGCCAGGAGGTGGTGTTGGACCTGAAGGCGGGCAATTACGTGATCCTATGCTTTATCCCCAGCGCGGACGGCGTCCCCCATCTGGCCAAAGGGATGGTGAAACCGCTTCAGGTCGTTGCGGCCAGCGGACAAGCTGGGGCGCAGGCTCCCCAGGCGGTCCGGAGCGTGGCCCTCAAGGACTTCGGCTTTGAGATGCCGGCAGAGGTCAAGGCCGGCCAGCAAATCTGGGAGATCAAGAACGCGGGGCCCCAGCTTCATGAGATGGTGATCTTTAAGCTCGCCCCCGGCAAGACGATGGCCGACGTCGGCGCGTTCCTCCAATCGCCCGCTGGCCCGCCGCCCTTCGAGGCGGTCGGCGGCATGCAGGCGCTGAGCGTGGGCAAGTCCGCCTGGCTGGTCCTGGACCTGCAGCCGGGCAACTACGTGGCGCTTTGTAACGTGCCCGATTCGGCCAGCGGCAAGGCCCATGCCGAGCTCGGCATGATCATGCCCTTCACCGTGAAGTAAGAGCATTCTCCCCAGCGGCTGGGATTCGGTTTTCACCGCAGAGGGCGCAGAGGGACGCAGAGCTTTCACGGGTGTTCTCTGCGCGCTTTGCGTGCTCTGCGGTAAGCCGCAGCCTGCCCTGGAGCGCAATCTGAGGCTCTCCATCCGGCGGGGAAGGCTCGCATGAAACGTACAAAGGTTGCACACCGTGCGAGCTGGGACGCCGAAGGCGCACGATCGCGCGGATGGGACATGCGAAGCTGAAATTTTCTTGGGGGGCGGGCCGCGTAAGCAGCCCGCCCCCTACGGGAATTCCAGGAATCGAAAGCTCGTCACTGCGAATTGGGATGACCTCCTCGGAGGATCCGGAAATTATCCTGCGCTCCTGACCCCCGCCCCACGAGGCCGCACCTGCCGCCCGGACGCCCTTCCCCGGTTGCCGCCGGTGCGGGAGGGAACGGCCGGAGCCCTCGCCTCCCAGGGCGTGCCGGCCATCCCGAAGACTGCGCCGCCCGCCGACCCGGCGAAACGGGTTCGGCTTACGGCCGCACCCCCCACAGCCGCACGGTGCCGTCCGCCGATCCCGAGGCCAACCGCAGGCCATCGGGGGAGAAGGCCACGCTCTCCACACCCTTCGTGTGCCCCTCCAAGGTGCTCAGGAGGGCGCCATCCGAGACCCGCCACAACCGTACCGTATTGTCCTCCGAACCCGAGGCCAAAAGCTGGCCGTCGGGGGAGAAGGCCACGCTCCCCACGATGTAGGTGTGCCCCTGGAGGGTGCGGAGGAGGGCGCCGTCAGCGACCCGCCACAGCCGCACCGTCTCGTCCCCCGCGCCCGAGGCCAACAGCTGCCCGTCGGGGGAGAAGGCCACGCCGAACACATCGCTGGTGTGCCCCTCCAAGGTGCGAAGGAGCGTGCCATCCCTGGCCCGCCACAGCCGCACCGTGTTGTCCGCTGCGCCCGAGGCCAGAAGCTGGCCGTCCGGGGAGAAGGCCACGCTCAACACATAGCCTGTATGTCCTTTCAGAGTGCGGAGGAGGACGCCGTCGGAAACCCGCCACAGCCGCACGGTCTGGTCATCCGAGCCCGAAGCCAGAAGCTGGCCGTCCGGGGAGAAGGCCACGCTTCCCACTCCTCCCTCATGTCCCCTCAGCGTATGGAGGAGGACGCCGTCGGAAACCCGCCACAACCGCACGGTGGTGTCCGCTGCGCCCGAGGCCAGAAGCGTCCCGTCCGGGGAGAAGGCCACGCTCCGCATCGGGACCCCGGTCTCCATCACGCGCACCTCCCTGGGCGTTTGCGCGTCGTAGAGGGAGATGCCCGCGAAGGAGGCGACAGCCAGGAGTTTCCCATCCGGGGAATAGGCGATCTCTTTCACTTCTCCCCCCGTGTCCCAGCGGGCCAGCTCCACGATCCGGTCGGGGTTCTGGGCGGAGAGGGCCGCCGGGGGCGTGGGGGTGGACGGGAGGGTCGGCGTCGGCCCGGCGGGGGGCTGCCCCCGCCCACACCCGGCCAGGACGGCCAGGGCGATCAGGGCCACCACCAGCCCGATCCAGCCCTTCCCACGGCGCCCCAGGCGCGCTGCCGCAGCAACCCGCTGGCCCTTCGCGATCCGCTCATCCGCTCCAGTCATCGCGCTTCCCTCCCCTCATGGGTCTTCCGCACACGTTCCCTGAGGACTGAGCGCAGCCGCCGTCACCTCCGCGACGGGGCCGCCGGGAATGCCCGGTTAGGCATCGCCGATCCGTTCGGCCCGGTGGCCGGAGCCCTCCTCCCACCCCTCCACCGCCCAAAGGGGCAGGGCGCATCCGCCCGGCCCACCCACCCCACGCCCCGCGGCCCTCCCCCGCCCGAATCTCCCGGTCCACCCCAGGATAGGGATCCCGATTCGGAGACCGGCAGGGCATCCGTCCTCAGAAATCAGAGGGGAAAACATTGGAAGGTCACCGAAGGAGCCAATGGGACGGTGCGGGGGAACGGCATCCGAGGATCCCCATCAAACGGGAACGAGTGGGATCAGGCACGCTGAACCCTTCCAATCCCTGGTCCCCATCGCTTCTCCTTTCCGGAGCCGGAAGGGGAGATCGAACGAAAAACAAAAACGGCCCCCGCCGGGACTGGGCAGGAGCCGCGCTTTGGGGTATGCGCCAGGAGATCTCCGCGCCGCCGCCGGCGGGGGGATCCGCCCTCCGGTCGGTCTCCTCCGCACCGCCGAGTGTTTGGAAGGCCAGTTCGATTATACCCCTAAGGAGCTTCCCAACAAGCCATCATACCAAAGGGAACTCCCGTTGGGTAGGCCGCCGGACGACAGCCGACCTCCGGTGCCGAGGGACCACCCTCTGACGTGCCGTCTGTCCCAGACCGCGCCGCGCTCGCCCCTTTGGGGCACTCCCCCTCGCTTCGGACACCCCGCCCCGCGATCCCCATCGAGGAGCCTCTACCCTCCTTCCGGCCTCAGGAGCATCCGTCACCCCAACCGCTTCACTACCGCCCCCACGTCCTACGATGTCGCGGCGCAGGTTACGCAGGCGTGGACACCCTTCGGAGGGATGATGTAAAATTCCCTCGAGCCCCCCCTGGAGACAGCGTCGATGGCGTTCACCGTTCGGGATTTAGAAGATTTGATTCGCCTTCTGGACAGGCATCCGGCATGGATGGAGGCATTGCGCCAGCGGATGCTGACCAAGGATCTGTTGGAGTCGCCGAAGACGTTGAAGCGGCTCTCCACCCGGGTGGGGAAGGTGGAGAAGGCGCTCCAGACCCTCACGGAGTCGGTCGCCGCCCTAACCGAAGCCCAGCGGCGGCACTACGAGGAATTCGCCGCCCATCGGCAGGAGTTTCTGGCCTATCGGGTGGAGACGGAGCAGCGGTTCGCTGAGCTCCGGGAGGAGATTGCGGCGGCGCGGGCGGAGGCCGACCGGCGCTTCGCCGAGCTGGCGGAAGCCCAGCGACGGCACTACGAGGAGTTCGCAGCCTTCCGGGCGGAGACGGAGCGGCGCTTTGCGGAGCTTCGGGAAGAAGTGGCGGCGGCGCGGGCGGAGGCCGATCGGCGGTTTGCAGAGCTCGCCGAAGCCCAGCGACGGCACTACGAGGAGTTCGCCGCCCATCGGCAGGAGTTTCTGGCCTATCGGGTGGAGACGGAGCAGCGGTTCGCTGAGCTCCGGGAGGAGATTGCGGCGGCGCGGGCGGAGGCCGACCGGCGGTTTGCAGAGCTGGCAGAGGAGATCCAGCGGCTGGCCGAGGCCCAGCGGAGGACCCAGGGGGAGGTCGGGCGGCTCGCCGACGCCGTCGGGGAGCATCGGGGGATGTTCATCGAGATGAGGTACCGAGAGCGGCCGTACGCCTATTTTCACCGGATCGTCGAGCGGCCCCAGCGGGTTGAGGCCGTCGAACTCGAGGACCTCCTGGAAGGCCACGCCCTGGAGCCTCCGGAGGAGGACCGGCTTCGCCGGACCGACCTCCTCCTGCGGGGGCGGCGGGAGGGGAGGGAGACGTGGCTGGCGGTGGAGGTCTCCCACGGGATCGGGCCGGGGGACGTCCGGCGGGCGCTCCGGTCGGCTGAGGTGCTCCGGAAGCTGGGGATCGAGGCCCTCCCCGTCGTGGCGGGTGTCTGGCTGACGGCGGAGGCGGAAGCCGAGGCCCGGGGGCGGGTCTGGCGGGTCCTTGACGGGCGGGTCTATCCCCCGGAGGCGGAGGCCCCGACGGGCCCGGCAACCGATTGGGAGGAGGACGGATGATGGGACACTGCTTGCGGCCGCCGAGGGGGCCGGCCGGCGGTCCCGGGAGGAGGCAAAGACCTTGGGCGATGTCGATTTCGCCCCCACGAGATTCCCCAACGCCCTCGCCGACACCAGAACGGATGATCCAGGCTTGGGTCCTCCCGCCAGCCCTCCACGGACTTAATTCTCAGAGGCATCCAGGACGTGGAGAACCAGTCTTGGCCGACTCGCTTCCGATGGCCTTTCCCGACTCATGCGAGTACGTGCATGGAGTGGAATGCGATGGAGGACGTTCAGGATCTGTTAAAGGTGCGATCGGTGGCGGAGTACCGTCCCCAAAGGGAGCGCTGGTTGGCCTGGTCGAAGCGGTGGGGGGCGTGGCGAAGCATAAAAGTGAGCGGTTTAATGGCCCCCACGGTTTCGTCCTCGATGTCCCGGCTTGTCGGGACGCCTGCATTTCAAATCCAGCCCGGGACATTCGTAACTCATCCGACCACGGCCTTGCAAAGGAGGAAGATAAAGGAGGGAGGAGATAGCTACGTACCTCTTCATCGCATATCCTGAGCCTAGCGTCGAAAAGGTCCGGACCGGTGCCGATATCCGGTGGAGCTGTAGCAAGACCACACGCCGTGGCGATCGCTTGCTGGTGTATGTGACCGGCGGTGTTGGCATCAAATATGAATGGCGAGCAACTACTGACGCTGAGCCTGATCCTGAATGGCGGTATATTTGTGGGTTCGAGTATGTCCGCTCCTTTGAGCCACCGATTTCCTTAGCTGAGATCCGCCAGCACATATCCCGGGACGAGTGGGCGCCTCCTTACCAAAACTTCTGGGGATACGCTTCGATCCAGGTCCCCGACCGAATCGCTGAAAAGCTACTTTCTTTACGACGGAAACAGCCGCCTCCCGGACCTCGCCCCACCCCCCTGTGGCGCGAAATCGACCCAGCGGCCAAAAAGCGCAGGAAAAGGCGAAAAGACACCGGTGTGGAAGTCCACCCTGAAGTGATCCGCGAGCGCACGCTGAAACACGAAAAGTTGGTAGTCGAGTTCGCCAAATTTCTGAAACAGCGTGGGCTGAAGTGCTACGAACATAACTTCGACTTGCTAACCCAGTGAGCGGGCGAGGTCCTTTTGTTGGGAATGAAAGTGATTAACAGGGGTAACGAGCGGGAGCAGCTGCTCAAAGCCATAGGCCAACTGGCCTACTATAGCTATTTCGAGGTATCCCATTACATCGGCGAGGGGAAACGGATTCACAAGGGCATCGTCTTGAACCAGCCCCCGGTGGTTCCCGATCACATCACATTTCTACGCAGCCTGGGCCTGCACATCTTCTGGCTGGATAAGCGCGGCAAGATCCACGGCGAGCAGGAAAGCCTCCGGTTCCTGGAGCGTTTCGTATCAAGAAGTGGGACACGGGGAACATCCTTGAGCCAGTGAGGGCCGCAGCGGATAGGGGGGTGGAGACGCGCCGCGTCCGAAAAACGAACTGAAAGCGGCCAACGGGATATGGCAAAGAAGACACAGCTCCATTAGACGGACGCCGGCGAGAACGATGCTTCCCACCCCTCCCAATCCCTGAAAAGTCTCCCACCATCGGACGACAGATCTCGGAGCGAAGCGCTTGCAGGACCTGCTGGGCACATTCATCCGCGTTCTTCTGGATGGGCCGGCCCCGGAAGCCATCCGATCTACTTACCCTAACCGCTCCACGGCCGCCTCCAAATCTTCCTCCGATGGCCGCGTGTAGCGGGCGGTGGTGTTGAGCGACGCGTGCCCCAGAAGCTCCGCCACCGTGACCAAATCGGCCCCGCCTCTCGTAGCAGCCTCGTGGCGAAGGTGTGCCCCAGCACGTGAGAGTAAACGTCGTGGTCGTGACCGCCTAAACCCCCAGATGGCCCGCGAGGAGCGCGCGGGCTGTCTTTTTTTGTTTGGCGCGCCGGCCTGGCTGCCCTCCGTCGCGCCCACGTTTGGGATGCGCGGTCAGAAAACCCTGCACCCTAACCTGAGGGGCGGCGCGGGGGACACTGCGGATCCGCACCGCCCCGGTTTTTCATCCTTGCCCCCAGGGGAACGTCCGGCCGCATCCATCGGTTTAAGGCATCTGGAGCCCGTTGAATTTGTTCCGCAGGATCGGCATCGTGGGCGGATTGCAGATGGATGAAAAACGAAGGCAATGAGGAATGCAAATAACCGGCCGCCGGTATCGCTCCAACCCAAATTCGGTTTCAATCCCCCGAAGGGGATTCCTCTCATTGCTACTCTTCCTATCCTCATACAAATTGCCAAAATCTCCTAAACTTTATCCCTTGTTTGGTCCGTTAATCCCCTATCTTTTACGCTTAAGGCCCCAAAATGGTTTCCCACCGCATTTCCGAGCATATTCCTATGCCCCCAAACCTGGGGGGATGCTCGGATTTCGTGTTTCCCTCTCCCCCCACCAGTGCCGGATGGGGGATCCTGGCCCCCCACTCTTGAGGGGTGCCTTCGCCCCGAACGCCGAGCATCGCCTGAAGAAGCTCCACCCCCCCACATGCTCGGATTTTGCCCGGAGGGCAGCCTTCTCAAATGGGCGATCCAAGAAGGCCGCTAAGGCCCATTGTTCTCCTTTCTAAAACATGAGGAAACCAAACGCGGCCCCCGCCGGGATTTGGCGGAAGCCGCACTTTGAGGTATGCTCAAGATGATCTCCGCGCCGCCTGCGCCGGCGTGGGGATCCGCCCTCCGGTCGGTGCCACCCCACCGCCGAGGGCATTTTTTGTTTTGGAAGGTTACCTCGTTTATATCCCCGAATGGCCTTTTAGTCAAACTCGATGCAGTCACTTGGCGCAGAGGCCGGATTGTCCTTCCAAGCCCTTCCTCCCTTAGCCCGGCGCCTCCTTATCCCTAAATAGTTCCTGCATCACGTTGAAAACCGAGTGATCGCATTTCCTCAACACCCAAACGATCCAGACACATAGATCGCATCCCCCATAGCGCTTTCATCCCCTTCGCTCTACTTTTCGCACCCGATCCCATCCTTGTTTCCATCAAACCCATGGGGATCCCCATACCGGTGATCCACCAGGAAGTTCCGATAGGGGATGTCCGCGCAATCTAAGTCCGGCGGCGGGGGCGGAATGCAAACGGTCGGATAGGCCGGATGGCAGTTCCCACCCGCCAGAGGCGCCGTCGGGGTGGGAAGGGCCACCGCCGTGGGCGTCGGGGTCGGCAGCCCCCACAGCCCCCGCCCCGCCGCCCGGGCCTCGGCCTCCGCCGCCCGGAAGGCCTCCGCGCAGGAGACATCCGGCGGGACGGTCATCGCCGCCGCATACCCCTCCCGCACCAGCGCCAGGTTCACGAAGACCTCCCCCGCGATCACATAGCGCAAAAGCCGCCCGTAGCGGTCGGTCTCCGAAACGTCCGGTACCAAAAGGAGCGTCTTCCCCGCCACCAGGCGCCGGTTGGCCTCGGCTGCCTCGGTGTAGAAGGGCTGGCCCCGCTCCGGGGTGTTCACCCCGATGTAACGAACGCGGAAAGTTTGGCCCCCGATGGCCACGTCGATGGTGTCCCCATCGATCACCCGGATCAGACGGGCCGAGACGGCAGGCCTTCCCGGCGGCAGGCACGCCGCCCCGGGGATCGCCCGGAGGTCATCGGATCGGATCTCCGGTGCCGAGGTGGGCGTCGTGGTCGGGATCGGCGTGGTCGTGGCCGTGGGCGATGGGGGAAGCGTGGGCGAGGGCGGGAGGGAGGTCGGTGTCGTCGGGGCAACCGTCGGCGATGCTGGAGCGACAGGGGTCAGAGCCGGCGCCGGGGTGGCGCCCCCTGCGCACGCGGAGGCCACGAACCACCCGAGGACCATCCCGAAGGACAAGGCGTGAACAGCCCTCATCGGACCACTCTATCCCATCGCGCATAGGGCCTGGGATCTGTCCGTGGGCGATGGATGGGCCAAGCCGGATTCAGCGACTTGGCATCCCCCTCCCTCCTGGGCGCGGCCGTTCATTGCCCCTTTCATAGGGGATCGCCCGGCCTCGCTTCCAAACCCGAAACGGGCTCGGCGCAGCCCAGGGCGTTCTCGACCGCCTGGCCGAGGAGCTCCACCTCCGCCTCGGTCATCGGGGTGGAGAGGCAGCCCATCCCCCGCGGGGCGATGATGACTCCCTCATTCAGCAAACCCAGGTGCAGCCGGCGCAGCAGCTGGGGATGGGCGCCCCGCCGGGCCGACCGGTAATCGGTCACCGGCTCGGCCGTGAAATGGACGGCGAAGATCGACCCGGCCCCGGTGACCTGCGCCGGGATCCCAAGCCGCTCGAACGCCTGCCGGAGCCGGCGGCGGGCCAGCTCCCCCAGCCGGTTCAGGTGTTCGTAGGCTGCCGGGGTGAGCTCCGCCAGGGTGGCGAGCCCGGCCGCCATGGCCACCGGGTTCGCGTTGAAGGTGCCGCCGTGGCCAATCTGATCCGGCCGGCGGGGGTCGAAAAGGTCCATGAGCTCGGCCCGCCCGCCCAGGGCGCCGATCGGCAGGCCCCCACCGATGATCTTGCCGAAGGTCGTCAGATCGGCCTCCACCCCGAAGTACGCCTGGGCCCCGCCGTAAGCCAGCCGGAAGGCGATCACCTCATCGAAGATCAAGACGATCCCATACTGCCGGGTCAGTTCCCGCAGCCCCCGGAGGAACTCGGCCGTCGCCGGGATGGCGCCGCCCGCCCCCATCAGGGGCTCGACCAGGACGGCCGCGATCTCCTGGCCCTCCACCTCGAGGAGCCGGCGGACGGCCTCCAGATCGTTGTACGGCAGAACCACCACCGTCCCCAGGACGGCGTCAGGGACGCCGGGGCCGTCGGGGACCGGCCGGGGGCGTTCGGCCGGACCGGCCTGATTGGGGTCTGGGCTGACGCTCACGGCGGCGTAATCGTGGGATCCGTGGTAGCCGCCCTCGAACTTGGCGATCTTCGGCCGGCCCGTGTAAGCCCGGGCCGCCCGGATCGCCAGCATCGTGGCCTCGGTGCCCGAGTTCGTAAACCGGACCCGCTCGACCGACCTCACCCGCCGGCAGAGCTCTTCAGCCAGCTGGATCTCGTATTCGGTCGGGGCCGCGAACGAGGCGCCCCGGGCCGCCGCCTCGGCGATGGCCGCCACCACCTTCGGGTGGGCGTGGCCCAAGATAAGGGACGTGTAGTTGTTCAAGAAGTCCACCCGAACGTTCCCGTCGGCATCCCAAGCCCGGAACCCCTCGCCCCGAACGGCATAGAAGGGGTACGGGGAAAAGAAAACGGTCGTGCGGCTGTTTCCCCCGGGCAGGACGTTCAAGGCCCGAGCGTAAAGCTCGGCCGACCGCCGGTTGCGGGCCAGGTAGGTCTGCTCCACCGGGTCGCTCATGGGCCCCTCCCTTTCGGCTCCCGTTCCGTGGCTTGTGGTCATTAGTGACCTCGATGGCCGGCTGCCTTCCGCTTAACGATCGGATGCCTGCGGACCGAGCTCGCCAGGATCTGTTCCACCGCAGCGCCGATCCCGCGCGATCCCAAAGATCCCATGGGGTGCCCCAATCTCCCGTTGGATCTCCTCACCACCTCATTCCGGTTCTTCCTGAGAACGACTCGGGAGAGCTACCCGTTTACCTCTCCCGCGTAACGTTGCAACAGCCGGTCCAGCCGTTCCCTAGAGATCCCCAGCCGTGCGGCCGCCTCCGTCTTCGAAAGCCCCGAGGCCAGGAGCCGGGCCGCCTCCTCCGCCATCCTCTGCTCCTGGCGGGGGAGGATCTCCGCCTCATAAATGGCCCGCGCTTCCCGCACCAACTCCCACCATTGGCCGTGGTCCAGCCAGCGCTCCCGAAGCTCCGGGAACAGCCGCTGGGTGATACGGATCCGCGTCTCATAGCTCCGCGCCTGTTGGAACTCGCGGTTTTCCGCCAGCTTTCGGGCGATGGCCTCCAAGGCCTCCGCTTCCTCCACCTTCTCCGCTTCCGCCAGGCTCTCCAACGTCTCCAACAGAACCTCTTTTCGCTCTCGTAAATCAGCGGCCCAGGCCGCCTCCGCCATGTAAACGTGAACCTGGCCTTCGTGGATCCAGGCGGCGATGAACCCGCTTAGCTCCCCGGCCCGCGCCCGGGCCTCGGCCTCCAGGGCGTTCATCTGGGGCTGGAGATCCTCCGGGAGCGGCCTCCCCACCAGATCCTCCAGGAAACCTTCCGGATCCCAGCGCTCCGCCAGCGCGTAGACTACCTGCGCCCCGACCGCTTGGGCCAGGTCCAGGAAATCCTCAAAGCCTTCCGGGTCCCCCTGCCAGAACACCCCTTGGTCCGAGCCGCGGGGCAAGCCGGGATAGATCCGCAGCCCCCGCGTGGCCACCGCCGTCTGGAAATCCTTCCAACGGGCCTCCAAGTCCATCGGGGCCTCCTGTTGTTACATATGGACCAATCCGGCTTCCACCACCTGCTAAGGCTGCGGCTGGGACTGTGCTGAGAGTCGACGGAAGCCGGATCGAATCCTCCCATCCGCCCCAAACGCCGTTGGCAGCTGATAACGTTACCAGTCTCCGCGGCGCCACGCTCTCTTTATTCACCATTCACAGGGAGGCCGCCTTCCGCTGATCTCCAGGATGATCGTCACCTCGCCCCCCTCCGGCATCCGCCAGCGGATCAGGCAATCCGGATGGTATTCGCGCCGCATCCCTCCCACTTGTAGCGGATCGTCTGCCGTTCGGAGCGGGGAGTTGCCGGTTGCTGTGCTTCCACAGCCGGAAATATGTGGGGATGAAGGCCCCACGGTCGCCGCCTCCCGCTCCGCGATCTCCTCCTGGGAAAGCCGGGCCCGCACCTCCTCGGCCGGCGGGGCGGTCGGCGTGGTGGACCTCGTCGTTGATCACCAGGATGTTCCGCTTATTGTCCAGCTCCTTCAAGATGCGACGGCAGAAGGCCGCATCGCTCTTCGGGCCCCATTGGACCACACCCCGCGAGCGGCTGTCGTCATTGGGTTACTGGGAATCACTGCCATTTCGAAAGCAGTGTTTCCAGATAGCCCATTACTGGACCTCGTTGCAGGTATTGATGGGCAAATTGGTTTCTGTAGCTTCTCAGGCACCCATAACAGCTCGTGTTTTCTTCACAGCCACAGTTCCCGCTTACCCTTTTGCGCGCAGCTTCCAAGCAAGCCTTCAGCACCTCTTCTCTCTCCAGATGGGCAACAAGGCCCGCTCCTCCTGGTACGTTGTCGTAAAGAATGATGGGGGGTACAGGGCTTTGACTGTAAGCAACTGTCGCGTTAATGTCGGTGGAAGGCACCTCTAACACCTCTGCAGCCCCTTCTACCAAAGCGTAAGCGAGCGAGTATGAGAACCAAACGGGGTCAATCTCTTCCCCAGGCTTGGGATGAAATTGAAGCTGCAGCACGTCGGTCACAAATTCATGCCCCAGAGAGATCTGTTCAAGCGTTCCGCGACAATCCTGACCATAAGGAGTCTTATGGGGTCTTTCAGGTTTCCTGAACCCAGCGCCACATCCCCCGCAGATATAGAATCCTTCTCTGCGTCGGCCCTCACATAACACGACCATCACGCCGGGAGATGCTTTCCTCATTGTGATCATGGGAGAACTCGGAGGCATGAGGATTATGTCCGGCTCGGGCCCGAGCGAACCTGCAAAATATGGACGCGTCGTAAATACCCTGGCAGTCCGAGATCGTGGCGGCCTGGGCTTATTACGATCGGTCACGAACCCAAAACTGGGAATAACGTACTGAGATACCGGTAATCGATCACCACATGGGGTAGGTGGCTCTGGCTGCCCCGGTTCCCATTGATAAAAGACGTTATGCTTAGGACATCTCTTGTAAAACTTTCGTGGCCACTCCTTCTCGGCCACCCTCTTGAGCCCGTAGGAAGTCCATACTTTCTTGTTCGCCACCAGTTTGCTGGTAGGAGCGAACTCGGCAATAGCAATGCTGAGGTCTCTTTGGAGTAGGACCTCAAACGCCTCTTGGTTTTGTTGCGTTCTTTGGGTATCCAGTTCCACCACATCCACGGGGAAACCATACTTCGGGATCACGGCCTTGCGGGAAAGAAACGAGAGCACCTCTTCAGATCTGATTGTTTCTGCACGTTTTCGTGCCCACTCTGCGTCTTGATATCTTCTTTGATCTCGAGCATCTTTCTCAAACTGTATTACTGTGCGGTAGTCGCTTGAGACTTCAGCTTCAGCAAGGGCGAACCGAGTTTCATCACCAGCGATCAGATCTATCCAGGTCCCGTTGTCTAATCCAAGTGGGGTTATCATAGCGGTCGGAACAACCGCGCGCAAAGATTCTTCGAGTTCAACCCGATGTTCATAGAGAAAGGTTTTGAAATCAGCCACGCCAGATGGATGCTCCAGGTCTTTAAAGAGGCTTTCCACGGTTTTGAATCTCTCTGGAAAGGCGCGGAAGAAGCGGGATAGAGCCACTGCTGTGATGTGGCGGGTGATGATCTTAGCATTCCGAAGACTCAGGACAGGGGGGCGAACCTTCCCGGTGAGCATCCGCTCCGGCTCGGAGAAGTGATAAAGATCATGGGGGTTACGACGACAATAAGTGATAGCAAATCCCGGGTAACCGCTTCGGCGCCCAGCCCGCCCCACTCGTTGCGCGTAATTGAACGCTTCCGGGGGAACGTTGCGAAGAAAGATGATGTCGAGGTCGCCTAAGTCCACACCCAATTCAAAGGTTGTCGAACAGCTTAAAACATGAATCTTGCCGTCTCGAAACTCCCTCTGAAACTCCCGGGCTTTTTCTTTGTCGAGTTGTGCGGTGTGCTCTTCCACACGTAGCACTCCGGGCAAATCCTCTTCGTAGAGGGAGCGGTAGTGGTTGGGCTCGAGGTTGCCCACTTGTACGGGCTTGAGTGTGCCTGGGCAGCGATGTCTTGGGCAGACACCGCGAACCGAGATGGCCTGGAGGCGGCCACAGGTATCACACTGAAAGATTGTGTCGTTATGAGCGATGGGATGCAGTCGCCACCAGTCCGGATTCAATCGCCGCGCGTCCTCTATAGAGAGGAGCAGACGGTCATAGGAAGAAGGAGCATTTTCGTCACACTGCCTTATGCTCTCCCATACGGCTCTTAGGACATTCACGGCTTCGTTGACGGCTTCCGCCTCTGAAAGCTCGTTTCTTATCCTCATAAGCAGTTTAGCCAGGAAACGGGCACGCTTTCCCTGTTTACCATCCCAGCTCCGCACACCTTTCTTCCCTTTGGGATCGCCGATTCGGAAACACGTTTGTGAGGCTTGGAGGTTGAGGTCGTTCCAGTTCAGGGAGACCCCTGGTTCCGCCCGCAGTTCGACTGCTCGATCGGCTCGCATTGTGTCTAAAAGAAGCAATACCAGATCACGGGCCTCTTGCTCGCTGAGCGACCAGGGCTCCTTCATCAAGACCTCTGGGGTCTTGAACCAATCAGGCCACTTGATGCTCCATCGAATCAGACCCACCCCTTCCAGAGAAATCCTCGGCTCGTCCGTGAGGAATTCACGGTACAAACTGAGCCAAGCTTCGCGCCGTAATTCCAGGTCTCCTGTAGCCGGTGGGAGGATCCGTCTTTCTCGAAAAGTAGACCGGAGCTCTGCTGCCAGTTCCCGTAAAGATAAGCCTTCCGACGAATGGGAGCTCAACCGTTGAACCACTCGGAGGAGCAAGTTGCGGTTCAGGATGGCTTTATATGAATCCTCGAGATACCAAGCGAAAAATGCGGCCTCCTGCCGCCCATCGGCAAAAGCAAGCACCTTCCTGCGTTTTTCCGGAAGGCTTTGGTGGAGAGTTGTGACAATAACGGCGTGGGGACCGTCCGTACCATGGACGACTTCTCGCACAGGGTCACGACCGGCGGCTGTGTATCCACAGGCGCCGCATTTTGTGAGTTGGTCCGCGCGATCCTCATCCGCTGGGGCGTCCTCTTTGACGACCCGGATAAAATTGTTGTGCCCACATGTCGGACTACTCCGCTGCGCTTCGCCACATTGAACGCAAAGGTAAAATACGGTCTTGCCTTGGATACCTCCATCTTCGTCATCCGCGCTTGCCTCCTCGTCCCTTTCTATCGGTCGAAGGAATGTTGCTCCAAAGTTGACATCGTTTGGATCTCGAATCGCCTCTCGGATTTTCCCGCCGTTGAAATTCTTTTGAGCCACAAAGTAATGCTGACCGCACTCCCGACACAACGCCACTTCGAAAGCAGCACCTTCACCCGTGAGCGATTTCCGATCAAGGAACACTTTCTTCTCAGGCCAGTAGGATACAAAAGCACCCTCTAGAGAGCGCAGGAACAGATGATATCGGGCGGGCAAGAGCGGAGCGCCAGATGAGGGGTCCTTCGCTTGCAAAAGAAGTTCAACCAAATCGGCCAGAGTAGGTACCCGTTCCTCTTCTGGCAGGTCCTGGAAGACCTGGTCGGCGATTTGCCGAACTTCGATAGGGCTTCCTGTAATCAGGCGGCGAAGAGTAGCTGCCCGGCTATCCTGCTGAAGGAGCCGGCCGACCGTTTTTGTCAACTCCTCATCGCCAGGAAGCACCACGCCTATCCTTCTTGCCAGCTCATCAAGTCGGTTCCTGTTTTGTGCGCTCTGCCCCCGCAGAACCTCCTTGAGCAACTGATAATCTTCACGGGTGAATCTCTCCACACCGGGTTCGGGGACAGGAACCGTCTCTCCAAGGATCACATCCTCCTCATGGAATTCTTCACCAAACAGGTCAGATGCGAACCTGGCAACATCCGCTTTGTCATCTTCCCCACCGACGAGTGTAGCGCTGGTGGCGATACAGCGGAACGGCTCTGAACGACCGCCTTCCCGCAGCCTTTGTTTAAGGCGCCGTAAGAGCATCGCCATCTCGATGCCGCGCGAGCCTCGGTATTGATGGGCTTCGTCCAACACCAGGAACGTCCACCACCGAGCGCGCCCATGGTCAAAGAGGGGGCTATCGTCAGGCCGGAGCAACAGATATTCCAGCATCGAGTAGTTGGTCAGGAGGATGTGGGGCGGTGTGCGGCGCATTTCAGAGCGGAGAACCAGTTCTCCATGCACCACATCCCCGTTTTCGACGATCGAGTAGCCCTGCTGGTTCCGTTCCTCGAGGTGGTCCCGTGCATGTCGCTGGGAGTCGTTCTCGTCCTCAGGCGTCTCGCCGATATACTGGCCGAAGGTGAGTCGGAAAGGAGACTTCGACTCCTTGAGCCGCTTGCAGATTTCCCCTAAGCGTTCTCGCTGGTCGTTTGCCAGGGCATTCATCGGATAGAGAATTAGCGCACGTACGCCAGGTCCTAATTGCCCCTTCCGAAACTCCTGATATAGGTGAAGCAAGATCGGGTATAGAAAAGCCTCGGTTTTCCCGCTCCCTGTACCCGTCGCCACAACGATGTTGCGGCCCTCGAACACTTTCCGGATCGCTTCTTCCTGGTGTTGATAGAGAGGTCTGTCTCCTTGCACTGCTTTCAGAAAACCTTCATCAGGTTGGAATCCAAGAAGGCTCTGAAACAAGGCGGATGGCGGCTGGCCTCGTTTGAACACCGGCGTGGCTTCAAGGTAGGGTCCTTTGCTCAGACGCCCTTCATCCAAGGCCTGTTCAAAAGACCTACGGAGTTCCGGGTCTTTGAAGTAGAAGGTGGTCTTGAGATAGCGTCGGTATCGTTCCTCTACTTGTCCAGAGAGTTCTATCAAGTCCATATAATACTTACCTCCACATTAACAAAACTTGTAAAGTTCATTCCTATGACTCCCGACCAGGTGGTTCATCATGTCGTTTTCGGCACAGGTCAAACCACATAGATTACACTTATAGATACGCGGCAGATTCTTGATTACAAACTGTCTTATTTCGTCAGGATCAGAAACAATCCTGAAGCTGATTTGTACCTTTCCGATTCCACGAGGAGCCTTTGGACAATCTCGTTCAATATGATTGCAGATGACACTAATTGTTGGACCCACATCGTCAGATTCAACATAGTAGTTGCAATAAGAACACTGGTAGATCTTGTAAGGAAGCGAAGGAATGCGCTCTCGAAGCTCTTCATAAGTCAGATGGCGCACAAAATCACTTAGATGTGATGCATGAATGTGTGATAGGAGATCTTCTTCCCTGTAAGTAGCGAAATCGCATAATCTACAGCACATTTTGATTTCAAGTTCGCAGACGATTCCCTCGAATCGCCTTTCATTGAGATTAATCCACAACTTGAAAGGAAATCTGCCTACACGCGGGGCTTCTATCGCATCACCAAAATCACGAAGCGCTATAGCAACTGTTCTGTCCATTCCTTTGACAGGATACCCTCTGGCTTTCGATTGTTCGAATCCCACAAAAACTCTATCCACCCAGCGGCGTCTTGGGAGTCGTAACCATAGCGCTTTTCTTGACGTAGCAGCGAAGTCGCCATGTAGAAGAGTAAGAGGTCGGTCTTTCCATTCAGATGGTGGGTTCCCCTCTTCTCCCACAGCCCACCACAGCCTCTCCACGAGGATGGTCACTTCTACGTGGGGCCCGTCGTGCTGACCCACAAGCCAGCGTGTCTCGTCGCAAGTGGGATCAGGAGGAATGCTCAAGATTGTTCTGTCATCCCGATACTCAATCTGCACGCTACTTGCGGAGTCATTACTCGGTTGGACGGCACAACCAGCCTCGTGGACGAATTCGACCCATACCGGCCCATGCCCCTCTTCAGGGAGAAAGCGAGATGGTTGATGCACCCTGACCTCTTTCAAGACACTTAGAAACCTGAAATCCATGCTCTCAATAAGATCGCCATCGCGGTCATAGAACCTGAGAAAGTACCATCCACCCTTTCTGGCTGCTACCTCTGAAGGCAAGTCCTGCTCCATTTTATCTGGATCCGGGCGAAACTCCGTTCTCCATTTCCTCTGTCCCCTGCCCTCTTTGCCAATAACAACCGTACTAACCTCCTGCCACGCTTGTGCATCCAAGGCGCGAATGCGAGGAGGTCCCCCACCGAAAAGAGGCCCCATATGCTCGCTTGCGTCTTCGATCCTGTTCCCGACCAAATCAAATCGCGGTGCTTTCGCCTTGATGACCCGTCGCTGTCCATCAGGAAGATGGAAAGCAATCTCTTGGTCGCCTCCCCTCTCAAGGTCAAAGAAGTGAGCCTGGTAGCCCACGAGCGAAGTAGGCTCAGGCCTCACTAGCGGCGGCCCTGCTAACATCTCATCTCGCTTCCAATCGTTCGACGCTATGACAAGATACGGCCCAGAGCTAGGGGATTTGACGCGGCGCCCCTGGTTTTGACCGGTCAATTTGAACAGAAGATAGTTTTCTTGGCCCAAGTTTACCTTGACCTCACGAACGGCCTCGGCTTCGTTCCAGCGGACTATCACATCACCAGATACCTGTTCTAAGCGCCAACAGGCCTCTTCGATTTCGTCTCGTAGAAGCGATGATCCGCTTTGAAGAACGGTCAAGCCGGGTTTTTCAAGGAGTTCCTCTGGCACCTCTACCGCTACCACCCACTGCCGCTCTCTCTTCCAGCAAACGATTTCGGGGTTTAAGCGGTGAGATTGGATTCCTTGGGTTCGCCCTCTCTCAAGGTCCTGAGCGGGCCCGCGCGGTTTGCCTCCCCTCTTGATGGGTTCTAGGCGCCTCCTCTCTACTGCAGTCCCTTTCAGCTGAACTTCCCCCGCTCCTTGTGGTTGGGTCCACTCTGTTACTGTCGACGCTGTTTCCTCGGGGTGTGAGGTTTGTATTTCCTCTGGGATTGTTGTCGGTTGCGCTTCCTGCACGATGGTGGATCGGGTCTCCTCTACCGGTGCCGGCGGTGCCTCCTCTGCAACCGTTTTTTCCGCCTGCTCCGCTACGGTTCGTTGATCTTCCTGTGGCCCGGGAGATGGAGTCTCTTTTATTGGCCGCGTCTCCTGCTGCTCCGCTACGGCTCGTTGATCCTCCTGCGGCTCGGGAGATGGAGTTTCTTTTATCGGCCGCGTTTCTTGCTGCTCCGCTACAGTTCGTTGATCTTCCTGTGGCCCGGGAGATGGAGTTTCCTTTATCGGCCGCGCTTCCTGATAACTCCTGTATTTATAAATAATGTAAAGAACAATCATAACAGCTAACAAGATTATAACGAATAAGAGCCTAAAGGATCCCATCTATACCTCCAATCGCTACGTAAGCGCTTATTCTTTGCTGCGACCGAACCCCGCACCGCCGCCGAGGGAACAGCCGGCTGGAGCAACATGGGGTTGGACACGGCTCTGCATGTTCCAGCCGGTCTGGCAGGGTAAACGCTACGCATTCCCCCCAAACACTTCCGGATACCGTTCGACCTGGACCCTCAGGTCCTCGTCCCAACGGATCACGATCACCCGGTAACCCTGGGCGAGGAGCTCCCGACGGACCCGCTCGTCGATCCGCCGCCGATCGGGATGGTCGTGGGGCGGGCCGTCGCAGAAGACGACGACGTTGGGTTCGTAGAAGAAGTCGGCGATGCAGCGGGGTTCCTGGAACGATTTCTGCGCCTCGTCAGGCAACCGATAGCCGCCTTTCGCCAGGAAATCGAGGAAATCCCGCTCGAACCCCGACTGGGCCCGGCTCCGGAGCGCTTCCAAATGCTCCTCTGGGCTCCTCCCCTGGACCCGCCGTTCCACACGGCATTCCATGAGCTGAAGGAGCAGGTCTCGGACGCGCCGGCGGTCCAGCAGGTGGGCCTCGAGCTGGTTGGTGTAGCTCAACAGGCACTCGTAGCAGGCCTGCGGGCAGTCGGGCTTGAGGTCGCTTCCATCCTCCCCGAAGTGGCAGATCCGCAACGCCTCCCGCGCCACGGCGGCCAAGGCCTCGGGCTCCTCCACCAGCCGGCGCAGGACGCCGAGCCCGCCCTCCGCCGCCTCGTAGAACAGCAGGGCGCGGTTCTTCCCTCGACCCACCCGCTCCACCCCCAGCTCCCGCTCCTCCAGCTGGAAGTGCTGCTCGATCCCCCGCTTCAGGGCGTACTGCAGGCTGGCCTCCGCCCGCTCGTCCGCCCACAGGTCCGGCTTGGTGGGGCGGACCAGGAGGATGTTCTGGGTGTCCCACACGCACAAGGCCAGCCGTTCCCGGTTCTGCGATGCACCCCAGGGCTTCTGGTTCCCCTGGCCCTTCTTCGTCTCATCCTCAACCAGCTCCCCAGAGACCAGATCCACTACGAACCCTTGCGGCCGCCCCTTCCAGCCCCAGTTGATGTAGAGCAGCGTGGCCGCGGGGCCGTAGGCGAGCCGGAACAGCGTTCCCCCGCCGACCTGCACGTCGGCCTCCACCACGCGGAGGCCGGGCCCGGCCGCCGCGAACTGATAGGCCACCTGGAGCTTATAGCCGCGGCGGACCCGCTCTTCCTCGTTGCACGTAATGCGCTCCTGGCGTTCCAGAACCACGTTGGGGAGGTCCAGCAGCGTGGCGATCCGGCTGTTCGTGCCGTCGAAGAGGGTGTCGCAGGCCGGGCAGCGCTCCAGGTTCGGGTCGGCGAAGGCGCCGCACTCGAGGCACAGCCGGTGCTGCCGACGGCGCGATTCGAGGCCGCCGGGGGGGATGCTGAACTTGGACACGCGCCATTTGGTCCCCTCGTGATAAACGATGTTGTGGGGAGCGAACTCGCGGATGGCCAGGGCGCGCGGCCGCGCGATGAACTCGCCGTCGCCGCGGGGGACCCACGCCCGGACCGGGAGGGCGGGGAAGTTGTAGCCGGGCAGGAAGCCTTCCGTGGCCAGGTAGCGGTAGGGGTAGAAGTCGCTCTCCTCCCGGGCCACGCCTATCTGGCGCAACAGGTTGAGCTGGCGCAGCGCCTCCTCCTGCTGACGCCAGGCTTGCTGCTGTTCCTTCGTTCCTCGGGCGGTTATCATCTCCCGCTGGGCCCGCTGAAGTTGCTCGGTCGCGATCCGGAACAGCTCCCGCCACCGATTGAAGGCCTCGTCGAACCGCCGGGGGGCTTCCTCCAGGACCCGGTCCAGCCAGCGCGCGTCGAACCACCCCGCCTGCTGCAGCAGATCGCGGTCCGCCTGGAGCACGCGCTCGAGCCGCTCCCGCAACCGCCCCAAGGCCTTCGGGCTCAGCTGGATCTGCCGGGCGGCGTCCTCGCGGAGCGGGAGGTCCGGCAACCGCTCGGTGTCCACCACATCCTCCACCGACTCGTGCAGGGGCAACCCCACCTGGGCCAGCCACTCCGCCTGCACGTGGGCCCGCACCAGGGCTTCGTTGGCCAGGTCCAGGCGCGGGGCGCGCACCGCGCCCGACACCATCTCCGCCGGGTTCCGGAAGAAGTATTGGTCGTGGCTGCTCCCCGCCGAGCAGTAGGTGAAGATGAGGCCCGGCTGGCCCTGCCGCCCCGCCCGCCCGCTCCGCTGGGCGTAGTTGGCGGGCGTGGGCGGGACGTTCCGCATGTGGACCATGTCGAGGTCGGCGATGTCGATGCCGAGCTCCATGGTGGGGGAACAGACCAGGTAGGGCAGGCGCCGGCCCACCTGGGGGTCCCGCTGGTCCTGCGGGAGCCATCGGAACCGCCGCTCCCGGCGCTCCCGTTCACCGGGGGCCACCACCTGGGCGGTGTGCTCGCGGGCCTCCAGCGCGCCCAAGTCCCGCGCGGCCGTCTGATAGAACTGCAGGAAGAAACGGTTGACCGCGCTTCGGGGGCGGCTCCCCCGCGCGTACACCGGGTCCGGGAGCGGCGGGGTGCCATCGCCCAAACACCACACGAGGCAGGCGGCGTTCAGGCGATAGCGCTCGAAACCCTCCACCGGCTCGGCCTTCCGCAGGAACCCCTGGCTCACCAAGACCTCCAAGAACCGGCCGAGGAACGGTTCCAGCGTTTCCAGCTCGAGCTCATCCCGCAGGTAACGGCCCAGCACGGACCGTTCGCTCAGTCGGTACATGCCCTCCTCGGGCAGCCCCCCGGGCTTCGTGGATCGAACGAACCAGGTGGCCTCCCGGAGGAACTCGCTCTCCGGGTCGATGCCCCAGAAGTCGTTGAGATGGTTTTGGGCCCTCTTCCACAACCCGGCTTGAAACTTCCGATCCAGCACTGGGGCGTCGATGGCCAACCGCTTCCGGAAGTGATCCAAGACGGCGCGGACGACCTCCTCCCGCCGCTCGGGGGAGCTCGCCCCCAGCACGGGCACCTCGCGCCAGAGCTCGTCGCGTGCGCACGCCTCCTTCAGGCCGTAGTACTCGATGCGCAGAAGCCCCACATCCTCCAGGTTGGGCTGCAGCACCCGCCACCCGCGCCGCAGATCGGCGTAGAGGCGATATTCCGTGAGCTCCCGGAAGGTATCCCAGACCTCCCGCGCGTGGGTGGAGTGGGGGTCGAGGTGGGGGTTCCGGGCGATGTCCCGAAGCTCCAGGGCCATGTGCTCCACCGTTTCCTGGGCGACGTTGTCGAACCGGAGCGCGTTCCGCTCGCGCAAGGCCGCGTACAGCCCCGCCCGCAGGACCGCCATGTGCACGAAGTCGTTGAAGTGCCCCGCCTGGAGCGAGGCATCCTGGCGGCTGTCGGTGAAAGTGAGGAGCTTGTCCTGGGCCGCGCCCGTGCGCTTCGCATGCCGGAGGGCGGAGGTGGCCAGGACAGTGGTGGCCGACGATCGGCCCTCGCTGGAGAGCATCGCGAGCTTGGTGAACTCGGCCTCCTTGGCGGTGTAATATTCCTCGCATCGCAGGCACAGCCAGAACCGCTTGGCCTGCCACCACGCCCGGTGGGCCCCTTCCACGGGTTCCTCGGAGAACGAGCCGTCCGGGCGCACCCACACCGGCCGGGGCACCCGGTCCCGCCAGGTCGGGAGGAGGCGGCCGTCGGCGCCCCGCCAGTCGTCGGGGATCCGGTCCTCACTCCAATCCTCCACGAAGGCCAGATAGCCCGGCTCCAAATCTTCCTCCAGCACCTCCTCCCCGATGGGGTGCGGGAGGAACCGGTCGAAGCTGCGCAGGACGTGGTAGTATTCCTGCCCGCAGAGGCGACAGAACCGAAGGGGGTAGAAGGGGCGCTCCGCCACCACCTCGCCCTCGGCCGAGAACGCGCGGGTTTCCGGCGGCTCCAGGGTGGCGTACACGGCCCGCCCCTGCGAGATGAACTGGTGGAGCTTGAAGGCGAAGAACGGCTCGGGGAGCTGCCGGTTCAAGGCCGCCGCCTTGGCCAAGAGCTCCTGCAGCGCCTCCCGGCACCGGCTTTCCGGCTGGCCCGTCTGCTCGGAGAGCTCCCGGGCCACCTCCGACAGCGGCCTCGGGGGCCGACGGCGGAAGTTCCCATCCGGTTCCCGTTCGATCCCCAGGGCGTATTCCAGCCAGCGGGCGAGGGGATGGCGCCGCAGGCCCTCCAGGTCGTCGGGGATGGGCGAGGAGAGGGCCTGGCGCAGCGCCTCCGGGCTCGGCGGCCCGCCGATGGTCGCCGGCTCCAGCGTCTCCTCCACCACCTGGTCGGGCCCGATGGGGGCGCCGAAGAAGCGGCTGGCGAACTCCGCCACCACCCGCCGTCGCTCCTCGGGGGTGGCCTCCCGGTGGGCCACCAGGGTGGCGCTCGTGCCGATGTGGATCACCTGTTTCCGCTCCAGCCGAGCCTTCAGCCGGCGCACCAGCATGGCCACATCCGCCCCCTGCCGCCCGCGGTAGGTGTGGAGTTCATCGAAGACCAGGAAGAGCGGGGCCTCGGCCTGCGGCTGGATGAGGGGCCGGTCCTCCGGCCGGACCAGCATGAGTTCCACCATCACGTAGTTGGTGAGGAGGATATGGGGTGGGTTCCGGCGGATCTCCTCCCGCTCGTCCTCCGGGGTCTCCCCCGTGTACCGGGCGAACCGCACGGGGAAGGGCCGGCCGGTGCGCTCCTCATACTGCTGCCGGAGATCCCTGAGGGCTTGGAGCTGGGAGTTCACCAGGGCGTTCATCGGGTACACCACGAAGGCCACCGGGCCGGGCAGATCCGGCCGCCGGACCACCGTGTCCACGATGGGGATGAAGTAGCAGAAGGTCTTGCCCGACCCCGTCCCGGAGGTGAGGACGAAGCTTTTGCCCTCGGCCGCCAGCCGGATGGCCTGCACCTGGTGGCGGTACAGGCGGTAGGTTTCCCCGTCCTTCCGGCGGAAGATCCGCGCGGTCTCGGGGTGCAGCACCCCTTGCGCCGCCAGCTCCTCCACCGTGGCCTCCCGCACGTAGGCGGGCGAGAGCTGGAGCAGCGGCTCCGGCCACAGCCGCTCTTCCTCCTCCAGCATCCGCTGCACGAACTCCCGCAGCCGCTCGTCGGCGATCTGGATGAAGGAGCCGATGAAGTCGCGGTAATCGGCCAGGATCTGGGAATGAAGCTCAAAGACGCTCACGGCTTCACCCTCCTTTCGGCGAGGCGGGACCGCCAGGGCCGGCCGGTGCGGGCGGCCTCAGCCATGGCGTCGTAGATCTCCAAGATCACCCGTTGGGTGCGGTATTCACCGAAACGCTCTTCGTCTTTATGGCGGACGATGGGGAACTGATCCAGGATGTAGGCCACGGCCTCCTGGGGCGTGGGGAAAAGGGCCTTGAGCTCCGGGCTGGCCTCCTCCTCCCACTCCTCGGGCGTGCCCAGGTAGAGGTGGAAGAAGAGGGCGTCCAGCTCGGCCCGCAGCCAGAAGCGCCGCTCGGGGTCGTAGCGGAAGGGCGGGCCACGGTAGCCCAGGTCCTCGGCGAAGGGCTTGAGGTCCCAAGCGGTGTAAGTGAGCTCCAGCACCCGCGGGCGCACGAAGTCGGCCACGGTGGGAGGCCGGGACCGGGAAGGCAGCGGCGAGGGCGCCGGTTCCCATGGGAAGGGCAGGGGCTGCTCAAAAGCGGAAGGTGGGAGGACGGGGAGCTGCTCGAAGATGAAGAAGTTAAGCGTTGTTCCTCCTACTTTTTGTCGAGCTGCATAGTCGAGTGGCAAGCTACACAAAACTGCCACAAGCAGGGGATGATGTAGCGATGGTCGGCGGGAAACAATCAGCGGTATTTTATTTCCCACTCCCACCCGCGGGATGATGGCGGCGATGACGGTGCGCTCGTCGGTTGAACGCGCAATATCCCGCCACCCCAACAGCCAACCCCGGTCCCAGTCCTTGGCCCGAAGGCGCTCTTCCACCTCCTCTTCCGGCACCCAGTAGCGGGGAAGCACCTGATAGCGAGGGTCGGACAGGCGTTCGAGGGGGACCTCTGGCAGCTGGGTGCTCTCCGAGCCAGACGGCTTCATCGCGTAGTCACCGAAGCGGTGGTCGAACTGGTGCATCATCTTGGCCTCATAAAGGGGCAGGTAGCGCTCCCTCCCCTTGACAAAAACATTCCCCTGCAAGCGGAAACCCTTCGCCTCGAGCTCTTTCCGCGTGCGGAAGAGGTGAGAGTCGTTGGTCATGTCGAACATCCTCAGGAACTTCACGCCCCACGGATTCCTCGCCTCTCCATGAGATTCATTGATGAGCACCGGCACCCGGCGGTAGATGTGCTTGGTGAGCTCGGCATCCTTGCGGGTGCGGAAGATGGGGGTGGTTTGGGTGTTGGGGTTCAAGAGGCGGAAGTCCTCGGGCGTGAGGGTGAAGCGGCGCTCCGGGTCGGAGAGATCCCTGGCCTCGTGGAGGAAGAAGGCGAACTCGACGGTGAATCCAGGACGAGGAGCGGGCCGTGAGCGGTCGTCGGCCTTGCGTAGGGTGAGGAGGCAAAACGTAATCATCGTCCCGATAGCCGGGAAGAGTTTCTTCCGGTTGTCAAAACCGTAAAGCGTAAGCAGCTCCTCACGCCCCACCACCTCGGCGAAGAAGTGTTTGTTGGTGTCGTCGGTGGCGATGCCAGTGGGCACGATGATGCCCATCCGCCCCCCCGGCTTCAGCAGGGCCCGCATCCGCTCGGCGAAGACCGAGTAGGTGTTGATATCGCCTCGGCCCGTCAGGGGGTAGAAGCCGCTGCCCCGTAAAAAGCGGCTGGTGCTTTCCGCGGTGTGCAGGGCCTTTTGGTACTCCCGCCAGAGCTCCGGGTTCTTCTTCGGCAGCTGGGCGATGCGCCTCTTCCGCTCGGCGGCGTTGGGCGTGTTGGCGATCTCAGGGTCGCGGGCCGCGAAAAACTCCTGCTCCTGGAGCTTGATGCGCTCCCACGGTGGGTTCCCCAGCACGACGTCAAAGCCCCCTTGGGCGAAGACCTCGGGGAACTCCAGGGGCCAGTGGAAGAAGCGGTGCTCCTGGGCCAGGGCTTCCGCAAGCCCCGCGACCTGGCCGTGTACCGGTTGGCCCGCCAGCGACCGGCGCACGGCGTCGGTCGTGATCGCGGGCTTCCCCCGCTTCTTCTCTTGGAAGAACGCCGCGGTCCAAAGGTCCGCGGCCTGCCGCAGGGGATCCAACGAGCGTTGGAGCGCTTGGTGGCGGCGCGCTTTTCGGGCGATCTCCTCCAGCGTATCGTCGGGGATGGCCTCCACCTCCAGGGCTTCCTGGGCGCTTTGCCGCAGCGCATCCCTGGGATCCCCCAGATGCGCTCCGAAGAAGCTCATCTGGCCGGCCCGCTCCTCCGCGTTGCGCCGCTTGAGGGCCCGGGCCACCTCCCGGTCGTCGCCCTGCGCCGGTTCATAGGCCGCATCGGGGATCCCCTCCTTCAATGCGGCCAAATCCAGGACCCCCACCAGGCTGTCGCCCACGCGGATGCGGTGGTCCAGGAAGGTGAGGGGTTTGCCTGGGACCTGGCTTTCGATCCACAGGGCCACCTTGCAAAGCTCCACCGCCAGCGGGTTTTTGTCCACCCCGTAGACGCAGTGGGCGATGACCTCGCGGGTGGCCTCGCGGAGGGCTTCCGGCGAGGGCTCCTCCTCCCCGGTGCGGACGCGGGCGAGCTCCTTGCCCAGGCGTCGGGCCGCGGCGAGAAGGAAATGCCCGGAGCCCGTAGCGGGATCGAGGACCTTGATGGAAAGGATGGCTTGCGCCTTGGCCTTCGGGTCTTTCGCCTGGCGGAGCTTCTCCTCGAGCACCGGCTCCAGGGCGCTCCGGATGAGCTCTTGAACGAGTTCCGGTGGGGTGTAGTAGGAACCGGTGGACTTGCGCTCGGTGCCCTCCGTGAACGTGAATACCGGACCGTCGGGCGTGTCCTCGATCACTGGATGGTTGTCCAAAAGGCTTTCGTAGACTGAACCTAGCTCTTCCACGTCTAAGGCCGCGTAGTTCACCCAGCGGTCGGTGTGGGCCTCTTCGTCGTAGTAGTAAGTAAGGTAGTAAAAGGCACAGAGGAGGTCGCGGTTGCTGATGGTGAGGCCCTCCAGCGGGATCGGTTCGAAGAGCCCGCCGTCCAGGACCGGCAGCCCCAGGAGGCTCGCCAGCGGCCGGCCGTCCGCCTGGGGCCTGGGGTCCCGCAGGAGGTGCCAGAGGACCCGCAAGGACTGCCACAGGTCGTCGTGTTCGGTGTAGGCCTCGAGGCGGTCCACCAACCGCCGCAGCCGGCTGACACTGTAGTGCTCACGGTAGAGGTCGTTTCCACCCAGAAGACCCCGCTCCTCGGCCACCAAGAGGAAAAGAAAGCGGTACACCAGGCGGAGGAGGTCGGTGTAGAGTTGAGCGGGGTCCGCACGCCACCCAGGGTTGGCCCGGAGGAACCCGGTCCCCAGGATCTTCAGGCACTCCTCCACCCCGTCCCGCATGCGGTCCCGGGCGCGGTTGCCCTGTTCCAGGGCCTCCTGGTAATAGCGCTCCAGCAAACAGCTGGGGGCGTCTCCGATGCCCCTGGGCAGCCGCGAGCGGTGCAGGAGCCGATAGAGCAAGAGGAAGTCGCCGAACCGCTCACCGCCCTCGGCCTCAAAGATCATCTCCAGATCGAACTCCACATAGGCCGGGCGGCGCAGGAAGGTGGATTTGCGCAACAGCCGGAGCACCCGCCCGTTGGTGACGATGCCCCACAGGTGCTCGGACCGGTTCAGGAACTCCTGCAGGAGGGCGTGGGGGGAGAGGCGGGGCCGGCCGGAGGGATCCACCCGCCCGAGCTCCCGCCGGGCCCCCACGATGTGCACCGGCGGCGCGTCCTCGGGCTCGCCGGCCCGGTGGGAGATGGCGTAGCTGACCCCATCCACGTCATACGCCTTGGGGTTGTAGCGGGGCTCGTAACCCAACAGCCCGAGCAGGGGGATCATCCAACCCTCGCGCGTGAGGCTCGTGGCGGGGTCGTCTTCCGGGAGCCGTTCCAGCCGGCGGCGGAAGACCCTCCACAGGTCCTGGGCATCCCGATACGCCTCCGCCGCCTCTTCCACCACGGATCGGCCGGGGCGGATGCCGAAATCCGCCGGCCGCTGGCCGGGCAGATCCCCTCTTTCCAGCCGTTCCAGAAAGTCCGGCCCGAAGAGGCCGCCTTCCAGGTGGACGGCCCGTCCTTTCAGGCTGGGGCGAAGGACGACGGCTGGCTCTACCGTGACCGTGCGCATCGCGCTACACCGAAGGCTGGAAGATGAGCACACCCAGAAGGTCCGGCGGCCACTGCGGTTCGACCTTGAAGCCGCGGACCGGCTGACCGACACTCTGGCGCACCCGGCGATGGGCCTCTTCCAGCTCCTCGGCCCTTTTTTGCAGGAGCCGACGCAGGCCGTTGGGCGCATGGTCTTCGCCGAGCATCCGCTCGATCTCCTTCAGCGCCTCAGAGACCAGCTCCCGCTTTTCGGAGAGCGAGATGTTGCCCACCGGCTCGGCGGTGAGGAGCGCCAGGGCCTGGGCGGGGTCGAGCCAGCGCTCGGTGAAGGCCTCCCAGCCGGCCACCAGCACCTCCTCCGCCAGCAGCACCCGGCCCGATTGTCGGAGCTGGAAGCGTGGCCGCAAGAGCAGGAGCGCGGTGAGCCGTTTCACGTCCCGGGTTCGGATGGCGCCGCACCGTGCGGCCAGGGCCTTCTTCCCCCCGGAGAACGCCTGCTCGAACAGGAAGCGGGCCAGGGCGGCCACGAACCGGTGGTTGCGGCCCAGGTACTCCGCGCCCGGCGGGGTCGGGCTGGTGAAGGTCACCGCCCACCGCCCCCGCCGGTCGGGAGGCAGCGCCCGCCGCACCGCCTCCGGGACCTCCGACAAGGCCGCCGGCTCCGTGAGGATCTCCCAGACATCCGGATGCTGGCGGCTTGGGCGCAGCGGCACCTTGAGGAGCTGGCAGGCCATCAGGACGAAGTTCCGCACCGCCTCCGGGTCGCCCAGCACCTGGTCCGTGGCCTCCAGCTCCCGGCGGACCTCCTCCGGCTTCAGGGCGTGCTGGGCGAAGCGGGTGCGGCTCTCTTTCTCCCGGCGGGCGTCCAGCTCCCATTTTCTGTGCAGCTCCGGGATGGGGTCCGGCTCCAGGGCGAGCGGGAGCTGGGGGCCGGGCCGCTCGCGGCCGAAGAACAGGGCGTGGACGAGGGCCTCGACCACGGATTGCTCCTCCTCGGGCACGGGCACGTGGGTGCCGAGGCTCTCGCGGATCTCTCGGGCCTTGTCCAAGAGCACGCGGATCACCGCGCCGTCCACGGGGTTGTCCTTTCCGTAAAACCGCACAGCCCTCACCACGGGGCTTTGCTGTTCGTAGCGGTCCACCCGCCCCTCCCGCTGCTCCAGCCGGTTGGGGTTCCAGGGGAGGTCGTAGTGCACCACCGCGTTGAAGCCCTTTTGGAGGTTGATGCCCTCGCTGAGGCAATCGGTGGCCACCAGCACCCGCCGCACCGGCTCCCGCATGAACTCCTCCACCTTCAGGCGGCGTTCCTCCTCGCTCACCCTCCCGGTGAGGCAGAGGACCCGCACCTCCGGCTTCTCCGTGGCCAGGGCCGCCTGGAGCTTCTCGGCCACGTATTCCGCGGTTTCCACGTAGTAGCACCACACCACGGGGTGGAAGCCGTCGCGGAGGAGGCCGCGGACGATCCGGATGCACTCGGTCAGCTTGTGATCCTGGGCTTCGGAGATGGCCTCCGCCATCCGCTCCAGCTCCCGGAGCCGCCTTTGCTCGCGATCCGTCAGGTCCGCCTCCGCGTGGCTCAGGAGCGGGGTGGGGACCTCGTCGGTGGGGAGGCGGTTGTCGGGCTCATACACCGCCGACAGGTCCTCGACCTCCTCGTCGGCCGGCACCTCCTGTCCTTTCCGGCGGCGCTCCAGGGCCGCCTTCGCCGCCCGGGGGCTGGACATCACGCAGCGGAGCAGGGCCAGGGCGCTCCACCACCGCATCCGCCGGCGGTGGGCCTGGAGGGCCTGGCCGCTGTATACGATCCCTTGGCAGAATTCATAGACTTCCTGGAAGAGCCGACGGTAGGCCAGCGAGAGGGTGTAGGTGGCGTCCATCGGTTCCCGTTTGGGGAAGCATTGCTCCGACTCCCACCGGGCCTCGATGTCCTTCCGCGTGCGCTGGACGAAGTGCTGGGCGAGGATCGCCCGCTCGCGCTCCTTCAGCTGCGTGAGATCCCAGGTCCCGAATTGCGGGTGGAGCAGGCCTAAAAGCCGTTGGAACGCCTCGGGGATGCCGCTGTGGGGGGTGGCGGTGAGCAGGAGCAAATGGCGGCTGGGATCTTTGGCCAGCTCGCGCACCAGCTCGTAGCGCAGGTGGCGTTCAGGGCCGTGGCCCGTGACGCCGTGGGCCTCGTCCACCACCACCAGCTCAGGCGCCTGCAGCAGGAAGGCGTGCTTGTTGCGCTCGTGCTTCACGAAGTCGATGCTGATGACCTGGACGGGATAGTGCTCGTACACCGTGCGGCCCGGCGGCGTGCGGCGCTCCAGCTGCCCGATGGTGCCCGAGCCGATCACCACCGCATCCAGGTGGAACTTTTCGGAGAGCTCTTTCTGCCACTGGTCGCACAGGTAGGGCGGGCAGAGCACCGCCAGCCGGCGGATCTCCCCCTGCTCCCACAGCTCCCGGATGATCAGGCCCGCCTCGATGGTCTTGCCGACCCCCACGTCGTCCGCGATGAGCATGCGGACCGGGTTCAAGCGCAAGGCCATCATAAGGGGAACCAGCTGGTAGGTCCGCGGGCGGACGGAGATGCGGCCCAGCGAGCGGAAGGGCGTGGCGCCCTCCCGCAGCAACAGGCGCGCGGCCTGCCAGAGGAGGTGGACGCTCTGGGCGTCGGCCACCGAATCCGCTGACGGAAGCGGGAACTGGGACGGTGAGATCCCCTCGGATGGGAGCGTGTCGCGCAGGAGTTCGGACAGGCGGCGATGGACGGCCACCACGTCATCGCTCGTGCCCGTGAGGGGGCGCAGCAGCACGACCTCACTCTGGTCGCTGGGCAGCAGCACCCAGTCCCGGTTGCGGAAACGGACGATGGAACCCGGCTTCATCTCCTGACCCCCAAGCCCAACGCTTCCCGGGATAGAGCCATCCGCTTATGGATCCGGATCACCTTAGGAGCTCCTCCCTCGATGTCGCTTACCCCAATCGCTCCACGGCCACCTCTATATCCCTTTTGGATGGACGGGTGTATCTCGAGGTGGCCTTGAGGGACTCACGCCCTAAGCGTTAAGCGACCGTCGCCAGATTTGCTCCCGCCTCCCGCAAAAGGCGGGTGGCAAAGGTATACCGCAACACATGAGGATGGACGTCCTCCAGCCTCGCCTTTCGGGCATGTTACGCCACGATCTTCCAAACCCCGGACCGCATCCCCTAAGCGCTTCCGTCTCCTCTTAATCTACTCCTCACACCCGATTCCATCCTTATCCCCATCGAATCCGTGGGGATCCCCGTAACGGTGATCCACCGGGAAGTTCCGGTAGGGGATGTCCGGGCAATCCAAGTCCGGCGGCGGCGGCGGGATGCAAACAGTCGGATAGGCCGGATGGCAGTTCGGCGTAGCGGTGGGCGTCGAGACGGGCGCGGTGGGCGTGGGCGTTACCAGACCCCACAGCCCACGGCCGGCCTTCCTGGCTTCCTCCTCCGCCGCCTGGAAGGTCTCCGCACAGGAGGTGTCCGGCGGGATCGTCATGGCCCTTGCGTACCCACCCCTCACCAGCGCCAGGTTCACAAAGACCCCCCTGCGATCACGTAGCGCAAAATCCTCCCGTAGCGATCGGTCTCCGAAACGTCCTTTATCAGGTAAAGCGTCTTCCCCTCCGTGAGGCGTCGGTTCTCCTCCGTCGCCTCGGCGTAGTAAGGCTCCCCTTGCTCTGGGGTATCGATCCCTATATAGCGGATGCGGAAGGCCCCGCCGCCAATGGAAACGTCGATGGTGTCCCCGTCTATCACCTTGATGAGGGCGGCGGTTTGTCTTGTGCCTCCCAAGGGCAGGCACGCCAGGTCGTTGGAGTAGTTGCGAAGCACAAGGGGAAGGTGGATCCGATAGGAATAGGGGTCAAAGGTCACATGGCCGGCGGGGGCCTTTCCAGCTAAGGCCAAGGCCAGCATGGCGAGAAGGGTTACAACGATGAAGGCTTGCGCTCTTATGGCGACCGTCTTACCCATTGAACGCATTCGCTTGGGCATGGCTGTTCATCCCCAAACCCTTCCGAGGAGGACGCGGAGGACGCCTTCCACGTATCTTAACCGCTCTACCACTGCCTCTAGATCCTTTTCACACGGGCGGGTGTAGCGAGCGGTAATGTTGAGCGATTCATGCCCCAACAGCTCCGCCACCGTGACCAGATCCGCTCTTGCTTCCCACAGAAGCCGTGTGGCGAAGGTCTGCCTGAGCACATGGGGATGAACATCTTCCAATCCCGCCCTCTGGGCATAATGGGCCGCAATCCACCAGACCCCGGCGGGGGTGAGGACCTCTCGCTTTCCAATGAAGAGATGATCACCCGCGATGGACAGCCGAACTGCGAGCCACCCCTGGAGCGCTTCACGGACTTCGGCGTTCCTTCGATCCAGCCGATGAAATCGGCGAGATTCCTTATCGATAACCCTCGATGGTCCGCGGGCTTTTTCCAGCCCGCGCCAGGTCCTCGAAGAAGGCCTCCATCATGGAGGGCAAAGCCTGCATTCCCGCCGGCCTCCGGAATGATCTTGTGAAAATTTGGGGGATCACGTGCCGGAACCCTGTTTCCAAGATAGGAGAAAAAATGAGAGTTTGTCAAATCAAAAGGCCTTGGATTGCGAAATGATCTGGCGGATCGGGAAGCCGCCGGACCCTAGGGTGGGTGCGGACGACCGGTGCCCGGGTGAAAATCGGCCCAGCTCCCTATGGGGACCCTGGCGGCCAGACGAGAGCCCGTTTGTAACACCGAACGGCCCTTCCGATCCAATGCGGTTCCATTATGAGGTTTGGCGATGGCGCCCAACGCGTCACTTGCTCCGTACCGGTTGTTGACTTGACGGAAGATGCGCCCGGCCTGAGCCAGGAAGCGCCGGGCTCCGAGGCTTCGCTTTCACATCCGAGGGAAAGATGCTGGTATCCGCTGGGGAGGACCACCAGATCTGTGGATGGCTTCGAGAGGAGCCGGGGCGATCCGAGGTCATGGAAGCGGAGCCCATCTCCCCGCCCGGCCTTGAGGAAGGTGGATGATCGAATCCTCGACACCGTTGGAACAGCGTTGCCGGGATCCAACAAAAAGGGGCGGGGCGAGAGCGGCGAATCCG
>NZ_JBHOQJ010000294.1:0-3634 GCF_042408365.1 Thermoflexus sp.
GATCTCCTTCGGCGCCCGGCTCGCCCCCAAAAACCCTCTGAGGAACCCATCTAACCTTCGAAGGTGGCGTTCGACTTTTGGATAACCCTCCACGGCAACCAGACAGAGGAATGGCGCGTCACGCCCAGCTCCGTCAGCGGCTGGCCTGGGTGGGTTCCCTTCTGCTGACCTCAGGCCTCGTGCTTCTGACGCTGCTTCCCCTCGGGTTTTCCTCCGGCATCCTGATGCGAGGGGACGTCGCCCTCTACTTCTATCCGTACTGGGAAGCCGCTGCGCGGGCGACCCGGGAGGGCCGCCTGCCCCTGTGGAATCCGGATCTCTTCGCAGGGGTCCCTTTTCTGGCCAATTCCCAGGTCGGCTTCTTCTATCCGCCGAACCGGGTGCTCTCATGGCTGCCGGTTCCTACCGCCTTGAAGGTTTCCATCCTCCTCCATGCCCTCTGGGCCGCGTGGGGGATGCTCGGGTTGGCCCGCCGATTGGGTTATCGAACTGGGGGATCCGTAGCCGCTGCAGTTGCCTACGCCCTGGGCGGCTACTTCCTCGCCCAAGCGGAGCATATCAACCAGTTCCAAGCGTTGGCTTGGCTGCCATGGATGGCATGGGCGTGGGCAGCGGGCCGGCCAGCCGGTGTGGGCCTCGCAGGGGCCATGCAGCTTCTGTGCGGCCACGCCCAGACCGTGATGCTCTCCTGGATCGCCCTGCTGATCTTTTTCGTACCCTCCCGGGAGGATCGCGCCCGCCTGTCGGGATGGGTCCGAGCGTGGAGAACGGGGGTGTTGGGCGGGGCGCTGGCGCTGGGTCTGAGCGCCGTCCAGTGGCTTCCGAGCCTTGAACTGACCCGCGCGTCCATTCGAGCAGGCGGCCTCCCGTTGAATGAGGCCCTTTCGTTTTCGCTGTCACCGCTGCTGTTGGGCCGCTCCATGCTTCCTGGACAAGCGCCCCTCGCGTTGACGGAGTTCATCGCCTATATTGGGATCCTTGGGGGGCTCAGCCTGGTGGCAGGGATCGGCCGACCGGGCTGGACCCGCTGGGCGGCGGTTGCCGGACTGGGGCTGTTCTTCGCCCTGGGGATCTATAACCCGATGGCTGTCCTGATGGTGGGGCTGCTTCCCCCGCTGCGCGCCTTTCGGGTCCCGGCGCGCTGGCTTGCCCTTTGGGCCTTCGGGGCCGCCCTAGGGATTGGGGCCGGGTTCGAGCGAGGATTCGCTGGGCTCAAGCGTTGGCGACTCGTGATCTGGGCGCTGGGCACCCTCGCCTTAATGGGCCTCGCCATCGCCGCTGAGCCGATCCCCCCGCCAGGGATGACCGGCCCGCTGGGCCCCGTGAGTGGTTCATTCATCATCCTGGGGCTGAGCCTCCTCGGGATCGGCCTCCTTCACATCCAGCAGCGCCTCCCTCGTGGGATCTGGCTCGGCCTTTGGGCAGCGGAACTGATCGGAGCCGCGTGGGGGCTACCTGTCAACCGCCTCACGGCTCCCGCCGCGTGGTCGGATCCTCGACTTCCAACGGTGGTGTTGCGGGATCTCCTGGCCCAGGAGGGGCCATGGGCCGGGCGGATCCTCAGCGTTGTGGACCTCCACTTCGATCCCGGCGACCTCGGGGAATGGCGGAGCGTCCTGGAAGGTCAACTCCCAGCCGAAGCTTTCGCTGAATTCGTGATCGCAACGAAATACAAAGAAGCCTTGGTGGCCAACCTGCCCATGGCCTATGGTCTGCCCACCGTGGATGGCTACGACGGGGGGGTGCTGCCGTTGCGGCGCTACATCGAGCTGGTCCGTCGCTTCGTCCCGGCAGAGCGCCTGCTGATGGATGGTCGGTTGTGGGAAGCCCTGACGGCCCTGCCCGAGCCCCGGTGGCTGCAGCTCCTGGGTGTGCGTTGGATCCTCATGGACCGCCTGCGGGACGAGTGGATCGATGGCGTGTTTTACGATCGTGGTGTCGTGGCGGACGCCTGCGGTGGGGAGCCGATCGAAGCAGGGCCGTTCCCCTCTTTTGAGGCGACCGAGCTCCGCCTGCGTGTGGCATCATCGCTTTCGCCCCGCACCCCCCTGGGGATGGCTGTGCTTCGCGGGGCTGGGGGAGAGACCCTCGAATTTCCTGTGGAAATGGGGGAAGAAGGACGGCCAGTGGTGGTCGACTGGGGGAAGCCTCGGACGATCCTCGGCGTCTCACTGCGTCCCCTCCCTGAAGCTTGCGCGCAGGGCGGATGGCGGGTAGAGGGCGGTGCGCTGGTCGATCGACGGACGGGGGCCTTTCAAGCGCTGGTTTTGAGCCCGGGCGGCTCTTTCGCCTTACGTTACGCGGGGGATATTAAGATTTACGAGTTTCGGAGGGCTTTGCCCCGCCTCTATGGCGTCTGCACGGCGGAGTTCGCCCGGGATGAAGCGGAGGCCATGAGCCGTCTGGCCGAACCCACCTTCGATCCTTCCCGGAGGGTGGTGCTGGAAGGGGAGGCGATCGCGTTCGGTGGGGTCTCGCGCGAGTGCCCGGTCGAGGTGCGCTGGATCCGTTTCACGCCGGAGGTTCGCGAAGCGGTGGTTCGCTTGGAGCAGCCTGGATGGCTGGTGCTCATGGAATCTTTCGATCCCGGATGGCGGGCCACCGTCGATGGGCGCGCAACGCCCATCCTCCGGGCCAACGGGTTGTTCCAAGCCATCGCAGTCCCGGCGGGCGGGCATACGGTCCGCTGGGAATATCGGCCGGGATCGTGGGCTGCCGGGGTCGTGCTGACCCTGGCCAGCGCCCTGGCGGCGTTGGGGGCGTGGGGATATCGCTGGATGCGGGGCCAGCATCGGGGCTTGGAACAGGGATAGAACCCGCCCCTCGGATGGATTCGCATCCTGTAGGGGCACCCACAAGGGGTGCCCCATATGGGGCGCGCCTTGTGCCCGCCCCTATAATTTCTCCGGCGGTCGTCGAAGGTGTGCGAGCAACTCGTTCCGGTGCCGGGGATCGGTCCGGAAGATCCCAGTGAGGGCCTGGGTGACCATGCGGGCGTGAGATTTGCGCACTCCACGCATCATGGCACACAGATGCGCGGCCTCCACGATGACGGCCACGCCCTGGGGATGCAGCACGACTTCAAGGAAATCCGCGATCTGCCGCGTCATCCGCTCCTGAACCTGTAGGCGGCGGGCGAAGAGCTCCACCACCCGCGGGATCTTTGAGAGGCCGATGATCCGACCGTTCGGAATGTAAGCCACATGGGCCCGGCCGTAGAACGGCAGAAGATGATGCTCGCACATACTGTAGAACTCGATATCGCGCACTAGGACAAGATCGTTGTCCTCCACCTCGAAAATCGCCCCATTGATCAGATCCGCCGGGTCCATCCAGTAACCGGCCAGCACCTCCTGCAGCATCTCTGCCACCCGGGCGGGGGTGCGCTGCAGGCCCTCTCGTTCCGGATCCTCTCCCAGCGCGCTGAGCAAGTCCCGAATCACTCCGGCCAGCCGCGCCGGATCAGGGGGTCGAGCAGTCCCTTCCACTTTCACTATCCCCTTGTGTGGCTCCATTCGATCTCCTCCCGGATTTCATAGCCTCGGATCCACTCCCAGCGAGCCTGCGCTTGTATTGAGGGCTTATTTTTAATTACACGATCGAGAGGGGGGGAAAATTTTTTCGGGGCTGGGCC
>NZ_JBHOQJ010000295.1:0-3123 GCF_042408365.1 Thermoflexus sp.
AGGAGGCAACATGCCAATCGTCATCGTGAAGAAAGGCCAGGAGGCGAAGAAGGTTAAGCCAACGCCGGTTACTCAGGAGGACCGTCTTCAGAAGTACATTCAGGAGAACCCGGACCTGATTCCGCTGGACGAGCTGAGAGAGGATCTACGGTTGTTCGTGATTGCGCGTGAGTTTCAGACATCCAGCGGCCCTGTGGATGTACTGGCGGTGGATGATGAAGGAGGGCTGTACATTATTGAGACCAAGTTGTACAAGAATCCAGACAAGAGGCTCGTGATCGCACAGGTGCTGGACTACGGAGCGGCTCTGTGGAGCAGGTTCCGGGAGTCTCCAGACGTGGAAGCCGCGATCGACGAGGTCGTCCGGGAGAAATGGGGCGCGCCCTTTCGCGAGAAACTGAGGGAATTCCTAGGAGTGGATGAGGAAGAGGTCGCCAGCGTACTCAACCGACTTCAGGCTGATATCCGGGCCGGGCGCTTCACGTTCATTGTGCTCATGGACCGGCTGCATGAGCGCTTGAAGGATCTGATCGCGTTCCTCAACATGAGTAGTGGGCTGACAGTGTTAGCGTGCGAAGTGGAGTTTTACCGGCACGAGGATTGGGAGATCGCGATTCCGAAGCTGTATGGAGCGGAGACGAGGAAAGCGGCTGGAGGGGAAGGCGCGTCTGGCGCCAGAAGGAGGTGGGACGAAGAGGCATTTTTTGAAGAGTTGAGAGCGCGGGTCGGGGTGGTCGTAGAAGAGAAGATAAGGGAGTTTTACGACTACGTGCGGCGTACCGCGGATCAGATCGCCTGGGGCAAGGGGCGAGATTGGGGATCGTTCGGACCGAAATACGAACGCATCAGTCCAAGATCTCTGTTCACGGTATGGTCAGACGGCAGGCTAACTGTGAACTTTGGGTGGCTGGAGGATCAGGGGGAAGCTGCGGAATTTCGAAAGAAACTGAAGGACATGTTGACGGACAGGCTGGGGTTGAGATTTCCTCAGGATTACGAGAGGAAGTGGCCGAGCTTCAAGGCGGAGCAGTGGGTGGGGCGGGTCAGGGAGTTGATCGAGGGGCTGGACGAGCTGATTGGGCGGCAGGCGGGGAAAGGGGGCGTGGGCGAGTCTTGAGGGCGGGGGTAGGGGGGGGGCTTCGGGAGTCCGACAGTGGCTCGGGCGAAGCGTGAAGGCGGTTACAGCGTCCGCCGGACGCGAAGCAGAGGGGCGAAGCCAACGGTGGCCCGAGACGACAGCGAAAAGACCTGGATGCTTTACCGGCTGCTGGCGGGCATGGGTGTGCCAAAGGACCTCGTCGTCACGGTCAGGGATTTTGAGCGACTGAAACATATTCCGGGAACTATCATCTATGTCGCGCACCGTGAGGGGCGGATCCTCTATGGTGATCTCCGATGAAGTGCTCGAGGTCGCGCGCCTGGATCCGCAAGGCACAGCACAGTCTGGCGGCTGCCTAGCGTACGTTCACGCCCGGGGAAGACTGCCCTTTGACGTGGTGTGCTTTCACGCACAGCAGTGTGCTGAGAAGTACCCGAAAGCCTTGCTGGTCTTTCACGGGCTCGAGGTGCCTAGGACTCACGATCTGACTGAAATACTTCGTTTGCTGCCTGCCGGTCTGGTGGTGAGCCTCGACCTTGACGAGCTGGCCGAACTCAACTCCTACACCGTCGACTTTCGGTATCCTGGGCTGGGTCTGGATGGTTTTGCCGGGCCTGTACCCGGCAGCCTGCGCCGAAACGGCAAATGTGGGACATCACGGGACACATTATGGGACGCGGGTTTCAGGCTCCGCCTCCGGATGCCGAGGATGGTGGGATGCTCTACGCGCACACCGGCGGGCGGCGGTCAAACCAGGGGCGGGCCTGCTCCAACTGCCCGGCCAGCCGGAAGAGCGTCGCCTCCTCCCCGAAGTGGGCTACAAAGTGCGTCCCGATGGGCAACCCCTCGCCGTTCCAGACCAGCGGCACCGACATCGCCGGCTGTCCGGTGACGTTGAAGACCGGCGTGAACGGGATGAAGGCGAAGACCTCCTCGGCCAGCGCCTCAATGCCGGCCAGTTTGTTCAGCAGCGCGCCCGCGTTGAGGCTCCCCAGCAGTTTCAGCGCAAAGGCCTTGACGCCGGTGGGCTGGAGCCATCCGATTTCCATCGGCGGTGTCGCCAGCGTGGGGGTCAGGAGGACGTCGTATTTCTCAAAGAACGCTGCCACCTGACGGGCCGCGCGCTGCAGTGCGCGCAGGGCGCCGGCGTACTCGCCCGCCGAAATCTGCCGCCCCAGCAGACCCAGTGCCCACGTCGCCGGCTCAAATTCCCCAAAGCGGGCCTTCTTCCCCGTGAGGGCCTCCCCTTCTGCGATGTCCGCCCGTGTCTCCGCGCAGACCATGGTCAGGAAGTCGCGGGCGAAGGCGTGGCCGTCTATCTGCGGCGCCGCCTCCTCTACATCGTGGCCCAGGTCTTGGCACAGGCGGGCCGTCTCCTCTACCCCCCGGATGCAGTCGGGGTGGACGGTGCCGGGCAGCAGGGGCCGGGTGGTGAAGGCGATGCGCAGCCGGCCGGGGTCCCGTCCCACTTCCTCCAGAAACGGGCGCCGGGGCGGCGGGATGATGTACGGGGCGCCGACATCGGGCCCGGCGGTGGCGTCCAGCATGGCCGCGCTATCCCGCACCGAGAGGGTCAGGACGTGGTGGGTGCCCATCCCGCGCCAGGCCTCGCCGATGTCGGGGCCCATGGGGATGCGGCCGCGCGTGGGCTTCAGGCCGAAGACGCCGCAGCAGGAGGCAGGGATGCGGATGGAGCCTCCGCCGTCGGTGCCGTGTGCGACCGGGACCAGGCGGGCGGCTACCGCCGCCCCCGATCCGCCGCTGGACCCGCCCGTCGTCCGGGAGAGGTCCCAGGGATTGCGGGACGGCCCGAAGAGGACCGGCTCCGTATACGGCACCAAGCCCAACTCCGGCGTGTTGGTCTTCCCCAGAACCACCACCCCGGCCTTCCGGTAGCGCCGGACGATTTCGCTATCGTGGTCGGGGATGAAGTCGCGGAAAAAGCGGCTGCCGCTGCGGGTGGGGACTCCGGCGAAGTGGGCCAGCAGGTCTTTCAGCAGGAAGGGCACGCCCCGAAACGGCCC
>NZ_JBHOQJ010000311.1:0-9673 GCF_042408365.1 Thermoflexus sp.
AAGAGATACGCGTGGGCGATCCGCCCCTCCGCGCGCTGGCGCTCCAATCGCTGAATGATCAGGTCATGACCTACAACGAACCGGGAAAGCCCCCCAGCTCTGTTCCTTTTTGTGACCGTCCTGGGATTCGACGAAGGCTAACCCAAGGGGCGGCTGTGAACCCCTTGTGGGATCTGTTCACGTTATCCTTCCTGAATGCAAGGAGCGATCCAATCGGCAGGGGGCCATGGGGCTTTCCCGGTTCGTTGTAGGTCATGACCTGATCATTCAGCGATTGGAGCGCCAGCGCGCGGAGGGGCGGATCGCCCACGCGTATCTCTTCACCGGCCCTCCACAGGTTGGAAGGCGGACGCTGGCATGGACCTGGGGGATGACCCTGCTGTGCACGGACCCGGATCCTCCATGTGGGTCGTGCCGCTCATGCCGTTTGATGCAGGCCAGCCATCACCCAGACGCCATTCAAGTCCTTCCAGAGGGATCCAGCTTGAAGATCGATCAGGTCCGAGAGGTACAGCGGCTCCTCGCTCACACGCCTGTAGAGGGACCTTATCGGATCGTGCTCTTCGATCAGGCGGAAGCGATGACGACGGAGGCCGCCAACGCCCTGCTGAAGACGCTGGAGGAGCCGCCCTCCTATGGGGTGCTGATGCTCATCGCCCCTTCTCCGGAATCCCTATTGCCCACTGTGGTCTCCCGCTGCCAGATCCTCTCGCTGGATCCCGTGCCCATCCCGAGGGTTCGCCAAGCCCTTGAGGAGCGGTGGGGCATCCCGCCGGATCAAGCAGATCGGCTGGCCCGGCTATCCGGAGGGCGGATGGGATGGGCGGTGCAGGCCGCTCAGGATCCGGAGGTGCTGGCCGAGTATGCGGATCGAATCCGTCAGATCCACGAATTGCTGACTCAAGGGCGTGCCGGGCGCTTCGCCTTCGCGGAGGCCCTCTCGGGGGAGGAGGAAGGGGTTCGATCCGCCTTCTTGGAAACGGCCATGGCCTGGTGGCGGGATGTGCTGATCTTGGCGAGCGGGGCGGATCTCCCACTGACCCATGAAGAGGATCGCTTGACCCTTCAGGAAGTTGCAGGGCGGATCGGCGTGGAGGGAGCGCGGGCAGCCTTAGAGGCCACGCGCCGGGCGTGGCTGGCGCTGCGTCGGAACGCGAACGTCCGGCTGGCGTTGGAGGCGATGTTCCTGGACTGGCCAGCGCCCATGAGGGAAAATCCATAAGGGGAGATCTTTGGGGGCTGAGGGCCGCATTCGGCGGTCCCCAGCCCCCAAAGATCTCCAGGGGAAACTGCAGTCAATAGCCCCCGAACAGGTGTGAAGCACGTTCTCACTCCCATGTCTCGACGGGATCTTCTGTTAATTCCTCCACTGTTATTCTTCGGGGCTTTCTATTTGTACCCCCTCGGTTCGATCATTCAACTTAGCCTGGCTCCGGAGGGGCGGATCACCTGGGGAGCCATTCTTGAGACGCTCCGAGGGACGGCGTTCTGGAAGGTGCTGGGGTTCACGGTAGGTCAAGCGACGCTCTCCACGATGGTCACCCTGGCCCTGGGCTTGCCCCTGGCGGGCCTTTTCGCCCGTTACCCTTTCCTAGGTCGGGGATGGTGGCAGGCGATGGCCACGGTGCCCTTTGTCCTCCCGACCGTCGTTGTGGCGGCTGCGTTCACGGCGCTCTTAGGCCCCCGGGGGTGGATCAACCAGGCCCTGATGGCCCTCCTAAACCTCCCGGAGCCACCGATCTCCTTCCTCAACACCCTGGCCGCGATCGTGGTCGCCCATGTGTTCTATAACCTCACCCTGGTGCTGCGCATCGTCGGGACCGCATGGGCTCACTTGGATCCAACGTTGGAGATGGCCGCCCACACGTTGGGGGCGGACCGCTGGCGCACTCTTGGAAGGGTGACAATCCCCCTTCTGATGCCTGCGATCCTGGCAGCCACCGCGCTGGTGTTTTTGTTCGACTTCACCAGCTTCGGGGTGGTGTTGTTGCTGGGCGGTCCTCGCTACGCCACGCTGGAGGTGGAGATCTACCGACAGGCGGTGGGCCTCTTCAATCTCCCCGCCGCGGCGACTTTGGCTCTGGTTCAACTGGGGCTGACCTTTGGAATTTTAGCCCTCTACACCCGTCTGCAGGCGCGTCTCACTTTTCCTCTAGAATGGCGGCCGGCGGCATCCACTGCCCGCTCGCCGCGCACCCCCTGGGAGCGCACGAAGGTGGCCTTGGGGCTCTCAGCGCTCTCCCTATGGATTGGCTTACCATTACTGGCGTTAATCGCGCGCTCGGTGACCCCCATGACGGCCCGGAAGCCGGGGGAGGCGGCGATCTATACCGGATGGCTCACCCTGGGTTACTATCAAGAGCTATGGATCAACCGGCGTGGGGCGGTCACTTATGTGGCGCCGATCGAAGCAGTGCGGAACTCGCTGATCTTCGCCGGCATGGTCATGGTGCTCTCGCTGCTGCTCGGGGGGATGGTCGCCTACGGGCTTGCGGGCCGTCGTCGTCGCCGCTGGCTGGACCCCCTGCTCATGCTCCCGCTTTCCACCTCCGCCGTCACGCTGGGGTTCGGGTTCCTGACAGGGTTCAGCCGCCCTCGGGTGTTCTTGCGGGTGTTCCCAGGGCTGGCGGAGGCTGTGATGGCCCTGCGCACTTCCCCGCTCCTGGTGGTGATCGCTCACACGTTGATCGCTTACCCGTTCGTGGTGCGGATCCTTCTGCCGGCGATGGAGGGGATGAACCCTCGCTGGCGGGAGGCGGCGATGACCCTGGGGGCATCCCCATGGCGGGTGTGGTGGCATGTGGAGGCGCCGCTGTTGGGCCGGGCGCTTCTGACGGCGGCCATCTTCGCCTTCTGCGTCTCCTTGGGGGAATTCGGGGCAACTGCCCTGATCGCCCGTCCGACGATGACCACCATGCCGCTGGCCATCGCCCGTTTCCTGAGCCAGCCGGGCGAGTTGAACTTGGGCCAAGCGATGGCCATGAGCACGCTGTTGCTCCTCGTGACATTCCTCGGTATCCTTCTCATCGAGCGATTCCGTTATCGGGGGATCGGCGGGTTTTAACTTGAATGTCCATAAGGGGAAGGGGATCGCGCACCGCTAACGCTCCTTCCATTTTGGGGGTAGAGGAGGGTGAGGGCCAGTGGCCTCACGGCCCGAAGGGCCGTAGGGAGAGGGATGACAAGGGTCTTGGGGGCGAGCCGGGGCGCTGAAGGTGCCCGGCTCGCCGCTAAACCCCTACGAGGAGACCCATCGCGTTCCGGACAGGAGTTTCCTTGAAATGCAGGGGAAGATCGTCTCGGTATTCGGGAGCAGCACCCCGCCACCGGAATCCACAGACTATCAGATGGCGCGAGCATTGGGTCGCCGGCTGGCGGAGGCCGGCTTTGTGGTCATGAGCGGTGGGTACCGTGGGACGATGGAGGCCGTGAGCCTTGGGGCGAAAGAGGCGGGCGGCTTCACGATTGGGGTGACGGTGGATCCATTCGACCGTTGGGGCCTGAAGGCCAACCCTTATGTGGATGTGGAGATCAAGTTCCCCACCCTCTTTCAACGCCTGCACTATCTGGTCACGGCGGGCGACGCGTTGATCGCCCTGCCCGGAGGCATTGGGACATTGAGCGAGATGGCGCTGGCATGGAGCCTGCTGCAAACCGGCGAGCTTCCCCTCCGCCCGCTTCTTCTATTGGGATCCCGATGGCGGCGTTTGCTAGATGTCTATTTGGATCCGCTCTATATCCGGGAAGAGGACGTTGGCTTGCTGCGGGTGGTGGGGACGCCGGAGGAGGCAGTGGAGGCGCTCCAAGCGCACGTCCAGCACCTCGCGGAACGATCCCCTCGGCCTCTTGGATAGAGGACCGACGATTTGTAGGGGCACTCCTTGTGGGTGCCCCTACCCAAATGGCCTGGATGCGGGGTGCAGGTTAGGCCTTATGCTTAGCTCATCGGGAGGGTTTCCGTGAAGATTCTCTGTATGGATATCGGAACCGGGACCCAGGACATCTTGCTTTACGATAGCGAGAAGGACTTGGAAAACGCCTGTCAGTTGATTCTCCCCTCACCGACCCTCCGGGTCGCGCGGGCGATCCGGCGGGCCACTCGGGAGCGACGGCCGATCCTCCTCACGGGCGTCACGATGGGCGGCGGCCCGTGCCAGTGGGCGGTGGAGGATCACCTGCGGGCGGGCCTTCCGGTGTATGCAACCCCTGAGGCGGCCCGGACCTTTAACGATGACCTGGAGGTGGTGCGCGCGATGGGGGTGCAGATCGTCAGCGAAGACGAGGCCGCCCGCCTGGATAGGCAGGTGGTCCGCCTCGCGCTGCGGGATGTTGACTGGGAGGCCCTGCGACGGGCTTTCGAGGCTTTCGATGTGCCCCTCCGACTGGATGGGGTGGCGGTGGCTGTTTTCGATCACGGCGCAGCACCTCCGGGCTACTCCGATCGGAAGTTTCGATTCGATTACTTGGCCCGACAGCTGGCGGAGCGCCGGGATCTGTTGGCCTTTGCCCATCGCGGGGAGGAGATCCACTCCATTCTTACCCGGCTCCAGGCGGTTGTGCGCACGGTTCGGGAGGCCTTCGATGGGCCCGTAGCGGCGATGGATACGGCACCTGCGGCGGTTCTAGGGGCCACGTTGGATCCCCAAGTGGCCGCCTGGCGGCATCGCGTAGTGGTTAACATCGGGAACTTTCACACGCTGGCCTTTCGCATGCGCAATGGGGAGGTGGAGGGGCTCTTCGAGCATCACACCGGGCTTCTAGATCAGGAGAAGCTGGACCGTCTGCTCAGCCGGCTGATGGCTGGGGATTTGAGGTTTGAGGAAGTGTTCGAGGACATGGGGCACGGCGCGCTGATGTTCGAAACCACGCCCATGGCGCCGGAAGGTGTTGCCGTGGTTGGGCCCCGACGGGGGTTGCTGCGAGGGTCTCGTCACCCGGTCTACTTTGCCGTTCCCTACGGGGACATGATGCTGACGGGATGTTTCGGGCTGTTACAGGCCTTCGCCGCGCTCTACCCAGAGCTCGCCTCTCCCATCCTGGATTCGCTGCGAGGGGCTCCTCGCCCGGCGCCTTGGGAGAGGCTGGATGAGAGCTGAGGGGAAAGGGGTTGGTCTGGGCGCGCAAAAATTAATTCCCTGTGGGGAGGAGGGATCAAAGGGGGTGGGGCCTCCCGCTTCCCTCACGGTGTATCCTCAGCGGGGAATGTCTGGATTAATTTGTTCAATTTCATTAATCGGCCTTCTTGGGCGCTTCGTGTCGGGCGTCCGCTGCGCGGACGCTGGGCACGGTCGGCGAAGGCCTGAAGAGGGCGACTTTCGGTCGGCGTGATTGAAATCAGCCTTCTGAGGCGCTTTTGGCCAAGCGTCGGCCCGCCGACGTACCTCTCGATTGGCGCAGGCCGACCGCAGGCTGAAGGCCTAAGGAGGACGACTTCCAGTCGGCGTGAAGACAACTATCAGGAGGCTTTCTCACCGATGGCTCAGACGGTACGAGTGGATGTGGTGATCCCCGTTTATAACGAGGAGCGAGATCTGGAGCCCAGTGTTCATAAGCTGCGCGCGTTCCTTCGGGAGCATTGTCCGTATCGTTGGCGGATCGTGATCGCGGACAACGCCTCGGTGGACCGCACACCGGAGATCGGGCGGCGCCTGGCTGAGCAGTGGCCTGATGAGGTGTGCTATCTCCGATTGAACCGCAAAGGGCGGGGGCGGGCGCTGCGTAAGGCATGGTTGGAGAGCGACGCGGACGTGATGGCCTATATGGACGTCGATCTCTCCACAGACCTCAGCGCCTTCATGCCGCTCATCCAGCCCCTCGTCGAAGGGCGCTATCACATCGCCACCGGCAATCGCTTACATCCCCAATCCCAAATCGTTCGCTCCTTCAAGCGGGAACTGATCTCCCGCATCTACAACTTCATCGTATGGCTGCTCTTCCCTCAGCGCCGTTTTCAGGATGCCCAGTGCGGGTTCAAAGCGATCACCCGGAGGGCCGCCCAAGAGCTGATCCCCCTGGTGGCCAACCAGTCATGGTTTTTCGATACAGAGCTGCTGTTGCGGGCCGAGCAGCGTGGCTACGCCGTCTGGGAGGTCCCGGTGATCTGGCGGGAGGATCCGGATACCCGGGTGAAGATCCTGCGCACCGCCTTAGAGGATCTCCGAGGGCTCTGGCGGGTCTGGCGCACTCCCAACCCGCTCCCCATCCACACGGATCCGGAGGCGGAGAATCCGGATTGACTTCCGGTTCGCCCCGCGTTTTCAGACGCTGAAACGGGCGCTAAAGCATCCCACTGCGAACACTGGGTTTTGTGACCTTAGCGTGATGATGCGGAGCCGATTGCTGAAGTTTTAAAAATGAACTCACCCGTGGGGGTTTGGGGGTGAGGTCCCCGCTTCCCACGGTGTATCCTCCGCGCGGAATGTGGAGATTATAAGTTTCAGCAATCGGCCTTCTGGGGTGCTTTGCCCCAAGCGTCGGCCCGCGCCGACGTATCTTCCGGTTGGCGAAGGCTGACCACCGGCCACAGGCCCAAAGAGGACAACTTCCAGTCGGCGTGATATAGGAGGATCACCCATGGAGCGATTTGGGCACCTTCTGCGGGTCGATCTTTCAACAGGCCAGGTCATGGAGGAGGAGATCCCTCTCTCCTGGGTCGAGGCCTTCATCGGAGGAAGTGCCCTTGCGGCCCGCCTCTTGTGGGAGCGCTTGCGCCCGGAGGTCGATCCTTTAGGTCCGCAGAACCCTCTGGTGTTCATCACGGGTCCGCTCACCGGGACCGCGGGGCCGGCGGTGGGACGGTTTACGGTCTGTGCCCGCTCCCCGGCCACCGGCTTGTGGGGGGAGTCAAACTGCGGCGGGTTCTGGGGGTCAGAGCTTCGGTTCGCCGGCTACGACGTTCTGTGGATCGAGGGGCGTGCCCCGGAGCCGGTTTACCTATGGATCCGCGATGGGCGGGTCGAACTCCGCCCCGCCGCCCACCTCTGGGGTCAAGATCCTTATGCGGTCCAGGCTGCGATCCGGCAGGAGGTTGGCGATCCCCTCGTTCGGGTGGCAGCCATCGGCCTTGCCGGCGAGAACCAGGTCCCCTTCGCTCTCATCCTCTGCGATCACGGCCGGGTGGCAGGCCGCACCGGGATGGGGGCGGTGATGGGCGCTAAAAACTTGAAAGCGATCGCGGTGCGGGGGACCCGGCCACTGCCGATTGCCCGCCCCGAGGCCTTTCAGATGTTGCGGGCCCAGGCGAACCGTGCTCTTCGTGAGGATAACTTGAGCCGCGTGTTTCGCGAGACGGGCACAGCCGGCGCGGCGGAGTATCTTGAGTTGCTGGGGAGCATGCCCAAACGGTATTACGGGCAGGGAACTTGGGAAGGGGCCTCTAAGGTCAGCGGGGCGGCCATGGCCGAAACCATCCTTTCCGGGGTCTCGGCCTGCCACGCCTGCGTCATCGCATGTGGCCGGGTGGTGACCATCCCCGAAGGCCCCTACGCTCGGGTCAAGGCGAAGGGACCGGAATACGAGACCATCGCCGCCTTCGGTCCAAACCTCCTGAACGACGATCTTCAGGCCATCACGCATCTGGGTGACCTGTGCGATCGCTACGGCCTGGATTCCATCAGCATGGGGAATGTGCTGGGCCTGGCGTATCTGCTTTTCGAACAAGGCCGGATCACGGAGCGGGAAACGGGAGGGCTAACCCTGCGCTGGGGGGACGTGCACCCGGTGGAGACCTTAATTGCCCAGACGGCGCGGCGAGAGGGTTTTGGGGAACTTCTCTCACAGGGGGCGCGGGGGCTGGCACGAGCCTTCGGCGCGGAGGACCTGGCGGTGGAAGTCAAGGGACTCGAAGTCCCCTATCACGACCCGCGGGGCGTCGCGGGGATAGCTTTGAGCTATGCCACTTCACCACGTGGGGCCTGCCACAATCAAAGCGATTTCTTCATGGTAGAGCTGGGCCAATCCAATGAGGAGTTAGGCATCCCATTTCTCGACCGGCATCAGATTGAAGACAAAGCTCGGTATGTGGCGATCCACCAGAACTGGCGCACGGTGTGCAATGGACTGGTGCTATGTTATTTCGCCAATGTCGCTCCGAGCGTGGCGTTAGCGTTGCTGAATGCGGCGATGGGGTGGGATTGGGATCTCCAGCAGATGCTGGAGGTTGGGGAGCGTGCCTGGCAGCTCAAGCGGATGATCAACCACCGGCTTGGGGCTACTCAGGCCGATGACCGCCTGCCCAAGCGTCTCTTGGAGCCGCTGCCCGATGGCGGCGCAGCGGGGTTTGTGCCGGATATCGAGACGATGCTGCGGGAATATTACGAGGTGCGGGGGTGGGATCGGGAGACCGGCCAGCCCACCCCAGCGACCCTCCGAAGGCTGGGGCTGGAGTTTGTTCTCAGGGGAGACAAGTAAGGGTTCCACTATCCCATTCGTAGTGCCCGTCCTCCCTTCCCGCGGCCCGAAGGGCCGTGGGAAGGGAGGATAAAAGATATTTGGGGGGTGAGTTCATTTTTTTAAATTTCATCAGCGTTCATCCCATAGGAGCAGATCCTTGTGATGCGGGTGTTGGTCACTGGCGCCACCGGCTTCCTGGGCCGCAACCTGTGTCCGTATCTCGTGGAACGGGGTTATCGCGTGCGGGCTCTGGTCCGGCCAACGGCCGATTGGGGGTTCCTTGCGGACCACGGGGTGGAGATCGCGTGGGGAGATGTGCAGGATCCGGCCTCGGTTCAAGAGGCGGTGGCAGGCTGCGAGGCGGTCATCCACGCGGCGGGTTACTTCCGGTTCTGGGGGCCACGGGAGCGTTATTGGGGGGTGAATGTAGAAGGGACCCGCAACATGGTCCAGGCGGCGCAGGCAGTGGGCATCCGGCGGTTCGTCCATATCTCAACGGTGGCGGTGATCGGCCGGCCGCGGCCGGGGACGGTGATCGATGAGACGTATCCATGTCAACCGGTTGATGAATATCAGCGCACAAAGCTGGAGGGGGAACGCATTGTGCAAGAGGCGTTCCAGGGAGGCCTTCCCGCCATCATCTTGCGTCCGGGGGCCTTCTATGGCCCGTGGGGGCGTTACGCCTTCAACCGGCTGTTCTTCGAGGATTTCCTGAAAGGGCTGCGCCTCCAAGTGCACGGCGGCCGTCGCTACACGTTCCCGATTTTCGTTCCGGATCTCTGCCGCGTCATCGAGGTCGCCCTTCATCGAGGTCGCGTGGGGGAAATCTACAACGTGGCGGATCGCAGCCGACAGCACGCGGAGATCTACGAGATCGTGGCTCGAGTGGCGGGGGTTCCCACGTGGCGGATCAATGTCCCGGCGTTCCCGATGCTGGCCCTGGCATGGGTCTGGACGAAGCTGGCTGATCTCACAGGGCGGGAGCCCTATTATCCGCTCGCGTTGGCCTCTTATGTGTTCTACGACTGGAGAGTTTCCTCTGAGAAGGCGCGGCGGGAGCTGGGGTTCAAGCTGACACCTTTTGAGGAGGGTGTGCGGCAGACCTTGGAGTGGTATTGGGCCCGAGGCCTGCTCAAGCCTTCTCGGGACAAGGTCAAGGTCTGGTAGTCCTCCTTGGGAGCATTGATTCTCTCTTCCCTCCCCGCGTTTGTAGTGTTCATCCCCATTTGATTTTTGGTTTGGGTCCCCTGGGGGTTTGGGGGCAAGCTGGGCGCCTTGGGCG
>NZ_JBHOQJ010000312.1:0-12224 GCF_042408365.1 Thermoflexus sp.
GAGCCGCGCGTCGAAGGCGCGCGGCTCGGCCCCAAAAGCCCCCAGGAGGAAACCCACGACAGAACGTCGATCTCCGTATAGTTACGGTATATCCTCATTTCCCCCGGCGGTTCAGCTCGAAGAGAAACCGGAGCCCATGGAGCGTCAGGTGGGGATCGACCACTTGAATCGCGGGAACCTCGTGGGCGATCGTATCGGCCAGGCCGCCGGTGGCGATCACCCGCGCGGGCTCCTCTAATTCCGCCTGGATCCGATGGATCATCCCCTCCACCATGCTGGCGAAGCCCAAGATCAAACCGGACTGCATCGCCTGGATCGTGTTGCGGCCGATGGCCCGGGGAGGACGGGTGAGCTCCACCTGGTAGAGTTGCGCGGCGGCGGTCACCAGGGCTTCGGCGGCCACCAGGATCCCCGGAGCGATCGCCCCACCCAAGTATTCTCCTTCCCGCGAGATCACATCGAACACGGTGGCGGTTCCGAAGGCGATGGCAATGGCTGGCCCTCCATACAGCCGGAAGGTCGCCACCGCGTTGGCCACCCGATCCGCTCCAACCTCCCGAGGATTCTCCACGGCCAGCCGGATCCCCGTCCTGATCCCAGGCCCGACGATCAGGGGCTCGATGCCCAGATAGTGTCGGATCATCTCCTCAAACACCCCTCGCAGGGGAGGCACCACGCAGGCAATGGCGCATCCCTGGATCTCCTGTGGGCGGATGTGATGCAGGGCGAAGAGATTCATAAAGAGAGCGGCGTATTCATCGGCCAGACGGTGGCGCTGAGTGGAGAACCGCCAGTGGGCCACAAGGGATTCCCCATCGAAAACCCCTGCCTTGATGTTCGTGTTCCCGACGTCCAAACAGAGCAGCATGGGCAACTTCTCTCCTTCCGAAAGGTGTAAAGGATGTGAGAGCCTTTGCCTCTCATCAATCCCAGGGTCTCCTCGAAGGGTGCGGATGATCCAACGGCCTGGCGGATGCAAACAACCCACGCAGGGGCGGGCCTTGTGCCCGTCCCGGGGCGCCCACAAGGGACGCCCTTACATCCCCTGCCCACACCCAACCGGAATTCCCTACGGAGAGAACATCCCCATCGGTTGAGGCGCTTGCCGAACCTCACGGGGTGCGGAAACCTTCAGTCCGATGATGGGAGCAGGATGTTGTCGATCAAACGGGTCTTCCCGATGTAGACAGCCAGGGAGAGCAGGGCTGGGCCTTCCACGTAGCTGAGCTCCTGTAAAGTCTCGGGATGGGCCACGCTCACATAATCCAGTCGGGCCAGCGGCTCGGCGCGGATCACTTCTCGCATGACCTCTCGCAGGCGCTCGGCATCCCGTTCCCCTTTTTCATAACGCGCTTTAGCCGCCTGGAGCGCCCGAAACAGCACTGTGGCCGCCTGCCGCTCCTCCGGGCTCAAGTAGGTGTTCCGGCTGCTCATGGCCAGGCCATCGGGCTCCCGCACGGTGGGGCAAACCACGATCTCCACCGGGATGTTGAGATCCCGCACCATCTGGCGGATCACCACTGCCTGCTGGGCGTCCTTCTGGCCGAAATACGCCCGGTCGGGCTGAATAATGTTAAACAGTTTGGTGACGACGGTGGCCACGCCTCGGAAGTGGCCGGGCCGCGCCGCCCCCTCCAGGGGCCGGCTGACCTCCTCTACGATCACCCAGGTCTGAAAGCCCGGCGGATACATCTCCTCGACGGAAGGGGCGAACACGAGGTCTACCCCCAAGGGCTCTAACAACCGAAGATCCCGCTCTAGGTCGCGGGGATAGCGGTTATAGTCTTCGTGGGGTCCGAACTGGGTTGGGTTGACGAAAATGCTAACGGCCACATGGTCGTTCTCCGCGCGAGCCCGCCGGACGAGGGAGAGATGTCCCTCGTGGAGATATCCCATCGTTGGCACGAATCCCCATGTGCCGGGGAGGGTGCGCCGGATCGTGCGAGCTTCAGGAATCGTGCGGACGACCCGCATGGTTTTACCTCCAGCTCGATGGGATCATACAGGATAGGAGCTACGCCGTTCGGGGTTCCCGAGAGGAGGCAGAAGGGCCCCACTCCCCTTCATCCTCTCTCCCCACGGCCCAAAGCCCCCACGAGGAAACCCACTGCGTAACTCCTACAGGAAATGATTCATGGAAGCAGATTCAGGTCGCTGTCTTTATTCCCCGAGGTTTAGCGGTGAGGGGCTCCATGGGTCGGGCCCATAGCGGGCAGGATGGCGGGTTCAGGAGGGGGCCGACCAGGGGCCCGGGTGCTCCGTTCCTCCACCGCTTTAACCCACCGCCAGAGGGCCTCGTTCAGCGGCGTCTGAACTCCGATTCGCCGGCCGATCGCGGCGACCGCACCGTTCAACGCGTCGATCTCGGTCGGACGCCCCCGATGCAGATCTTGGCGCATGGAGGAAGAGTTCGCTGCCGTTCGTCGGCAGACGTCCGCCACGAAACCCACTGGATCGTCAAAAGGTAGGACGACGCCCTGGGCGCGAGCCACCGCCGCGGTTTCCAGGGCCACCCCCCGAGCCAGCCGCCAGAGATCCGGCCGTTCCAGCAAGGCGCCGTTCGGAACATCGAAGAGGGCCGTGATGGGATTGATGGCGGTGTTCGCGACCAGTTTCCCCCAAATCACCCCCTGCAGATCTTCCCGGAGCTCCACCTGGAATCCCGCCCGTTCCAAGAGATCAGCGATCCGTTGGGCCCAACGCTCGGTTGGGGCGGAGGCGCTCAGCCAAATAGGTCCTTCCCCGCCTAACCGGGCGTATCCGGGCGCCAGGAGGGTGGCTCCCATCGTGGTGACCCCCTGGAGCGCGCGGGAGGGGCTGAGGACCGCCTGAAGTGTTTCCAACGGCCCCAGCCCGTTTTGGAGCGTTAAGGCGGCTCCCCCGGGGCGCAATACCTGCTTCGCCCACCGGGCCGCCCGCTCGGTCTGATAGGCTTTCACCAGGATGAGGGCGAGATCGCACGGGGGGACCTCCCCCGGATCCTCCGCCACGGGGATCCGGGCGCTCTCCTCCCCCTGAGGGGTCACGAGATGCAGGCCGTGCGTCCGGACGGCCTCCAGAGCCTCCGCCCACGTCCCCAGCATCCAGACCTCCGCGACGCGGGCCAGGCGAACCCCGAACAGCGTTCCCATCGCGCCGGTCCCCAGGAGGGCGATGCGCATCACCGCCGTTCCTCCACGGGCGTGGGGGATGGGAGATTCTCCAGCATCGCTTGGAAGGCCGCCAGCTCCTCCGGGTCCATGGAGAACGTGTGCTCCGGCCCAGGGAAACGACGGTTCCGCACGTCCTCACAGTAGGCTTGGACCGCTCGCACAATCTCGCCGTGAAGGTCCGCGTATTTCTTCACGAAGCGGGGCGTGAAGCGCTCGAAGAGGCCGATCAGATCATGAAGGACCAGCACCTGTCCATCGCACCCGGCTCCCGCGCCGATCCCGATGGTAGGGATGCGCAAGCGCTGGGTGATCGCTGCGGCCACGGGCTCCGGGACCATCTCCAGGACGATGGCGAAGCAACCAGCGGCCTCAAGGGCTAACGCATCCTCCAGGAGCCGTCGGGCGTCCACTGCGGTGCGCCCTTGGAGGCGATAACCGCCCAGCTTATGAATGGATTGAGGGGTGAGGCCGATATGACCCATCACCGGGATGCCTGCACGCACGATGGCCTCGATGGTGGGAACCATCTCCTGCCCCCCTTCCAGTTTGACGGCATCCATGCCCGCCTCTTTCAGAAAGCGGCCGGCGTTCCGGACCGCCTCGGCGATATCGGCCTGATAGGCCATGAAGGGGAGATCCCCCACCAGGAGCGCGGAAGGGTTCGCTCGGGCGACCGCCTTCGCGTGGTGGAGCATTTCTTCCATCGTGACCGGAAGCGTGTTGGGATAACCCAGGACGACCATGCCGAGGGAATCGCCCACCAGGATCACATCGACGCCCGCCTGATCGACAGCGAGGGCCGTTGGATAGTCATAAGCCGTGATCATCGTGATGGGTTCCCGGGCTGCCTTCCGCGTTTGAAGCGTGTGGATGGTGACTTTTTTGCGAGCCATGGTCCCCTCCAAGAAGAGAATCGTCTTCGGGAGTTGGGCGGTTCAGCTCCCTCTGGGAGTTTGAGGGACGGGATGAGGAATCCCAAGGGCTCCAAAAAAGGCATGCTGGGAGGAAAGGTCTTCGGCCAGGCGGATGTCCCTCGTGGTTCGCGAAGGCCGGCAAAGATTCCGATGGGAGGCGGCGGGCGACAGCGATCCAGGGGGCTGCGGGTTATCCACGCTGATGTGGCGGGAGGCCGTTAACGGCCATCCGATAGAGGTAGCCGTCCGTCCATTCCCCTGCGAAGCGAAGGAAGGAACGGGGGAACGGGGGGCGCCTCGCCCAAGGCCGTTGAAGGCCGGGGAGGGGATCTGAGGCGGATCACCCCTGAACCTGCCGTCCCGGTCGCCCCAAGGCAATCCAGGCGGCTGCAGGCGAAGCATCAAGGTGAGCTCTCCCCAACAGGCTCACCGCCCATCTCGGGTCGGTGGCGCTTTCAGTATACCACGCGGGCGGAACCTTGACCAGCGCTCACGATGCAGTCGCTCGGCTCCCAAGGATCCTCCCGCGATCGATAGTCCATGAATCCGCTTTTAGGCGGCTTCCTCTGGGATTCTTAGGGGCTGGGCCTCTCAAGTCCTCTCTGCCATGCAAGCAGTTGGTTGTCTCGTGGGGGCCCAAAATGCTTTTTATCCCCTCTCGCCGCGGCGAGAGGCCATCTGTCTTCCCGACCGCATACCCCAAAACCAAATATCGAGGAAGCGCTACCCTGTGATCCTATCCAGCAGGAAATTCAATCCGATCAATCCGGCCAGGAGCGGTAGATTCACGAAAAGCACGGCGGCCAGCAAAGGGGTGAGCCGTGCGAGGCCTCCTACCATCAATTCCATTATCGCTTGATGGAGTGGGATTGGACCAGCAAGCAGGAGGAGAATGAGGAGAAGCCCCCCCATTGCCCCCACCACCGGCCACGCCGCCCGGTCGGATGGGCTGGGCCACATCGCGTTGCCCACGGTGAAGAGCAAATAGAACCCCATCCATCCCCATTCCCGTTGGGGGAGCGTCTGCAACATCCGCCACGCGGATCCCCAGAGGGCCACCCCGGAAGCCGGAGCCTCCAACCATTGACCCCCGATGATGGCGATAAGCGCCAGGCCGGTGAGCAGGGGCGCTGCCCCGATCAGGCTCATCCGGAACGGATCCACCTCCGCGAGCTGGACCGCTCCCATGCGGATCTGCCCCCCGGACCGCTGGGGCCATAGGGCGAAGCGGTAGCGGCGGACGCCCAGGAGCATGGCGGCGAGCCAGTGGCTGAGCTCATGGAAAAGGACCCCGGGAAACAGCAAGGCCCAGTAGAGCATAAGGGCGATCTCCGGATGGCCGGTGAGGCGGTGCAACACGATTTGGAGGCTTCCATGGAGGGCCCGCTGGGTGAAGTAAAACAGCGCGAGGGTGACCAGGAAGACCAGGCCCACTTCCAGAGCGGCGGGATCCATCGGTTATCCCTCCTGGCCCAGGGTCGCCCCTAGGAAATCCGGATGCCCGTTCAGGAACGCCTCGATGGGCATCATCCGTTTGCCCTCCAGCTGGACCTCCAGGAGCATCAGGGCGCCTTCCCCCGTGCCCACTGCTGCCCCACGATCGACGGCCACCACTTGGCCCGGAGGGGCTTGAAGATCCGGGCGAACCCGGGCCCGGCCGATCTTCAGCAAACGCCCCTTCCAGAACGTGTAGCTGCCCGGCCAGGGCGTGAAGGCGCGGATCCGCCGTTCGATCTCCGCCGCCGGCCGTCGCCAATCGATCTCCCCATCCGCTTTCGTGATCCGTGGACAGTAAGTTGCCTGGGAGGGGTCCTGGGGTTGAGGCGTGATCTCCCCGGCCAGCCAGCGGCGGAGGGTCTCACGCATCAATCGGGCCCCTCGCTGGGCCAGGCGTCCCCCCAAAGTCTCCGCGGTATCTTCGGGGGCGATCGGTTCCCGCTCCATCGCCAGGATTGGCCCCGCATCGACTTCCTCGGTCATGAGCATCACGGTCACCCCCGTCTCCAGATCACCGTTGAGGATGGCTGCCTGAATGGGGGCTGGGCCTCGATAACGGGGAAGGAGGGACGCGTGGAGGTTCAAACATCCATAAGGGGGCAGCCGCAGTACTTCGGAGGGCAGGATCAGCCCATAGGCGACCACCACGATGACTTCCGGCCTCAGCTCCCGCAGCCGGGCCACCGCTTCGGGGTCCCGGCGCAAGGAGCGGGGTTGGAGCACCGGGAACCCATGGGCTTCCGCCCAGCGCTTCACCGGCGACGGGGTTGGACGCATCCCCCGGCCGGCGGGTTTATCCGGCTGGGTGAAGACCGCGGCGATCTCATGCTCCTCCGCCAGGGCTTCGAAGGTCGGCAGCGCGAATGAAGGTGAGCCCATCAGGACCAAGCGGGCCATTGTAAAAATTTTCTCCTGGAGGAGATGTTCGCAGCCGAAGCGCAGCAGGCCTGGTGCGCAACGCTTGGGTTCGGAAGGCCACCCAAGGCAGTCTCTCCTCCAAAGTGTCTTTACCTCTCATCGAGCTCGCGAAGGTAACGCCATGTATAGATGCCGGACGAATGCCCATCTCCCCAGAAGAGGCGCACCGCATAGTTTCCTACATAAGCGAAATCCACCAACGTGTCGTCGGGCTGGGGGCGCAAAAACAGCGGATCCCCCTGGGCTCGCTGGGCTTCGGTGCGGCAGAGGGCACAGGGGCATGCCGCTCGCAACCGGGACCAAGAGAAAGCGCGGCGCGAGCCGTCGGGCCATTCGACGATGAAGGACCGCGTCTCCGGATCGATCCGTACACGGGTAGGGATGTTGGACCCCATAGCGTTCTCCGCTGTCCCTGTTTATCGCTAGGAGAAGGGAACGCTGGTAAAGGGAGGGGCCGATGAGCAAGAACGGGCGCTCAAGCGCCCGACTCCAAACGGCCCCCGGCCCAGCCCCCGAAAGATTTTTCCCTTCCTGCGGCCCCAAGGGCCGCAGGAAGGGAGGGCCACATACTTCAGAAAAGATGGAAGGAGCAGCAGACGTTGCGATCCGTTGCAATTATAACATTCGGGTTTCTCTCCTCGAGGTTGTGCTGGCCGCTATCTCTGCGATCCGCTCATATGGGGGATCTCGTGTGGGATCGGAGAGCAGGGCTTTTCAATGTTCTAACCATTGGCAAGATGCTGCTTGCAATTTGGGGTTTTCGGGGGCTGGGCCGGAGGCCGAAGGCGCCCGGCTCCCGCTTCCCTCACGGCGTATTCTCAGCGAGGAACGTCCAGACGAATTTGTTGAATTTCATAAGGACCGCGAGGTGGAGGAAAAAGGGGAGGGACACCCACAAAGGTGCCCCCGCGGGGGCAAAGCCCTATCTCGACAAAGGGGATGAAGCGCACGAAAATCGGGCCGGGCTCTGTGCCCGGTGGATCGGCCATTGAACAAGCTTTGCCGGCGCACATAAATGCTTTTTGTGAGGATTTTACACAATTTATATTTATTATCATCGATTATATCAGGAAAAATCCAAGGAAATATTAAAAAGTAAATCAAAATTTCTCGGTGTGCTATCCGAATTGCGATTAATTGAATAGGCTCATCGGGGTTGTCAGGCCAACGGCCTCCGGAAGTAGAATCACATAAGGATGATGGAGATGTCGTGACGCTCATAGGGTTGGAGGTCGAGCAGGCTACCAGGTGAGCCCTTCGACTTCCAGGAACGCAAATTTCCATCCATTCATCGGAGGCATCAATGTATCCTGAAAGCGAGATCCTGTTCCCACCGCGATGTATCCCCTTATTGGCGGAGATCCGGGGAAAGGCGTGGAAGGCTCTGGTGCGTCGGGTGGTTCGGATGCCGGAGGATCACCCGGACACTTTGGCTCTGTCGTTAACCGTGATCCGACTGGCGGGCTGCCTGACCTGCGATATGGACAGCTATCGAGCTTCCCTGGGTTGCGCCACGTGCTCCCAGCGAGCCGTGGCCGGGTTCAAAGGCACGGATGAGCAACTGATCCGCCGGTTCGAGGAAGCCCGAGCGGAAGTGGAGGCTTATCTGAATCAGGGAACGCCGCTCTCCTCCAAGCGGAAAGCCTCTAAGGCTAAGACGAAGTCCTCCGGAAGGGCCACGGCCTTCTCCAAGCCCTCCAGGGCGTCGAAATAAAGGGATTGCAGGGCGGACGGCGAAGCCGCCGGGCGATCATCCGGAGAGGCGAATCAGGCGCTCTCGAGGATCGATGTGGGGAGTCGATCGGGGTGAAAGGCTCCTGGCCCACCCACTCCCCTCCAAAGGGGGCCAGGTGGGCACATGGGATCGGGCTTGAACTCTTCTTGCAGGAGCCGGCGATCGAATGCATCGACGGGGCTACGTCCGGATCTTTATCGTTGGGATGTTCGTTCTGGCAGGCTCCCTTGGAGCCTGGTGGGCTTCGCATGCTGTGATGGCGTGGGCCTATGAGGTGACAGGCGAGGAAAATCCCTTGGCCCGCCTCCGCGGCTTTCCCCATTATCTGACCAATCCACTGCGCCCGGCCTTGCTGCTGGCCCCTGAGGTTCCGGTTGCACATACGGATGATCCCCCCTTCGGGGTGAACACGTTCTTGGAACAGGAGGTGGAGCCGGAGAAGCGGGAACGGACGGTGCGCATGGTCGCCGCGGCGGGCTTCCGCTGGATCCGGCAGGAGTTCCCATGGGCGGACATCGAGATCCACGGCAAGGGGGATTTCGAGGACCGGCGACATCTCCCTTATCGCTCGGCATGGGAGAAATATGATCACATTGTGGATCTGGCGGAGCGCTACGGTCTGCGCCTGATCGTGCGTCTGACCAGCCCCCCCGCGTGGTCGCGCCACGATGGGGAAGCGCGGGGGGCCTTTGCCCCGCCGGACAACCCGGAGGATTTCGCGGACTTCGCGGAGGCCGTGGCCCGTCGCTACCGCGGCCGCGTTTTCCATTACCAAATCTGGAACGAGCCGAACATCGCGCCGGAGTGGGGCTCGTGCCCGACGTGCGCGGTGGATCCCGAGGCCTACACCGATCTCCTCTGCCGGGCCTACCGGCGGTTGAAAGCCGTGGACCCCCGGATTGTGGTGATCGCGGGAGCGTTGGCCCCTACATTATCCCTGAACCCCTATCCTCCCAACGGGTTGAACGACGTGGTGTTCCTCGAACGGATGTATCGGGCAGGGGCGGGCGCCTGCTTCGATGCCCTCTCCGTGCAGGGCTACGGGTTGTGGTCCGGCCCGACGGACCGCCGGCTCCGGCCTTACGTCATCAACATCAACCGGGCCCTATACATCCGCGATGTGATGGTCCGCCACGGCGACGCCCACAAGCCGATCTACATCGCGGAGATGGGCTGGAACGCCGTGCCGGACGGAGTGGGGGACAAGCGGTTCGGACAGGTGACGGAGGAACAGAAGGCCCGCTATTTGGTGGAAGCGTTCGAGCGGATCCAGCGGGAATGGCCGTGGGTCGCGGTGGCCAATGTGTGGTTCTTCAAACGGGCCTCCGACCGCGAGCGGGATCAGTCGTTTTATTATTTCAGCATTGTGGAGCCGGATTTCACCCCGCTCCCCGCCTACGAGGCCCTCAAGGCTTATCTCAACCAGCCGCCGCGGATGTATCCGGGGGTCCACACGGCCGATCACTGGGCCCTGCGATGGGAGGGCGCGTGGGAACGCCTGGGGGACGGGGAGCGTCGCGGATCGCCGGGGGCGCAGGTTGGCTGGACCTTTTATGGAGGGTCATTGCGGTTGGCGGGTGAGAGCGAGAGCGGGGGGCGCATCCGGGTGGAGCTGGATGAGGACGTTCCCCGGGAGCTAGATCTTCATCCGGGGGCGTGGGAGGTTGCCTTGCCGTCCCAAGTTGGCTGGCACACGGTGCAGGTCACCATTGAGCGGGGGCGGGTGACCCTTTCCCGTATTCGGGTGGAACGTTCCGAAGGTGTGGATGGCATGGCGTTGGGTTTGGGATGGCTGATCCTGGTCGTTGGGATCGCGGCGCGTCAAGGCAGGATTTGGAGGTTGTGAAGGGGAGAGCTACTGGTTCCGTCCCTGGCCTCACGTGTCGATCGGGAAGATGTACGGGGTGGGCCGCGTAAGCAGCCCACCCCGTACAAAAACCCACGGACTGTCTCTGTTCGCAACAGCGCAAACCGCCCCCACAAAGAAGTAGGGCGATGCTCTTAGTGCTTCTTTCAGATTTGATTTTCGGTTTCGGTCCCTTGGGGGTCGGAGGCGAGTCGGCGCCAAAGGCGCCCAGCCCGCCCCCAAACCCCCACGAGGAAATCAACATCCCCGGCTTTCGGGAAGGTCGCGATGAGGACGTTATTGCACTGGGAAGGCGATTTCACCCCGGCGGATAAGGCAACCTCGGATTACGTGTTGCTCCCCTTTGAAGTCCCCCCTGGCATCGCCCGCCTGGAGGTTCGTTATGCCTTTGAAGGCCAGGGGCGCCCGGACAGCCCGAGCGTGATCGACCTGGGGCTGTTCGACCCGCGGGGTGTGGATTTCCTTCAGGCCGAGGGTTTTCGGGGATGGAGCGGGAGCGCGCGCCGGGAGGCGATCCTCACGCCCCGGGCGGCCACGCCTGGCTACCTGCCGGGCCCGATCTTCCCAGGCCGATGGCATGTGATCTTGGGGCTCTACCGCATCGCCCCGCAAGGCTGCACCTGCACGGTGATCGTGCAGGCCTCGGAGGACGAGGGGCCGCTGCCCCATCCGCCGCCTGAGGCCGGTGGACCCGCGGACCGCTCCGAACCGGAGGACAGCGGCAGGGCCAGGTGGTGGCGGGGGGATCTGCAGAGCCACAGCCATCACAGCGACGCGCCCGGATCCTTAGAGGACCTGGTAGCGGCGGCCCGGCGGCGGGGCCTGGATTTCCTGGCGGTGACGGAGCATAACACCGTCAGCCACTTTCCCTATCTCGCCGCTTGGAGCGGGCCCGACCTCCTCCTGATCCCCGGGGAGGAGGTGACCACGTATTACGGCCATATGAACGCCTGGGGTCTTTCCCGCTGGCTGGATTTCCGCTGCCGGACGGCGGAGCAGATGCGGGCGGTGATCGATGCGGCCCACGCGATGGGCGCCCTGGTTTCCATCAACCACCCGAAGACCGATGGGCCGCCGTGGGAATACCCCACGGACCTTCCGGTGGATGCCGTCGAGGCGTGGCAGGGACCGTGGCCTTTGCGGAACCGCGAATCGCTCGCCTTCTGGGATGGGCTGCTGCGGGCCGGGCGCCGCGTGGCCGCTGTCGGCGGGAGCGATAAGCATCAGGACCCCCCGGGCGAGGGAACTCCCTTTTATCAGGTGGGCCATCCCACCACGTGGGTCTACGCCGATTCGCGGACGATCCCGGCGATCCTCTCGGCCATCCGGTCCGGCCGCGTGGTGATCACGGCGGATGTGGACGCGCCGTGGATCGAGCTGACGGCTGAGCGAGGGGATCAGCGCTGGATGGTCGGCGACGAGGTGGAACCCGGCGGCCCGGCTCGGATCCGGTGCGTGGTGCAGGAGGGGAAAGGCATGCATTTGCGATTGCTCACCCGGCTCGGGGAGCAGGCCTTTGTTCCAGTCGATCGCTCGCCTTTCGAATGGACGATGGCGTTGGACCTAGAAAAGCACGGATACGTCCGGGCTGAGCTGCGGGGCATGCGGCACTTCGCGGAGGAGATGCCCGACGATCTGCCGATGGTCGCGATGACCAACCCGATCTGGGGAGCTCGAGGTGCGAACCCTTAGAGAGTGTCCGAAAATTCCGCTATGGGTATAGATGCGTGTCAGGTGTCTGACCATCATACGAATCATTGCGGCATAAATGAAGGCCTCGCTGGTCTCCGGCAGGGCCTCGTCGTCCTTACTCAGCCGGCGATACTTGCCCAACCACGCCAATGTGCGCTCAACAACCCAACGCCACGGCAGCTGTTCCGTGACTCATCGTCATCTACTTCACCCCAACGGGTTCCATCGATGACCGGTCCCTTCCTGCTTCCTCGACCCGTGGCTCGTCGACCGGGCCTCAAGGCCCGTTCCGCCGCCAGAGGGATCTCCACAGGCCAACAGGGTCCCCGCGCGATCCTTTGGATCGCGCAGGGTGCCCGTTGGCCTGTGGAGATCCCTCTGGCGGCGGAACGGGCCTTGAGGCCCGGTCGACGAGCCACGGGTCGAGGAAGCAGGAAGGGACCGGTCAT
>NZ_JBHOQJ010000075.1:0-4357 GCF_042408365.1 Thermoflexus sp.
CCCCGCCACCACACCGGCCGGTCCCGCTCCCGGGCCAGCACGAGGGTCCCGGTCATCACCAACGCCTCCCCCATCGGCGCCGGCGCCCTCAGATCCCGAAAACCGCCGCGGGCCGGATCCTCCAGCCCCACCCGCCCCTCCAGCGTCACCCGCAGCCGCTGGGCGCCGATGCGGTCTGCGGGGAAGGCCTCTTGCCGCGCCCGCAGTTGGGCCGCCGCCCGCGGCACCCAGAGCTCCCAGGCCGCTTTCCGCACATGGGGCTGGAAGATCAGCTCCGGGCTCAGAAAATGATCCCAGGGGCTCTCCGGATGCAACCGCCGATGGGCCTCCCCTCGCAGATCCACCGCCACCTGGATGGCCCGGGCGCTCCGGTTCAGGAGCAACCACACTTCCAGCGCAGCCCCTTCCGCCCGGATCTGCCAGGGGAGAGGCGGCTGGATCAGGCCGCGGATCCCCCGCAGGGGGCGTCCCTCCGCCGAGAGGGGTTCCCACCGCCAGCGGGTGGGATCCGGCAGCAGGGCGCGATCGGCCGGCGTGAGGTGCTCAGGATCCGGGATCTCCTGAAACGCGCAGGCCGGAGGGGTCGGGGATGGAATCCTTGGGACCATCCGGGTGGGGGTGACCCCTTCTGAGGGGCGTGTGGGAACCGATGGAGGGGTGACCGGGGTGGGAGCCGGGGAAGGGGTGGAGGGCGGCAAGGGTTGGCAGGCCCCCCATACCCCCACCGCCAGCACCCCCCCAACCGCGACCGCTCGAATCACCTGCTCGGCTCGCCGGGCTAGGCCGTGGAAGACCCGCTCAAGGAGCGACACTTCCGGAACCCTCCACCCACACGATGTTACGTTACGCGTTAGTGGCCATCTGATGCTTCTTCCATTGGGCTTCCCGCAGGTAATTACCAAGGTAAAGAACCAGGGGGGTGAACCCGAGAAACAGTCGCTCCCAATCTGTAAATTCCATCGCGTGCCACCGAATTCGCGTGGCGGTGAACAGGGCGAACCCGATGGGAAGAACCAGGATGGTTTCAGAAGGCAGGCGAAAAGGAAGGCGATAGCGAACATTCCTCTCATCCCAAAACACCAGAGCATGCATCATCACGAGCAGCACATTCCCCGCCATTACCAGCCTATCCCGAGGAGGGGTTTGCGGGGCTGCAGAAATGAAAGCGAGTAGCCCCAATAGGAGTATCCAGCCGATAACATTTTTCCACATATGGACCCCTCCCTCTCCTTAGAGCCCTAGACACGGCCCACAAGGGCAGCAGTCATGAACCCATTGTAGACAGCAGGGATATGAAACGCAGAACGGGCATCATACTGTCGCACCCACCATGCAGAGCGGGCACATGGCAATTTAGCCGATGGCGCAGACGTAGCGAGAATCCCCACAGTTCACCGCGCAACATTGGGCCACGCAGAACCAATCCAGCTCGGCGCATAACTGGCAATCGTTCTCATAGGGCCCGAGCCAGCGGCCCCCGCTGCATCCGGGGCAATGGCTTATCGACTGGACAGCAGGCCCATCGCCTGCCCGGGTACCCGTCGTCGGCTGGCCGTTAAGGCTGCGGGCCGAAAGCGGCTGATTTTTCCACAGCTTAGGCCCGAGTCCGCTTCTCCGCAGTTTCCCTTAAGGATCTTCGAAGGCTGGAAGCTGTCGCCGATGATCCCCCGTCCTCGAAGCGCCCTAAGGGGAATGGCGCGGGGGCGTGTTTGAAACACTGGGCGTCTGAACGGGTCATTACCCCATTCCCTCATTTAACCCATCCTAGCCGTGCTGTCTACTGTAGAAATTACGGGCTTTGGACCTGTAAGTTTCTACAGGTCCCAGGGACTCGGGGCCTCTTGACAAATCCTCCTAAAGGGAGTATTCTTTGACTAGAACATTTGTTCTAACAAGGAGCGGCGATGGCGGATCGAGAGCGGTTGCTGGACTACCTGGAGGCTTACTGGGAGATCCACGGATATAGCCCGACCCTGGAGGAGATCCGCCGGCAGATGGGATACTCCTCCCGCGCCCATGCGCTCTACCACCTGCTCGCCCTTGTCCGACAGGGGTTGGTCGTCCGGGAGCCTGGGAAGCATCGGACCTGGCGCCCGGTCTCCCTTCCCACCCACATATCTGTCCCCCTGAAAGGGGTGGTCCCTGCTTCCACTCCCGATCAAGTAGGGGAAGTCGTCCCCCAGGATCTGGGGACGCTGCGGCTGCCGGCGACATGGGCGCCACGGCGCTGCCGGTTCGCCTTATGGGTCCGCGGGGAATCCATGATCGGCTTAGGGATCCAGCCTTACGACGTGGTGCTCATCGAGCCGGTCTCGTGGAACGAGGTTCGTTCCGGGGATCTGGTGGTGGTGCGGTTGCGGGGCCGGAACCAGATGACGTTGAAGCAGCTCATTTGGGAGGAGCCGGAGGACGGGAAAGGCGTAGGGACCCTATGGCTTCGGCCGGCCCATCCAGATCTGCAGCCGATGCGGTTGGATCGCCGGGCATGGGTGTTAGAGGGGCGCGTGGCGTTCCGGTTCGGTCCGGTGCGGGATCTGGGGGCGTGGATCCATGAAACGGATGGGCGCTGAATCGCTGGTCATTTTTTCTTCTTGCGAATGAAGCAAGAGGAGCCATTCCGATGAAGCAAAGGTGGCTGGAAGCCCAGGCGGATTTGGTGGAGCAAGTGCTTTGGCAGCATCGATCACCCGGTCGGGTGACGGGAGGTCGGGTCACTCCCACCACCATCCTCTTTCAAGTCGTTCCCGCCCCTGGCGTCCGCTGGGCCCGTCTGAAGGCGCTGGCGGAGGATCTGGCCCTGGCCCTGGGGGTGCCCGGCGTGCGGATCCAGCGGGAGGGACCGGTGGTGCAGCTGGAGATCCCTCGGTCGGATCCGCAGGTGGTGCGCTTCCTGCCGTTGTTGGAGCATGTACGCCAAGCGTTGCCCCGCTATCCTCCCTACACGGCGCTTCTCGGTTTGGCCGCCGATGGAGCACCGCTGTTGATCCGGCTGACCAGCCCCCAGGTGGCTCACATCCTGGTCGCGGGGACCACCGGGTCCGGCAAGACATCGCTCGCGCGGACGATGCTGACCAGCCTGGTGCTGGCCCATCGGCCTGGACAGCTGATGTTGATGATCGTGGATCCCAAGGGGACGGCCTTCGCGGCGTTCCGGGACCTGCCCCATACGCTGGCCTTCGCGGCCGGCGAGATGCCAGAGGCTGTAACCTGCCTCGAGGAAGCGGTCCGGCTGATGGAGCGGCGCTCGCGGGAGGGGATCTTCACCCCGCGGTTGCTGGTGGCCATCGACGAGCTGGGGGATCTGGTGCAGCAGGGTGGACGGGAGGTCGGGGAACTGTTGACCCGGCTGGTCCAGCGAGGGCGGGAGGCCGGGATTCACCTTCTGGCTTGCACCCAGAAGCCGACGGCGGCGCTTCTCGGTGGACGGCTGACGGCGAACTTCCCGGCCCGTCTGGTCGGGCGGGTGGTTTCGGCGGAAGATGCCCGGGTGGCGGCGGGGATCGGTGGGACGGGTGCAGAGCGTCTGCAGGGGAAGGGGGACTTCCTGGCGGTGGTGGGCGGGACGGTCACTCGCTTTCAGGCGGCCTACATCGCCCCGGAGGAAATTCGACGGATCCTGGGGCAGGCAGTTTCCAGATAGAGTTGGCATCTATGAACCCGGAACGGGTTAGGGGGTGGGGGCGATGTATCCTGGCACTTTTGCGCTCCGGCGCCCCTGCTCAACTTTCACGTTAAGGGGGGTGCGATGCGATCGGCGATAATAGGACTTCTGCTGATGCTCTTCGCGATCGCCTTCGGGATCACCGGGGCGATTTGGGTGGGGATCCGTCTTGGAGGGTGGGGTCTCGCGGTGATGGTCGGGGTGGCCATGGGGCTCCTAATCGCCCTTACGCTGGCCTGGCGAATGAGCAGGCCGGATCCTTATGGGGCCTCCTTCCGGCAGGGATCTTATCCCGGATGGACGTTGGGTGGGCCGGGGATTGAGGGGTACACCCGAGAAGGCGGTTATGGGTTCTCGGGATGGCCAGGCGGGATAGGGGTTCCTGGCCGGGAGCGGCCGGGCATGTCCTTTGGCTTCCCATTCCCGGGTATCCCTTGGGTCTCGTGGAGCACATGGATGCCAGGGCTCTATCCGACCCCGCCGGCTGCAGGGCCCAGGGAATGGCCCTTCATGCCCCCGACATCCCCCAGGCGTTTTACAGTGATTGGGGAAGAGGAAGAAGATTAAGGACTGGACTGTTTCTCTTCGTCCTCTCACATTTATCTTGTGTAGAAGTTACGCGGTTCAGAGTCCACGAGAGGAGGCGGAGGGGCCCCACCCCCTTCATCCCCCCTCCCCACGGCCCTTTGGGCCGTG
>NZ_JBHOQJ010000313.1:0-6297 GCF_042408365.1 Thermoflexus sp.
GGGCCGCCGAAGGCGGCCCCACCCCCCTTCCCGCGCTCAGCGGCCCGAAGGACCGCTGAGAAGGAGCAGTGAGGAGGGGCTTGCCCCGCATAAGGGGAGGGCCCGGACGGGAGATCAGGGCTGTCCGTTTGTCCAAAGTCCCAATCTTTTGTTTCTTACGGAGAGTTCCCTTGGACAACAAGACGGTTCGCCTGACCGCGCTCGCATCGTGCGCCGGTTGAGCCAGCAAGATGGCCCCGGAGGCCCTGGCGCACGTGCTGCGCCAGCTGAAGGAGCAAATCCTGCCGCAGCTCCATCCAGGCGTTCTGGTTGGGATCGAAGCGCCGGATGACGCGGCCGTCTACCAACTGGACGAGGATATGGCCCTCGTTCAGTCGACGGACTTTTTCCCGCCGGTGGTGGATGACCCGTATGCGTACGGCGCGATCGCCGCGTCCAACGCCATGAGCGATATCTACGCCATGGGGGGCGAGGTTCGCTTCGCCCTCAATCTGGTGGCTTTCCCAGACGGTCTGGATTTGGACATCCTGGTTCGGATCCTGAAAGGGGCGGCGGATAAGGTGGCCGAGGCGGGTGGAGTGATCCTGGGCGGACATACGGTGAGCGACCGCGAGCCCAAGTTCGGGTTGGTGGTCACGGGCGTGGTTCATCCCCGGCGGATCCTGCGGAAATCCGGTGCCCGGCCAGGGGATGTGCTGGTCCTGACGAAACCCCTGGGCAGCGGGGTGATCACCACGGCTTTGAAGCGAGATCTGGCCCGGCCGGAGGAGATCGAGGAGGCGATGGCCTGGATGATGCGGTTGAACAAGACGGCGGCGCGGCTGGCCGTGAAATGCAACGCTCACGCCGCCACGGATGTGACCGGATTCGGGTTGCTCGGCCACGCCTGGGAGATGGTGGAGGCCTCTGGGGTGGGGCTTGCCCTGGAGGTCAGGCAGCTCCCCTGGATGCAGGGCGCCCGGCGTTGTGCGGAGGCGGAAGCCTTCGCGGGCGGGCTCTGGCGCAACCGGGATTTCTACCGGCCGCACGTGCGGCTGGATGCTTCGATCGATGAGATCACGGAAGCCATGCTTTACGATCCGCAAACCTCTGGTGGGCTATTGGTGGCTTTCGCGCCAGCCGACGCAGAGGTCTTCTGCGCTCGTATGGCGGAGGCCGGCGAATCTGCCTGGGTGATCGGACGGTTTGAGGGGGAGCCGGAGATCCGGGTGTTCCCATAGGTGGCTCCCGGATCCCAAAACCCTTCTTCCCTTCCCCGCGCTACGAAGCGGTGGGAGGAAGAAGGGAGCAAGAGAAGCCCGCGCTCGCCTCATCTTCTGATGGCCTTTGCGGGGAAGAGGGGGAAGGCATGCCCAATCCGACAGTGCCCTTTGAGGAGATCCCGCATACAGCGGATTGGGCCATCCGGGCCTACGGACGAAGCCTGCCGGAGTTGTTTGCGCATGCCGCGATGGGGATGTATAGCCTGCTCACTGACTTGGAGGCTCTGGGGGAATCCGAGCGACGGGAGGTTCAGGTGGAAGCCGCCAGCCCGGAGGGCCTGCTGGTGGCCTGGCTGAACGAACTGGTCTATCTCACCGAGCGGGAGCAGCTGGCCTTCAAGCGGTTTGAGATCCACGAGCTTCAGCTTCCTGATCCCAAGGATCCTGAGTCCTTGGGTCGTCTTCAGGCGGCGGCTTATGGAGAGCGGGCGAAGGAGGTGCGAAAATATATTAAGGCGGTGACTTATCATAATGTAGCGATCCATCAGGAAAACGGATATTACTGGGTGGAGCTGGTCTTTGATGTGTGAGGAGGATGGCGATGGCGAAGGAGATTCGGAAGCAGGATTTCCGGCGGATCAATGCGTATCTCTGGGAGCTGCCGACCACGTTCGACCCCCGAATGAACGTTCCCGTCCGCATTTATGCGGATGAGGAATTGCTGGAGGACGCCTTGGGGGATCTCTCGGTCCACCAGGCGGTGAACGCCGCCTCCCTGCCAGGCCTGGTGGGCGCGGTGGTCGTGATGCCGGATGTGCATATGGGCTATGGTTTCCCGATTGGGGGTGTGATGGCCAGCAAGGTCCCTGGCGGGATCATCTCGCCGGGGGCGATCGGCTACGACATTAATTGCTTGACTGGGGATACGCGCATCCTGCATGCCCTCGGCTATACTTGCCCAATCGGGGAGATGGCGGAGGCATGGTGCCAGGCTGAGCTGTCATGTTATGACACTCAGGCCGCCCGGCTGGATCAAACGCGGGTGATCAGGTTCTTGCAGCGGCCCGCTGATCCCATCCTCTATCGGCTTATCACTCGCGCAGGGGACGAGATCGTAGCCACCGGAGACCATCCGTTCTGGACCCCCGAGGGAATGCGTCCCCTGGCTGAGTTGAAGCCTGGGGATCGGATCGCTTTCCTGCCCTTTGAGGGAGTGCCCTATGAGGATCCCCCCGACGCGGTGATCGTCGACGAGCCGGATGTGGAGCGTGTCCTGCGAGAGGCTGGAAAGGGCCGCCGCGGTGGAGCGATCACTAAGGCCATCGCCGGCCTGCGTCGTAGGGGATTGTTGCCCTTACGTTATGATTCTCCAGCCTTACCCTATTTGCTGAAACTGCTGGGCTACGCCTGGGGGGATGGAACGGCTGGCTTTATGCGCCGGCGGAAAGAGGGGGTCTTGGTTCTCTATGGAAAGGAAGAAGATTTGACGGAGATTCTGGATGATCTCCGACGGCTGGGCTATGGAGCCTTCCTGCGGTCCCGGCGTCGAAAGGTTTCCGTGCGAACACCTTACCGGGTTTACGAGATCACGGAGACGGTCAGCGAGTTGGAGGTGAACTCGACCGGCTTGGTCGCCCTGTTGGCTGCTATGGGACTGCCTTTGGGTCGGAAGACTGAGTGTGCGGATCGAATCCCGGAGTGGCTTAAACGGGCGCCGTTGTGGCAGCAGCGTCTTTTCCTCGCTGCATTCTTCGGAGCGGAATTATCCACGATGGCTCCGCACAGTGGCTCCCGAATCAAGATGCGACGGCCATCCCTGGCGCTCGCTAAGGCGGAGCACAGGATTGCGGATGGTTACCGCTTCTTAGCTGACATCGCCGAGATGCTTCAGAGGTTCGGAGTCCGCACATCAGGGATCTATGCTGAGAAGCGCCCCCTCCGACGGGCTGATGGATCGCGTTCCTTTGTCCTTCGCCTGCTGATTTCGGGGCAGGCCGAGAATCTGGTGCGTTTCTTCACGCGCATCGGCGTGGAGTATAACGCTGAACGCCGCTTCATGGGCCTTGTCAGCGCTCAGTATCTGAAGCGCAAGTTAGCGCTGCGGAAAGCCCGTCAAGCGCTCCGCGAGCATATCTTCGAGGCGCATCAAAGCGGCCTTCCCATCGCGTCCGTAGTGGCGGCGGCTTCGGTCCCGGTGAACGCCCGCTTCGTGGAACGCTCCATTGGCCCTAATCGGCGTGTGGGGGCCGCTCTGCCCCGCGACTTCCCCAGCTTCGAAGAGTACGCGGCCCAGGCGACAGAGGGCCTTGGCCGCTCTGGCATCGTCTGGGAGGAGATCGAGCGTATCGAGCCGGTAGAGGGAGGCGCAGGCACAGTCTACGATTTCACTGTATGGCATTCGGATCATAACTTCATCGCAAACGGCTTCGTAGTCTCCAACTGCGGCGTTCGCCTGTTGGCTACTAATTTGACCTATGAGCAGATCGCACCGCATCTGGCGGAGCTGGCGACGCGGATCTATTACAACTGCCCCAGCGGCGTGGGGTCGGAGGGGCATGTGCCTCTCACGGCGAAGCAGCTCGATGAGGTGCTTGCCGAGGGAGCGCGGTGGGCGCTGCGCCATGGCTATGCTCGGCCGGAGGACCTGGAGCACACGGAGGAGTTCGGCTGCATGCCGAACGCGAACCCCGATAAAGCGACCCCCAAGGCCAAGGAGCGAGGGAAAGATCAGCTGGGCACCCTGGGCGCAGGCAACCATTTCATTGAGGTCGATGTGGTGGACGAGATCTTCGACCCGGTCGGCGCGGAGCGCATGGGCCTCTTCGAGGGCCAAGTGGCGGTGCAGATCCATTGCGGCTCGCGGGGCTTCGGCCATCAGATCTGCACCGACTATCTCCAGCGCTTCGAGCGGGTGATCCACAAATACGGGATCAAGCTCCCCGATAAGGAGCTCATGTGCGCGCCCATCGACAGCCCCGAGGGGCAGGACTACATTCAAGCGATGGCATGTGCGGCCAACTTCGCCTTCTGTAACCGCCAGATTTTGGCCCACTACATCCGCAAGAGCTTCGAGGAGGTCCTAAAGCCGAAGGGGATCGCCCACGAGGTCTGGCAAGTCTACGACATCGCTCACAATATGGGCAAGATCGAGACCCACGAGATCAACGGCGAGCGGATGACCGTCTGCGTCCATCGGAAGGGGGCCACCCGCGCCTGGGGCCCTGGTTCACCGGGGTTGCCTAAGAAGTATACCGACATCGGGCAGCCGGTCCTGATCCCGGGGTCCATGGGCACGGCGTCGTACGTGCTGCTGGGGACCCCCGGATCGATGGCCCAGACGTTTGGGAGCACGTGTCACGGGGCAGGCCGGGTGATGAGCCGGGCCCAGGCCAAACGGGAGATCCGGGGCGAGAAGCTAAAAGCCGAGCTCGAAGGCCAGGGCATTGTGGTCCGCGCTGGCTCCATGGCGGGTCTGGCCGAGGAGGCGCCCAAAGCCTATAAGGACGTCAGCCGGGTGGTTGAGGTGGTCCACCACGCCGGGATCGCTAAGAAAGTGGCTCGATTGCGGCCGATTGCGGTGATCAAGGGCTAGGGGCTACATCAACTCGCTCATTAGGTTCGTCTTAAAACGCTTCTCCTATGAGTGGGGAGGCCGCCAAGGACGGCCTCCCCACTCATAGGTTGCAAAGTATCTTTCTCTCCGTTGGCCCAAAGACTCAGAGGGGGGGGCAAAAGAGAGGATGTGGGACCTCCTTGACCTTCCACAAAGTATCCCGGAAGCAGAGGTGTTCATCGTAACCCTGACGCACCGCTGGGACGAACACTATTAGGAGACGACTTGATCGATCCATGACTTCCTCCGTCGCGGAGCGTTGGGAACAGGTTCAAGAACGGATCGCCCGGGCGGCCCGGCGGGCTGGCCGGGATCCCGCGGAGGTCACCGTGGTGGCGGTGACCAAAACCGTGCCCCCGGAACGGATCGCCGAGGCTTATGCGTGTGGACTGCGGATCTTCGGGGAGAACCGGGTGGAGGAGGCGGAGGAGAAGATCCCTCAGGTGCAGGCCCTGTTGGGGAGCGGGGCCGAGATCCATTGGCATCTGGTGGGCCATTTGCAGCGTCGGAAGGCCCGACGGGCCCTCGCTATGTTTGAGGTTATCCACTCGGTGGATTCCGTGCCGCTGGCGGAGAAGCTCAGCCGCCTGGCCGTGGAACGAGGGGAATCGGCCCGGATCCTCCTGGAATGCAACATCTCCGGCGAGGCCACAAAATACGGCTTCCCCCTCGATCGTTGGGAGGAAGAGACGGGGCAGCGCGAGGCGTTCTTCGAGGCGGTCGCCCGTATCATCGATCTGCCCGGGCTGCAGGTTCTCGGGCTGATGACCGTGGCTCCTGTAGCTCCGGATCCGGAGATGGTGCGGCCGGTGTTCCGGCGGTTACGAGCCTTGCGAAAGGCCCTGGCCTCCCGGTTCCCTCAGGCGTCCTGGGCCCATCTCTCGATGGGAATGACGGATGATTTCGAAGTCGCTATTGAGGAGGGAGCGACCATGATCCGTCTGGGGCGGGCGATCTTCGGCGAACGCCCGTCTCCTTAAGCGAGGTGCATCGGCGAACGATTCGCAGAGCGACTGATCGCAATGATATGGTACAGCAAGGAGAACACGATGCTCGGGATGCTGATTTCGCTGATCGATGCTTTGGTCAATCTCTATGTCCTTCTTATCGTGTTCTATGTATTCACCTCTTGGTTTGGTCTCGATCCATGGCATCCTGCCCGTCGCCTTCTGGCGGGCGTTGTGGAGCCAGTGCTGAACCCTCTCCGGCGCTATCTTCCCCCGGTTGGCGGACTGGATTTCAGCCCCTTGGTCGCCATCCTGCTGATCGAGCTGGCTGGGCAACTCCTGAAGGCGCTGATCATGGGGTGGTTTTAAGGAGGGAGCGCATATTTCGGCTTCGGCAGCGAAGCGCTTCTTCCATGGAATATGCAACCGGGAAGGCCGGTGGCCCCTTCTCCCTTTCTCCGCTCTCCCTGCAGCCTCCTGGGCTGCGGGGGAGCGGAGAAAAAATCCTTTTGGGGCTGGGGGCCGCCGAAGGCGG
>NZ_JBHOQJ010000314.1:0-2090 GCF_042408365.1 Thermoflexus sp.
TCGCCTTCGGCGCGCGGCTCGACCCCAAACCCCCAGGAGGAAATCGCCGATATCCGTATTGGCCTTACACGAGAACGGCTAAATAGTTACGATGAATCAACGAGAGATCCCACAGAACACCTCGTAATCGATCGGCTCAAAGATCGTCGGGTGATCGCCGCAAACGGGGCAATCCGGACGACGCTCCACTTGAACGGCGAGCCACTCGGCCCGGAGCCCATCGAAGGCCAACAGCCGGCCAGCCAAAGAGGTCTCCAGACCCAGCAGCCACTTTAGGGCTTCCAGAGCCTGCATCGCGCCGATGATCCCCGGCACCACACCCAAGACGCCGGCCTGCTGGCAGTCCGGAACCAGCTCTGGAGATGGTGGGGTGGGCAGCAGGCAACGATAACATGGCCGTCCACCTGGAGGTACCATACTGATCTGGCCCTCGTACTGGAAAATCGCCCCCCAGATCAACGGCTTGCGCTCCCAGACACAGACATCGCTGGCCAGGTATTTCGTGGGGAAATTATCACTTCCATCCAGCACTAAATCGTACTCCGCCACCAGCCGCCGGGCGTTGGCGGCTGTGAACCGCTCCACATAGGGGATCACGGTGACATCCGGGTTAAGGGCCTGAAGCCGCTCCCGGGCCACCTCAGCTTTCGGGCGCCCGATATCTTCGGTTCGGAAAAGAACCTGTCGTTGGAGATTGCTGAGATCCACCACGTCATCGTCGACAATCCCGATTGTGCCGACCCCAGCGGCGGCCAGATAGAGGGCGATAGGGGAACCCAACCCGCCCACGCCGATGAGCAGAACTCGGCTCCGCAGAAGCCGACGCTGCCCCCTTCCACCTATCCCGGGCAACACAATGTGGCGAGCATAACGGCGGATCTGAAGCTCACTGAGGGGGAAAACCATAAGCCGACCCTGAACAAGGCTGGAAAGTGCTGTATCAATCCAATGAGATATTTTACTCGTTTCACTCGCGCTCAACGTGGTCAGCCAGGGGACAAGGCGACATTCCCCGGGGTACTGGGATGGAGGAAACAAGCTGGGGGGCTGTGGGGAGCGCTTTCAGCGCTCCCCACAGCCCCCCAAACCCAAATAGGGTTGGCACGGGCCCCTTCCTCAGCGGCTCACTCGTGAGAGTGGCCGTGCTCGAGCTCCTCAGGGGTCGCCGGGCGTAAGGCCAGGATCTTCACGGTGAAATGCAGCTCCTCACCGGCCAGCGGGTGGTTGAAGTCCAGGGTCACCGTATCCGGGCCGACCTCAGCGACATAGGCTGGGAAAGCCTCGCCGGTCTCGGTGTAGACATACAAGCCGACGCCCGGGGCAAGTGGGAAATCCGCGGGGAATTCGCTGCGGGGGACCACCTGATAGGCATCGGCGCGTCGAGGTCCATAGGCGTCCTCTGGAGCCAGCCAGACTTCCTTCTCCTCCCCTACGGCCATGCCGTAGAGAGCCTCTTCCAAGGCAGGCAGGATCTCGCCGGCCCCTTGAATGAACGTAATTGGCTCGCTCTCCTCAGAGGACTCCACAACCCGACCATCCTTCAGACGGAGGGTGTAGGCCAAAGTCACCACCATATTGTCCTGGACAGTCAAACGCTCTTGCAGCATGGGTTAAACCTCCCGGAAAATTAAAAGGGGCGCCCCCGGCTTACGGAAGAGCGCCCCTCTTGCGAAAAGCCCCTGCCGCAAAACCGGCAGCACGGTTGCCTCTATCATAATCGAACTTCACCAGGAAGGCAAATTATACCCCACTGGCTGGCCAACCTTGTTCAAGGATAGGCTCCTTAGCGTCCAATCGGTACTGCGACAGGTCATCCAGATTTAAGCACATTTCAGTTCCCGTTTTTAAACCGTGATTGTTCAAAAATCGGCAACGCGGTGGCAAGACGGGATTGCCCTGCGGAGTCTCTGTTTTTCTTTTTCCCCTTTAGCCCAACACCATCGCCAGGGGGGCTCCACCTCGCTTCAAGGGATTTCCACACCCGGCCAGAAGCCGATTCCCGTTCACCGCCGACTCCTCCCGCTTATACCCTCGCATCGTCCGATAGCGCTCCTTCATCCACCACCTAATCGCTCGCTCGCATGGTGGGT
>NZ_JBHOQJ010000315.1:0-27611 GCF_042408365.1 Thermoflexus sp.
GCGCCTTCGGCGCCCGGCTCGCCCCCCAGAGAGGGACTGCGCTGCTTGGATGAGAGCGGTGAAGACCGGCTGATTCCGCGATGAGGTTAAGCGAGCATCTATGATCTCTCAGCGAAAGGCAGATCACATCCGCATTAATCTGGAAGAGGATGTCAGCTTCGGACAGCTCACCACGGGCTTTGAGCGGTTGCGCTTCATCCACCGGGCCCTGCCGGAGCTGGACCTTCAGGAGGTGGATCTTTCCACCACGTTCTTCGGGAAAACCCTGAAAGCCCCGCTGCTGATCTCCTCAATGACCGGGGGAACAGATGAGGCCGGCCGGATCAACCGGAACCTGGCCGAGGCCGCCCAGGCGCGCGGCATTGCGATGGGGCTGGGCTCCATGCGAGCCGCCCTCGAGCGCCCGGAGCTGTTGCCTACTTTCCAGGTCCGCCGCTATGCGCCGGACATCCTCCTCTTCGCCAATCTGGGGGCGGTGCAGTTGAACTACGGTTACACGGTCGATCACTGCCGACGGGCCGTGGAGCTGGTGGAGGCCGACGCCCTGATCCTTCACCTGAACCCGCTGCAGGAGGCCCTCCAACCGGAGGGGGACACAAACTTCGCCGGGCTGCTGCGCAAGATCGAAGCCGTGTGCAAAGCCCTCCCGGTGCCGGTGGTGGTGAAGGAGGTGGGATGGGGGATCTCGGAGGAGGTCGCCCGGCTTCTGGCGGACGCTGGGGTGGCGGCGATCGACATCGCTGGGGCCGGGGGGACCTCGTGGAGCCAGGTGGAGATGCACCGGGCGCCGGATGAGATCCATCGGCAGGTGGCAGCGGCGTTTCGGGAATGGGGGATCCCCACCGTGGACGCCATTCGGATGGCCCGGCGGGGCGCGCCGCATCTCCCGATCATCGCCAGCGGGGGGATCCGGGACGGCGTGGAGGTCGCGAAAGCGCTGGCCCTGGGCGCCTCTCTCGTCGGGATGGCTGGCCCCTTCCTGCGGGCAGCGGTAGCGTCTGTGGAAGCGGTGATCGAGACCATTGAGATCATCACCCGCCAGCTGCGGATTGCCATGTTTTGCGTCGGGGCGCGAGACATCGCGGCGCTGCGCTCTGTTCCCCTGATCGATATGGGGCCGTCGGGCGCTTGATGGGCGGTCCGATGTTCATAGGAGATCTCAATGAGCACGCCGGCTTCCTGGGAAGCCTTCTTTAACGAGTGGATGGCCCCGCTGGAGGCGGAGATGCGGGCGGCTGTGGGGGAGCCGTCCCACCCCGCCGAGCGGCTGTTCTACGGCATGCTCGCTTACCACCTGGGATGGGCCGATGCCCAGCTCCGCCCGGTTCGGCTGGACGCCGGCAAACGGATCCGGCCGATGCTCTGCTTGCTGGCCTGCGCAGCCTGCGGCGGCGATCCCGCCCGGGCCCTGCCTGCCGCCGCGGCCATCGAGCTCCTCCACAACTTCTCCCTGATCCACGACGACATCCAAGATCGCAGCGAGACCCGCCGGGGCCGCCCGACGGTGTGGGCCCTGTGGGGGATCGCCCAGGCGATCAACGCCGGCGACGCCCTTTTCACGATCGCCCATCGAGCCCTCTGGCGGCTGCGGGAACGGGGCGTGCCTGCTGAGCGCATCCTGGAGGTCGCCGAACGCTTCGACGCCGCCTGTCTGATGCTCACGCGGGGACAGCACTTCGACCTGGCGTTCGAATCGGCCGAACGGGTGACCGTCGAGGAATACCTGGAGATGATCCGGGGGAAGACGGCAGCGCTGCTGCGGGCGGCCCTGGAGATCGGGGCGCGCCTGGCGGATCACCCGTCCGAAGACTTGGAGGCCTTCGGGGAGGCGCTGGGGATGGCCTTCCAGATCCAGGATGACTTGTTGGGGATCTGGGGGGATCCGGCGGTGACCGGGAAGTCAGCCGCCGACGATCTGCGGGCGCGGAAGAAGACGCTCCCGGTGATCATCACCATGGAACGAATCCCGGGGTTCGCGGAACGCTATCGGAATCCGGAAACCCCGCTCGAGGCGCTGCTGCAGGATCTGGAGGCCAGCGGGGCCCGGAGCGAGGCGGAGGGGATGGCCGCGGCGTTCACCCATCAGGCGATGGCTGCGCTGGATCGTGCCGGCCTGCAGAACCCTTATGGGGAGGCGCTGCGGGACCTCGCCCGGGCGTTGCTCTCCCGGGCGCGATGAAGGCCATGGATCGCCGGGCCCAGGAAAAGCGGGCGATGGACTTGAAGACCCGTTTGAAAGCGCACGCCCGAGACCTCGGCTTCGACCTCGTGGGAGTGGCCCGGGCCGGACCCGCGCCCTCCGCCGATCGATACGAGGAGTGGGTGCACGCCGGCCGTGCGGCCACGATGGGCTACCTCGCCCGACCCGATGCCATCGAGAAGCGACGGGACGTGCGGAACCTCTGGCCAGAGGCCCGCGCGGTGATCGTGGTCGCCATGAACTACTACACGGGGGAACATCCCCCGCCGGACGGCGCGCCCCGGGGCCGGGTGGCCCGATACGCCTGGGGGGACGATTACCACGAGGTGATCGCGGAACGCCTCCGCGCCCTGCTGGCGTTCCTAAACCGGGAGGCGGGCCGGCCGGTGCAGGGAAAGATCTACGTGGATACGGGGCCTGTGCTGGAGCGCGCCTGGGCCGTGCAGGCCGGACTGGGGTGGATCGGGAAGAACAGCATGCTCATTCATCCCCGCCTAGGGTCTTATCTGTTCCTCGGAGTGCTCCTCGTAGACCTGGAGCTGGAGCCCGATCCGCCCTTCCCCTTCGATCATTGCGGCACGTGCACCCGGTGCATCGACGCGTGTCCGACGGGGTGCATCCGGCCGGACCGCACGCTGGAGGCCGAGCGTTGTCTCTCGTATCTCACGATCGAGCGGCGGGAGGACATCCCGGAGGATCTGCGGCACGCGCTCGGGGACTGGCTGTTCGGGTGCGACATCTGTCAGGAGGTGTGCCCCTGGAACCGACGGTTCGCCCGGCCGACGGCGGAGCCCGCCTTCCAGCCCCGGGAGGGGATCGCCCGGATGTTGTTGGAGGAGGTCCTTCGGATGGATGAGAGGGCATTTCGGGCTCGGTTCCGCCGCAGCGCCATCCGCCGGGCCAAATGGCGGGGGCTGGTTCGAAACGCCCTCGTGGTCGCTGGGAACCTGCGCGCCCAGGCCTTAAGCCTGTGGATCCTATCTTGGCGGGAACACGACGATCCCATGCTCCGGGAACACGCCGGATGGGCCTGGGAGGCGATCCGCCGTTTGTAGGGGCGCCCTGTGGGGCGAGCACAAGGGCGCCCCTACAAGATTTTAGGCCATTGACACGCCCCTGGCCCTGGGATAGAATGAGTGCGAATTTTTCGGAAGAGGTGGGCCATCCAAGCCATTCCCACCCTTGAGGAGCCGAATCCCGCAACCCCACAACAGGAGGGAACCAATGACCCACATCATCACCAGCCTGTGTCTACGCGACGGCGCGTGCGCCCAGGTCTGCCCGGTCGAGTGCATCGTCCCCGGCAAACCTGAAGACCAGTGGCCCTGGTATTACATCGATCCCGACACCTGCATCGACTGCGGCGCCTGTGTCCCGGAGTGCCCCTACGAGGCCATCTTCCCCGAGGACGAGGTCCCCGAGGCCTACACGATGAAGCCTGGCCAGGTTCGGATGATCATGCGGGCGCCGGGGGACATCGAGCGCTACGAAGCGCAGGGCGGCGAGGTGGTCAACCTCCGCGAGGACATCCCCTTCAACTACAGGTTCTACAAGGAGGGCCCTGGCTACAACGCCCGGAGCATGTAGTCGCCCCTTCGACCCGGCAGGCGAACGACCTGAAAGGCCCCGGCGGGGGTCCCACCGGGGCCTTTTCGCTCAGTGCGGGGAATTCCCTCCGGACATCCCCACGCCCGGGCCTTTTCCAGGGCCTTCTCCAGCGCGGGTCTCCGCGTGCCAGCGGGGGCCTGCCTCCGGAGTGCGAAAGCGCAGCGCCGCTCGGAAGGCCTGGATCGCCCCGGCCAACGCTTCGCACCGCCGTTCCATAACCTGTTTCGCCCTCCGTCAGCACCCCCTTGCAACCTCCACGTTTAACGGGACGCCCCCTCGTTCCTTTCCCCATAATTGTAGAAGAAATGCACCAAGGCCTCGATCCCGCGGGACCAAGTCGGCAGGTGGAGTTTTTCGTTCGGGGCGTGGTAGTTATCGTCGGGCAGCCCGAAGCCCGTTAGCACCGACTCCACCCCCAGGATCTCCTTCAGCTGCGTCACGATGGGAACCGTTCCGCCCTCCCGTTTGAAAACTGGACGCCGCTCCCAAACGGCCTCCAGGGCCCGGCTCAGGGCCTGCACGGCCGGATGGTTCCGGTCCGTGAGGGACGCCCGCACGCCGGCCATGCGGATCACCTCCCAGCGAACGGTCTTCGGCGCCCGCTCCTCCAGATACCGGAGCAACTGCTGATAAACCTCCTCCGGATCCTGATCCGGCACCAGCCGCATGGAGATCTTGGCCATCGCGTAGGCCGGCAGCACGGTCTTCGCCCCCGGCCCGGTGAACCCCGCCAGCAGCCCGTTGACCTCCAGGGTGGGCCGGGCGCCGATGCGCTCGATGGGCGTGTAGCCCGCCTCGCCCCACAAGGCCGGCGCGCCGGTGAGCTCTAGGTAGAAGCGATCGTCCATCGGCAACCGGGCCAGCTCCGCGCGCTCCTCCTCCGTCAGCGGGCGCACTCGATCGTAGAACCCCGGCAGGGTCACCCGCCCTTCGGCATCGTGCATCCCGGCGATGAGCTCGCAGAGGGCCTGGGCGGGATTGTGGACCACGCCTCCGTACAGCCCGGAGTGCAGATCGTGGGCCGGCCCGTAGACCCGCAGCTCAAAGTAGGCCAGGCCGCGCAACCCATACGTGATTGTGGGCAAATCGGGGGCGATCATCCCCGCGTCCGGGTTCAGCGAAACCGAGCACCGCAGGAGCTCGCGGTTCTGCTGGATGAAGCCCGGCAGATGGGGGGAGCCGATCTCCTCCTCCCCCTCGATCAGGAACTTCACGTGGACCGGCAGGGGGCCGCTCCGGGCCACCGCCTCGAAGGCGGCGATGGAGGCCAGGACCTGGCCCTTCATGTCCGAGGCGCCGCGCGCGTAGAGGTTGTCGCCCCGCACGGTCGGGTCGAACGGGCCGCTCTCCCACTGGTCCAGGGGGTCGGGCGGCTGCACATCGTAATGGCCGTAGACGAGCACAACGGGGGCCTCCGAACGATCCGCCGGCGCCTCGGCGTAAACCACCGGGTGGCCTCCCGTGGGGAAGATCTCCACCCGCCCCGCTCCGGCGCGGCGCAGGCGGTCGGCCACCCACTCCGCGGCCCGCCGGACATCCGGTTCATGGGCCGGGTCGGTGGATACCGATGGGATGCGCAGCAAGTCCTTCAGCTCCTCCAGGAACCGATCCCGGTTCCGCCGCACGTACTCCAGGGCTTGAGGACGAGGGTCCGACATCGATGAGCCTCCTGTAGGGGATTCGGGAGCTGCGTGACTCATCGGGTTGAGCGGTTTTGGGGTGAGCCGGACGCCAAAGGCGCCCAGCTCAACCCGAAACATTCATAAAGCTGAACCGCCCCCCGGGATGGGAAAGGCTGTTCGGGAATGTGCCACTCCTCCGAACTGGGAAGCGATCTCTTCTGAGGACGGATAGCCCTCGCACCCCATATACGCGGCCAGGGTGGGATGTACGGCGCGGATCGCCTCATAGATCCGCATCGCGATGTAGCGATAGGCGAAATGGCCGTTGGGCCCGCCTCGCAGCCGGCACAGGTGATAGGCCTCCCGCAGGTTCATCGTCATCAAAACGCGTCGATAGACGGCGTTCGGGAGCACATAGGCCGCGGCCTCGCCGAGCGTCGGCCCCATGGCCTCCCACAGCGCCAACGCCCCTTCCACCGCGGCGCGGTAGCGCGCCCCCATCCCCGCCTCCTCGATCGCCCGGGGGACCGCGTAGCCGTAGGCGGCCGTCAGCGTCTGCGGGGTCTGGGTCATCATCCGGTGGCGCTTGAGATCATAGTAAGCCCCTTCATCCATCAAACAATCGAAGGTGTAAACGATGTGCTCCAGCTCCCGGATCGGGACGTCGAAGGGGCTCCGCCCGCCTAATGCGTCGTCCAGGACCCGCCGCCGCTCCTCCGGTTTCAGCGCCCGCGCCCGGGCGAGGGCGGCCTCGAAGCTCATCGCCTGGAATCGATAAAGGCACGCGGCGATGAACCGAACCTCCGCATCGGGATCCCAGGACACGAGGCGAACGCCATCCAGAGGATGGGGATCTTCGGGGAAAGCGCCCGCCCATTCCCGCAACCGGGCCGTGCTGTTTTGCAAATACGTATTGGGCTCCGCGTATTTGAGCAAGGTCGGGACCTCCCGGAGGGCCACGGCCTTCACCGTTTGGGCGATCTCCCGGACCTCGGCCAGGGGATGGGAGAGCCATTTCCGGAGCCCGTGCTCCAGCGCGCGGGCGTTCACCGTCATCCCGATGTTGGTGAGGGTCGCGGTGGGCAGCAGATACCGACAGACGTCCATCGCCCGGATGCGCAGCCGGGTGCGATACGCCTTCTCCCCTTCCCCCGGATGTCGGGGGAACCAGGCCTCCACCACACGCCCCACCGGCTCCAGGGCGGCGTGATAGCTCTCGAAGAGCCGCTCCACCGTCGTGAGATAGGCATCACGGAAGGAGGAGGCAGCGATCTCCGGCGGCACATAGAACGATTCCCGATTGAAGATCTGGAAGCGGGTGGATTTCTCCGTGAAGGAGGCCAGGCGGACCCCCTCGATGGCCTCGGCGGCCAGGCGAGAGATGTTTTCGAAGGCGATGTGGAGGACGGCGTGCTCGGCCACTGAGGCGTGGCCGTAGCCGATGACCCATTTCTCATGGAACTGGGAAGCGGTCTCATCGCTGAGCCCCTCCGCGATGACATCGAAGGGCTCCGGGCTGCGGCTGGTTTTCGCGAAGGCCACGGCGATCACTTCCGGACGATACCGCCGCGGATCCAGCAGGTAAATCCTTCTCTCGCGCATCCCCTGTCTCCGTAAAGGGCATGGGCGGATCCCCGCTGGTTCTGTATGCTAACTCAAGCAGCGATAAACGTAAAGCGTAGGGGAGGCCGTTGGGGCGCCCACGTACATGTAGGGATACCCAGAAGGAGTGCCCCTCCCATGGGGTGTAAACGTTCATTCATTGCAGGGGCGGGCACAAGGCCCGCCCCTGCCCCATAGGCGCATTGCATCGCATCGGACGAGATATTCAGGCCCTTCGGCGCTCTGAGTTAAGATTGAGGGTGGAACCGTTCCTTCCTGCACCAAAGCCCCATCGGGAGAGAACCCATGCGCGCGGTAGATATCATCGAAAAGAAGCGGGATGGCCTGGAGCTCACGACGGATGAGATTCGGTTCTTTGTGGAAGGCTTCGTTCGAGGCGAGATCCCGGACTATCAGGCCGCTGCGTTCCTGATGGCGGTTTACTTCCAAGGCATGACGCCCCGGGAGACGGCGGATCTCACCCTGGCGATGGCCTATTCCGGACAGGTGCTAGATCTCCACGACATCGCTCCGGTGGTGGTGGATAAGCACTCCACCGGCGGCGTGGGCGATAAGGTCAGCTTGGTGGTGGTGCCGCTGGTGGCCGCCGCGGGCCTCCCGGTCGGCAAGATGAGCGGCCGGGGCCTCTCCTTCACCGGGGGGACCATCGACAAGCTGGAGTCCATTCGAGGGTTCCGAGTGGAGCTGAGCGTAGAGGAGTTCCGGGAGCAGCTGCGACGGGTCGGTGCCGTCCTCTGCGGCCAATCCGCGGACCTGGCCCCGGCCGACGGCAAGTTCTACGCCCTGCGGGACGTCACCGGGACCGTGCCCAGCATCCCGTTGATTGCGGCCTCGATTATGAGCAAGAAGATCGCCGCTGGGGCCGATGCCATCGTCCTCGATGTGAAGGTCGGCAACGGCGCCTTCATGAAAACCTTGGATCAGGCCCGGGCCCTCGCCCGGCAGATGGTGGATATCGGGACCGCGTTGAACCGCCGGGTGGTTGCGGTGATCTCGGATATGAACCAGCCGCTGGGGGAGGCCGTAGGCAACGCCCTGGAGGTGAGGGAGGCCATCGCCACCCTCCGGGGCGACGGCCCTTCGGATTTCCGAGAACATTGCCTGACCGTCGCGGCCCACATGCTGCGCCTGGGCGGGCGGGCGCAGGATCTATCGGAAGGGCGACGGATGGCCGAAGAGGCCCTGGCCTCCGGGGCGGCGTGGGAGAAATTCCGAGCCCTCGTCGCCGCCCAGGGCGGGGACGTGGCGCAGATCGAGGAGCCGGAGCGGCTGCCGCGCGCCCGCCTGATCCGCGAGATCCCCTCCCCTGCCGAGGGCTATCTGGCCGAGGTGCGCGCCTACGAGGTCGGCATGGCGGCCGTCGCCCTTGGGGCCGGGCGAACGAAGAAAGGGGAACCCATCGATCACGCCGTTGGGATCCTCGTCCATCGGAAAGTGGGAGCGTTCGTGCGCCGGGGAGAGCCGCTCTTCACCGTGCACGCCAACGATGAGCAACGCCTGGCGGAAGCCGAGGGCTGGCTCGCCCGGGCGGTGCGGATCCAGGAAACCACGGTCCTGCCGCTGCCGCACATTTACGAGACCATCGGGAACATATAGCCGGCGACGCCTCTTCCGGATCCGGAGCATAAAGGCGGAGGCCTACGTCCTTCCGCGCCGCATCGCGGGAAGGGGAAGAGCGCCGGTACCTGCCCTTGGGGGAATCACGATGCCGCGAAACCACGCCTTGCTTGCGCTTGGCATGATCGCCTGGGGATGGCTGATCGTCAGCTTCACGGTCTGGCGCCTGTATCCGGACCAATCGCCGGCCCGGCTGCTGATCTCCCTGGGGCTCGGGTTGATGGCCTGGGGGGGCCTGTGGTTTCCAATGGAGTGGCTCCATCGGCGCCGGGAGGATCCGGAGGGGACGGGGAAAGGCCTCGGATGGATGGTGGAGCGGATCTGGCGGCGCAGCGGATGGGGCGGGTTATGGGTCTCCGCCCTCGCGATGCTTTTTCTCCACCGCGCGCTGCGGCTGGAATGGGTCCTCTTGTTCGGGCTGTTGCTGCTCGGGGCAGAGCTCATCTGGATGGCCACGGAGCCCGCGCCGGAGTCAAAGCCTCCATCGGCCATCGGGCGTCGGGTCGGCCGACGATAGCGCTTCCCTTCACCTGCCAGATGGCGCGTGAAGGCGCACTCTACCGTACTACGAACAAGATCCATCGTAAAGCTCGCCCGTTCCTATCCCCCATCCAAGGGAGAACTGGCCATCCACCATGGATCCGCGTCGGGAGTTGCCCAGTGTGGATCGTCTGTTGAAGGCCGAGGGGGCAAGGCCCCTGCTGGCGGCCTTCGGCCACGAGGCCCTGGTGGAAGCCCTCCGAGAGGTCTTGGCCGAAGCCCGGGCGAGGGTGCAGGAGGGGCAGCCGGTGCCCTCCGAAGCCGCCGTGCTGGAGGAGGCCGCGGCCCGGTTGGCCCGCTGGCACACCCCTCGCCCGCGCCCGGTCATCAACGCCACCGGGGTGATCTTGCACACCAATCTGGGTCGCGCGCCGCTCTCCCCCGCCGCCGTCGAGGCCATCCGCGCCGCCGCGGCGTACAGCGACCTGGAGTTCGATTTGGAAACGGGGGAGCGTGGGGAACGCCAGGCGGCGGTGGAGGATCTCCTGCGCCGGCTGACCGGGGCCGAGGCGGCCTTGGTGGTCAACAACAACGCCGCCGCGGTGTTGTTGGCCCTCACCGTCCTGGCCCAGGGACGCGGCGTCCTGATCTCCCGCGGACAGCTCATCGAGATCGGGGGTGGGTTCCGCATCCCCGAGGTGATGGCCCAGAGCGGCGCGCGCCTCATCGAGGTGGGCACCACGAACCGGACCCACCTCCGGGATTACGAAGAACCCCTGGCCCGGGGCGAGGACATCGCCCTGATCCTCCACGCCCATCACAGCAACTTCCGCATGATCGGCTTTGTGTCCCAAGTCCCCCTGGCGGAACTGGTGGCCTTAGGGGAACGCTATGGGATTCCGGTGATGGATGATCTGGGCAGCGGGGCGCTCTTGGACACCGCGGCCTTCGGCTTGGCCCACGAGCCCATGGTGCAGGAGAGCGTGGCCGCGGGCGCCGCCGTGGTCTGTTTCAGCGGCGATAAGCTGCTGGGCGGCCCGCAGGCCGGGATCCTGGTGGGGAAGCGGGATCCCATCGCCCGGATGCGGCGGCACCCGCTGATGCGCGCCCTGCGCCCGGATAAGCTCACCCTGGCGGGGCTGAGCGCGACGCTCATCCATTACCTCAAGGGGGAAGCCACCCAAGCGATCCCGGTCTGGCGGATGATCGCCGCCCCGATGGCGGATCTGGAGGCCCGGGCTCGGGACTGGGCGGCGCGCCTGCAGGCCGAGGGGATCCCCGTCGAGGTCCGGCCGGCGCTCGCCACCATTGGCGGCGGGAGCCTCCCGGGGGAGACCTTGCCCAGCGCCGCCCTCGTCCTGCACCCAAGGGATCCGGAAGCCCTCGCCGGGGCCCTGCGCCGGGCCCACCCCCCGATCATCGCCCGGCTCCAGGAAGGCGCGGTGTGGCTCGACGTCCGCACCGTGCTCCCCGATCAGGAAGCGGATCTCCTCCGAGGGATCCGCCAGGCATGGGCGGCCACGAACGCGGGGGACAACCCGAGCGGATCCGCTCCCTTTGTGCGATCCTGAGGCCGATGGAGACGTTCGAGAACGCTTTCCTCCGGGTGCTGCGAGAGGGACTGGCCTGGTTGGGGTGGGTCTTACCGGAGCCCGCCCTGGAGGCGATGGCCCGATACGCCGCGATGGTCCGGGAGTGGAACGAGCGCATGAACCTCACGGCGATCGTGGAGCCGGAGGCCATGGCCGCGCGCCACTTCGTCGATTCCATGACGGCCTTGCGGGCGTTTCAGGAGCCCGGGTGGCCTCCGGACCCCATGGGCTGGCCGGCGCGTCGCCTGGCGGATGTGGGGACCGGCGCCGGGTTCCCCGGGCTGGTCCTGAAGCTGGCCTGGCCGGCGCTCCAGCTGACCCTGATCGAGGCGACGGCGAAGAAGGCCCGCTTCCTGGAGGCGGTGACCCGGTCGCTCGGGTTGCAGGGGGTCGTGATCGTCGCCCGCCGGGCGGAGGAGGTCGGACAGGACCCGGCGCATCGGGAGCAGTATCATGGGGCGATCGCCCGGGCGGTAGCGGATCTCCCGGTCCTTCTGGAGTATCTGCTCCCCTTGGTCCAGGTGGGCGGGATCGCAGTGGCCATGAAGGGCGCGGAGATCGAGGAGGAGCTGGCCGCGGCCCAGGGGGCGATGGGGCGCCTGGGGGGACGCTTGCGGGACCGCTGGGATCTGGCGTGGCCGCCCCATCTTTCCCCCCGCACGTTGTTGATCTTCGAGAAGATCGCACCCACGCCGACCCATTATCCCCGGCGGCCCGGGATCCCCGAGAAGCGGCCGCTGCGGTGAGGGAGAAAACCATGTTCGCGATCCGATGGATCGGAGGCCTAACGCTTCGGGAAGCGTTCCGGCGGCGCTTGGTGCTGGCGGCCTTCGGGTTGGGGGCCGTCTTCCTCGCCCTGTTCGGCATGGCGATGTTCTTGATCTACCGGGAGCTGGCCCGCTATGGCCCTCCGGACCCCCGGGTGCGAGAGGAGATCGTCAGCTTCCTGATGCTCGCGGGCCTGTATGTGGCGAATTTCCTCATCGTGATGGCGGCGGTGGTCGGGACAGCGGACACCATCGCCGGGGAGATCGCCTCGGGGGTCATCCAGGCCGTGGCCGCGCGCCCGGTCGCCCGATGGCAGATCCTGCTGGGGAAAGGGCTCGGCCACGCCCTATGGCTGTTGGCGTATGTCCTCTGGCTGGGCGGCGGCGTGATCGGGATCACGGCCCTCATCACCGGATGGGTTCCCCCGCGCTGGGCGCGCGGGCTGGCCCTCCTCGGGCTGGAGGCGATGATCCCTCTTTCCATCTCGTTGTGGGCGGGGACCCGGTTCTCCACGCTGGCGACGGGGGCGCTGACGCTGGGCCTATACGGGGTGGCGTTCATCGGTGGATGGGTGGAGCAGATCGGAGGCCTGGTGGGGCAGATGACCGTGATGGACTTGGGGATTCTGGCCTCGCTGGCGATGCCGGCGGAGGCGATCTGGCGGCGGGCCGCCTACGAGCTCCAGAGCCCCCTCGCCCGGATCATGGGGCCCAACCCGTTCACAGCGAGCGCCATCCCCAGCGACCGTATGGTGTTCTACGCCCTGGCCTACATCGCCTTCTTCCTCCTGGCGGCGATCCGGCAGTTTGAGCGGCGGGATCTGTAACCTTTCAGCATCCACTCGGCATCCGCCTGGTCAGCCCCTCAGTAGAGTCACCATCCTTCAACCACAACCTGCTTCAGCCGAGCTGCGGGGCCCGGTGAGCCTGTCCATATCGGAAACCCGAGATGATAAGATGCTGAGGGATCCCCGTTTTGGGAGCCCCCTTCAGATGAGAGGTTTCCTTCACACCCCCTGGCCAGTTCTTCGGTCAGAATCTTAGGGAAGACCTGCTCCACCAATAGGCTTCGGCGGTGAGAAGGACCTGCCAGACCAGTCCCCAACCGTTTCCTCCATGTGGGAGGGATTTTGGGGTGGGTGGGGCTTGCTCTGCACGAAAGCTGTAGATGAAACCTCACGACTGGTCCACATCTTCACCGCACGCGTTTGCAACGAAGCGGAAAATGATGATGCAAGCGGTCTGGGGTAGACCCTGGCCTTCCAGAGGCGGTAACGGGTCTTCACGGCGCCGAAGCCGCAGAGCAGAGAATTTACCTCGCCTGTCGGGTCAGCAGCTCCCGAATCCACGCCAGCAGGTCGCCAGGGGTGCCGATGCGCAGGGGGAGCACATCCGGCGGGACGGCCAGGAAGTGGCGGGCATCGTGGGTCACCAGCCAATCCGCCCCGGCCTCCAGCGCCTCGGCCAGAATGCGCGCGTCGGGTGGGTAGGAAAGCCATCGCTGGGCCTGCTCCAGCGCTTCCGGGCTGGCCTCGCCCGTGACCTCTAGCCGGGCTGTATCCAGCAGGAGAGCCAAATCGGGAAGGGAGTCGGGAGCTTTACGGCGCACGACCTCTTCGCATTCCCGCAAGACCTGCGGGCCTGCCAGTAGGCGTAGGTAGCCGATTTCGCCCAGGCGCAGGACCATCCGCGCACCTCCCTGGGGGGAAAGGATGGCGGCGAAAATCACGCTCGTATCCAGGAAGACTTTAGCCAGCGGCGGATTCACCCCGGACCTCACGCAGGGTTTTCAGCATGCTCTCCAGGTCAGCGCCCTGGGCCCGCCACTGGGCGGCCAGACGATCAGCTAGACGGTCGATCTCCAGGACCCGGGGAATCAGGACGAGCGTGCCATCCAGGTCCAGCAAGGTGAGGATGCTGCCCTCCTGGAGCGCTAGCCTCCGGCGCACCGGCGCAGGCAGGGTGATGACGCCCCGTTTCGCCACCTGCACTTGATAGATGCTCATTTTCTTCGCCTCCTTCGTAGAACTTCTGCATTTCAGTATATCAGAAAATCTGCAAACGTCTAATTTCCCTGCCCGAACACCCGCTCCCACGCCTCCAGCGCCAGCCATTCGGTGCAGTATTCGACGTATGGGCGTCGTTCCTTCATCCTGAGCACCCGGAAGGTGCTGGCCGGCACCACACGCTTCACACTCCACCGGGTCCAGCGGATCGTGCGCTTCCTGCCACAGCCGATCCGTCCAGGAAGGAATTCGCTCACTCTGGGCATGGACCTACCGACATGGAGATCCGCGGAACAAGGCCCGGACGGAGAAAGCGTCCAAACTCAAATCCGCAGGGGCGGCCGCACCTGCCTGGCCCGACTACGCTTCTTCACCGACAAGAGGTCCCCGAGGCCTACCTATGCCAGGGCCAGGACGACCTCTTCCACTCCACAGCTGCCAGAGCTTACCAGATGAGGGCTTCCCCCAGGGAGTTCTGGTGGAAAACTTGAGATGAGCACTGGAGCTCAACTTCCCACAACCCGGAGCTATTTGGGAACTGGAGTGTAAGCGGGTCCAGCGCCAGAGCTTTTCTTGAGAGGCCACGGCGCCCTATGACCAGTGCGGCCCGATATGGGTTTCGACCTCCAGGGGCACCACCAGCGGGTAGGCGTTCCGCATCTCCGCCTCCACCATCGTCCGGACGACCTCCACCTCCTCCTCCGGGACCTCGAAGACCAGCTCGTCGTGAACCTGCATGATCATCCGGGCGCGCAGGCCTTGTTCCCGAAGCGCCCGGTCGATCCGGATCATCGCCACCTTGATGATGTCGGCGGCGCTGCCCTGGATCGGCGCGTTGATGGCCTCGCGCTCCGCTTTCCGGCGGACCGCCTCGGGGAGCCGCCGGGGGGCCTGGTCCGGGCCCGTCGGCATCAGCTCCGGGAAATAGCGGCGCCGACCCAGCAGCGTCTCAACATATCCCCGCTGGGCGACCTGGGCCTTGATGGTCTCGATATATGTCTTCACCTGTGGGAAGGCCGTGAAATATTGCTGGATGAAGCGCTCCGCCTCCCGCCGGGAGATCCCCAGCTGTTGAGCCAGTCCGTGGGCGCTCATCCCATAGATCAGGCCATAGTTGATCCGCTTGGCGAAGCTCCGCTGCTCCTCCGTCACCCGGTCCAAGGGGATCCCGAAGGCCTTCGCCGCAGTGGCCCGGTGGATGTCCTCGCCCGCCTGGAACGCCCCGATCAGCCCGGGATCCTTGGTGATGTGCGCCAGGATGCGCAACTCGATCTGGGAGTAATCGGCCGAGAGGAGCACGGACCCCGGCGGGGCAATGAACGCCCGTCGGATCTGCTTGCCGAGCTCCGTGCGGATGGGGATGTTCTGAATGTTGGGATCGCTCGCCGAGATCCGCCCGGTCACCGTCCCGGTCTGATGATAAATGGGGTGGATCCGCCCGGTGGTCGGATGGATCATCCGGGGCAGCGCGTCCACATAGGTGCTTTTCAGCTTGGCCAGCTGCCGGTATTCCAGGATGAGGTCGATCACCGGATGCGCTCCCCGCAGGCTCTCCAGCACCTCGCTGGAGGTCGAATACATCCCCGTCCCGGTTCGTGGGACGTCGACCGTCGGCAGCTGGAGCTTTCCGAACAACGCATCCGACAGCTGGCGGGGGGAATCCAGATTGAAGGCGTAGCCCACCCAGCGGTAGATCTCCTGGGCCAGGATCTGGATCCGCTTTTCGAACTCCTTCGACATCTGTTGCAGAAGGGGCACGTCGATGAGGATGCCCGCCAGCTCCATGCGGACCAGCACAGGGATCAGGGGGACCTCGATCTCTGTAAAGAGCGCCCACATGCCCTGTCGACGGAGCTCCTCCTCTTGGAGGCGGGCGATGCGCAGGGTGAGATCGGCGTCGGCGGCGGCGTAGGGGGCAGCGGCGGAGACCGGGACGTCGGCGAAGGACCGCTGGCCCTTGCCCTTCCCGATCAGCTGCTCGATGGTGGTCATCTCCACCCCCAGCCGGAGCCAGGCCAGGTGCTTGAGGCTGAGCCCGTACGCCGCAGGGTTCAGCACCCACTCGGCGACCATCGTGTCGAAGGCCAGGCCTTGCACCTCCACTCCGTGGCGGGCCAGGACGAGCAGGTCGAACTTCGCGTGGTGGCCGATCTTCGGGCGCCCCGGATCCCTCAGGATCGGCCCCAGCACCTCCAAGACGCGGGCGAGGGGCAGCTGCGGCGAGCCGTCCCGATGGCCAACGGGGACGTAGTAACCCCGACCCTCCTCCACCGCGAAGGAGAGCCCCACCAGGCCGGCCGACATCGGGGCCAGGGCGTCCGTCTCCACATCGAAGGCGAAGCGCGGCGCCCGCTCCAAGGCCTCCCGCAAGGCGACCAGCCCCGCCTCGTCGGTCACCACGGTGGCCTCCGTCGGGCGGGGGAGATGCTCGGTCCGCAGGGGCGGCACCACGAGGGGCTGGATCACCGCCGGGCCCACCGGCTCCGCGAAGAGCGTCGGCTGGCTGGCCGGCTTCGGCGCCTCCTCGACCGATGGCGCCGCCTCCAGAGGCGTCGTGCCATCGGGGAGCCGGTTCATCAGGCTCCGGAACTCCAGCTCCTGGAAGAGGGCCAGCACCGCCTCCCGGTGGTAACGCCCAACCCGACATGCTTCCCAATCCACCGCGATGGGGACGTCCGTGCGGATCCGGACCAGTTCCTTGCTCAGGAACGCCTGCTCCCGGCCGGCCTCCAGCAGCCGGCGCACCCGCTCCGGCTGGATCTCGTCCAGATGAGCGTAGATGTTCTCCAGCGATCCGTAGCGCTTCAGGAGCTCCGTCGCCGTCCGCTCCCCGATCCCCCGGACCCCTGGGATGTTGTCGCTGGGGTCGCCGGTGAGGGCCTTGAGGTCCACCAGCTGATGGGGTTCCAGGCCGTAGCGCTCACGGATGGCTTCCACATCGTAGATCACGATGTCGTCGAAATGGCGGCGCGAGGTGAGGACCCGGATGCCCGGCCGGATCAGCTGGAAGGTGTCCGTGTCGCCGGTGACGATCAGGACCTCCATGCCCCGCTGAAGGGCTTGGTGGGCCACCGTGCCGATCACATCGTCCGCCTCATAGCCTTCCGCCGTCAGCTTGGGGATCGCGAAGGCATCGATGACCTGGTGGATGCGAGCCAGCTGGGCATCGAAGTCCGAGGGCCGCTCGGCCCGGGTCGCCTTGTACTCCACAAACGTTTCATGGCGGAACGTCCGCCCCACATCGAAGGCCACGGCCATGTAATTCGGGCGATGCTCCCGCCAGACCTTCAGAAGCATCGACGTGAAGCCGTAGACCGCGTGGGTCGGCTCCCCCTTGCGGGTCTGAAGGCCCTGGCGGAGCAGCGCGTAATACGCCCGATACGCCAGGGAATGTCCATCCACCAGCACCACCAGCGGAGTCATCGTCACCCCATCCGGTTGGAATCATGAGCGAGGGCGCCCCGATAGGGGCATCCCCAAGGGGTGCCCCCAGGCAACGGTGCAAATGGCCTTTGTAGGGGCAGGCCTTGTGCCTGCCCCCAGGGCGCCTGCACGACCGTCATGGGTTATTATAGGAATAAAATCCTCCCTATAGCCCCCATTCGCATATGCGCTCCAGCAGCCGGCGGGTTTCCCCCTTTAGATCCGGCATCTCGCCCGGCGGCCCCACACAGGCCGGACACCCCCGCTCGCACGGGCAGCGCTTCACCACCTCCAGGGCCGCTTGTCGCAGGGCCTCCCGGACCATCCAGAGATGCGCAGCAAACCCAACGCCGCCGGGGACCCCTTCATACAGCAACACCGTGGGGCCGCCCGCGGCCCGACCCTCCGGGTCCACCAGAACGCCCAGATCCGCCGGATCGCTCATCAGGAAGAGCGGGGCGAGGCCGTGGAGCAAATGGGCCAGCCCGGAGAGGGCGCTGCGGGTCCCCAGCATCTGCTCCAGACGACGGTGGCAGCGCCGGCAGACGGTGATCAGGTTCTCCAGGGCATGGGCCTCCGTGAGGTCCCGAAACGTTCGCAACGGGCGGAGATGGTGGACATCGTGGGCCTGCCCTGGCGGCTCCGGGGCCCCACACACCCGGCAGCGATAGCCGTCCCGCGCGCGAACCTTCCGACGGACAGTTTCCCATTCCGGCCCATAATCGAGAGGCCCGATGTGGATGCCTTCCTGCTTCAGACGCTCCAGGAGCGCCGGCTGGAGGGTCAGCCACCAGGCGGCGGTGGGCAGCGTGACCTCCGGGGTTTCCACCTCCTCCCATCCCAACAACTCCCCGCCCGGCCACCGCAGGCGCCGATATCCCACCACCCGGCTCACGATGGTCACCTCGCCCCACGCCTCGATCCCCCACGGTTCCACCTGCCGCCCCCGTTCCTCCTCCAGATGCCAATCCGCCTCGACGATCGGCTCCGTGAGCTCGTCCCCCTCAAAGGGCGCCGCAACGGCCTCCCCTTCCTCCCAATCCACCGAAACGATCCGGTAGGCGATGCCCTCGTGGAGATACACCGCGCCCGGGTGGACCAATCGGGGCGCGGAGGGGCGATCCACCTCGCCGATGACCCGGCTCCCTCCCTCCGCACCCAGGCGGATCCTGACCCGGTCCCCCGTGCTGGTCCGCAGGCTCACCGCTTGGGCCGGATAGCGGTCGGCGGCGAAGTAAACCCGCCCATCGGTCGGATTTCGATACAGCGGCTCCCCGTCGGCGATCAGCTGTTCCACCAGCCACTCCGTATCCAACGTTCGGGCGAACGGCTCCTCCGGGCGCAGCGGCCACTCGAACGCGGCGCACCGCAGGTGATCCGCTAAGATGGCTAAGTTATCCGGATCGAAACGCGCTGCCTCCGGCGAGCCTCGGAGAAGGAACTCCGGATGCCCCGCCAGATACTCATCGAGAGGAGTCGCGGTGAGCACCAGGATGGCGACGCTCAGCGGCGCCCGGCGGCCCGCCCGCCCGGCCTGCTGACGGACCGAGGCGATGGTCCCCGGGTAGCCCACCATCACGCAGGCCTCCAAAGTCCCGATATCCACCCCTAACTCCAGGGCGTTGGTGGCGATGACCCCCCGGATCCGCCCCTCGCGCAGCCCCTTCTCGATCGCCCGACGCTCCTCCGGAAGGTATCCGCCCCGATACCCTCGGATCTCCTCCGGATCTCCCCCTCGCTCCGTCCAGGCCGATCGCACCATGCGGAGCAGCCGCTCGACCGCCATGCGGGAACGGGCGAACGCGATCGTGGGGATCCCGTGCTCTAAAAAGGCTAAGATCAGGCCGACCGCAGCGGTCAAGGCGCTCTGGCGCAATCCGGTGGCCGCATCCAGCAGCGGTGGACGGTACAGGATGAAGTGGCGTTCGCCGTAAGGAGCTCCGTCGGCCTCGATGATCCGGACCGGCCCTTCCACCAACCCCTCGGCGAGCTCGGGGCCGTTGGCGACGGTGGCCGAGGCCAGGAGGAACTGGGGAGAGGCGCCGTATGCGGCGGCCAGGCGCCGCAACCGCCGCAGCACGTTCGCCACGTGGCTGCCGAACACGCCCCGATAGACGTGGGCTTCGTCGATCACCACAAAGCGCAAATGGCTCAAGAACGACGCCCAACGCGGGTGTTGCGGCAGGATCCCCAGATGGAGCATATCCGGGTTGGTCAGCAGCAAACGCCCCCGCTCCCGGACGAACCGCCGGGCCTCGCCGGGCGTGTCCCCATCATACGGCAGCGCGGCGACCGAAAGCCGCGCGGCGGAAAGCCAGGCGCGGAGGATCGCCAGCTGGTCGTGGGCCAAGGCCTTGGTGGGATACAAAAAAAGGGCGGTGGTTTGGGGATCCTCGCAAAGCGCTTGGAGGATCGGCAGGAGGAACGCCAGGGTCTTCCCGGAGGCGGTGCCGGTGAAGAGGGCCACGTGGGCGCCCGAGCGGGCCGCCCGATACGCTTCGACCTGATGTGTGTAGAGCTTGGAGATCCCCTCTTTCTGCAAGGCCTCGCGCCACCGGGGGTGGAGGTCCTCGGGGATCGGAGCCCATTGCGCCTCACGGGCCGGCGCCCAGGCCCAGGAGGCCACCCGACGGCGGAAACCGGGGTCCGCCCGCCAGCGCCGCAGCAAAGCCGCCAGGGGCGTCGGAAGCTCATCCAACCGCAAGCGATACCCCCTCCAGATGCAACAGCCACCGCTTCAGATGTCGGCCTCCGGTGTAGCCGCCCAGCCGGCCCTCCGCGGCGACCACCCGATGGCATGGGATGAGGATCGGGAGCGGGTTGGCCCCCAGCGCCTGGCCCACGGCGCGGGCCGCCTCGGGCCGTCCGATCCGACGGGCCAACTCCGCGTAGGTCACGACCTGCCCGTAGGGGATGCGCGCCGTCTCCGCCCAGACCCTTCGTTGGAAAGCCGTTCCCCTCAGGTCCAGGGGCACGGTGAACGTTTTTCGTGTCCCACGCAAGTATTCCAGGATCTGGGCGATGGCCTGCGCCGCCAAGCCGTCCTCCCGACGCTCCATCCCCGGATGGGCCGTTTGAACCTCCGCCCATTCCCGCTCCCCGTCCTCCCCGAAAATCACTCGGAGAACCCCCTGAGCGCTGGCAACCACCCATATCGTCCCTAAGGGCGTTCCCTCCACCATTGACCAATGCATGGATCCCTCCGGAAAGGGCGCTGAGCCCTCAGGCCCTATTCCCCTCTAATGATAGCGCAGCTTGCGGGTTGCCCAACGGAGATCCATCAGCGCCCGAAGCCCTTCGGGCCTCCTGGCGGATCATGGAACGCCCGGGCCGCAAGCAGCCCGGCTATAATGGAATCGTTCCTATGAGCGCAGGCTCCAACGCCTGCCCGGCGTGCCGAGGGCGCCTCCTCATCGGAGGGGCATGGGCTCCGGTGCGCCGACCGCTCCTCGAACCACTCCAACACCAGGGGGGATCGATGCGCAGAATCGGTGGTTGGCTGCTGGGAGGAGGGCTGGGGTTGATCTTGATGGGCATCGCGGTCGGGAGCCTGAACGGATGGGAGCGCCGGGCGTTGGCCCAGGCCCAGGTCACGGCCACACCCCGCCCGGACGGCTCCATCGTCCATACCGTAGAAGAGGGGGATACCCTCTTCGGACTGGCCCTGCTGTATGGAACCACCGTGGAGGAGATCAAGGCGCTGAACGGCTTGGGCTCGGATTTGCTCATCGTGGGCCAAGAGCTTCTGATCCGCCCGCCACAGTCCGGCGCGGCATCACCGACTCCGACACCAGCGCCGGCCTCTCAACAACCGGGGGCCCTGTGCACCGGGGCCTTTGAAGATCGAAACGGGAACGAAATGAAAGAGGACGGCGAGCCATGGATCGCCGGGATCTCCATTGACCTGATCGATGGGCATGGATGGAAAACCACCCTGATCTCGGGGGCGGGCCAGCCGGTCTGCGCGCGGGACCTGGCGCCAGGCTATTACGTCCTCGCCGTGGAGAGCCCGGCGGGCTATCAGCCCTCCGGACCGACTCGGCGGGACATTTGGCTGCCGCGGAACGCCGAAGCGACGCTGCTGTTCGGATTCCAGTTGCGCGCCGCTTCGGCCACACCCACCCCATCCCCAACCGCCGCGCCGGTGACCTCCGCTGGGGTCGATTACTCCCAAATCGGGGAAGGGCTGTTGTTGGGCGCCGGATTCCTCGCCCTTTTGCTGATCGGCGGAGTTGTCGGCTACTGGATGGGCCAACAGCGCGCTCGAGCTCGGTAAGGCGACCCATGGCAAGGGGTTTCCCCACATCCAATGTCGGGGGACCCGGAGAATCGCGACCGATGTTCGCAAGAGAAAGACAGGCGCTGATGAAATCCAACGAATTAATCTGGACGTTCCACACTGAGGATACACTGGGAGGGAAGCGGGAGGCCCCACCCCCCTTTCTCCCCCCTTCCCATGGGGGAGTTCGCTTTTTAAATTTCACAAGCGCCCGACTACAAACAAAAACTTCTCCTTAGCATTTTGAAGGAAAGGATGGGTGTCGCATGACCTGGACAGCGGTGATCCTGGCGGCGGGGCTCAGCACCCGTTTTAAGTCCGAGCGGCCGAAAGTGGTGCATCCCCTGGCGGGGCGCCCGATGATCCAGCACGTCCTGAAGTCGCTCCGGGCGGCTGGATGCCCGCACCCGCCGGTGGTGGTGATCGGGCTGAACGCATCGGCGGTCCGCGAGGCCGCCGGGCCGGACGTCCGCTTCGCAGTCCAGCCGGAACCCCGGGGAACGGGCGATGCGGTGCGTTGGGCGGAGCCGATCCTGCGAGGGGAGGTCCCCCATATCCTGATCACCTACGCCGACCTGCCCCTGGTGCGCCCCGAGACCTTCCGACGTTTGATCGAAACCCATCAGGCCACCGGCGCCACGCTGACCTTCCTCACCGTCCACCGAGCGGACCCCGCCGGCTACGGGCGCGTGGTGCGGGATCCGGCCGGGAGGGCGCTGCGCATCGTGGAAGAGGCGGAAGCAAACCCGGAGGAGCGAGAGATCTCCGAGATCAACGTGGGCGTTTACGTTGTGCGCGAGCCTTGGCTCTGGGTTGCCCTTTCGCGCCTGCAACCCAGCCCGGCGAAAGGGGAGATCTACCTCACCGATTTGGTGGCCCTGGCGGCCGCGGAGGGAGCAAGGATCGAGACCGTCGCCCTGGAGGACCCTGAAGAAGCCCTCGGGATCAACACGCGGGTGCAGCTGGCCGAAGCCGAACGCATCCTGCGGCGGCGGATCAACACCCGCTGGATGTTGGAAGGGGTCACCTTGTTGGACCCCGAGCGGGTTTACATCGGGGCCGAGGTGAGCATCGGACCGGACACGGTGATCTACCCGGACACCTACATTGAGGGGGAAACCCGGATCGGGCGCCGGTGCCGCATCGGGCCGAACACGATCCTCCGGGATGCCGTGGTCGGCGACGAGTGCGTGGTGGAGGCCTCTGTGGTCGAGGGCGCCGTGCTCGCGGATCGCGTCCATGTGGGGCCTTTCGCCCGCTTACGGCCGGGGACCCGGCTGGCTGAGGATGTGCACGTCGGCAACTTCGCGGAGATCAAGAACAGCGCCGTGGGACCGCGGACGCGGATGCATCACTTCGGCTATCTGGGCGACGCGACCGTTGGGGCCGATGTGAACATCGGGGCGGGGACCGTCACGTGCAATTTCGATGGGGTGCGCAAGCATCCGACGATCATTGAGGACGAAGCGTTCATCGGCAGCGACACTATGTTGGTGGCGCCGGTGCGGGTGGGACGGAGGGCGAAAACCGGCGCCGGGTCCGTCGTGACCCGGGACGTCCCCCCCGAGACCCTCGTGTACGGCGTGCCCGCCCGTCCGCGTTCCCCATCGCAGGACGTGGGCGATGCCTCTGGCGCCGATTAGAAATCGGCCTTTCGAGGCGCCTCATGCCATGCATCCGCTTACGCAGACGCAGGATCCGGTCGGCGCAAGCCGACCGCTGGCCGAGCGCCTCTCGCGCTGATTGAAATCAGCCTCCCGAGGCGCTTCGCGTCGGGCGTCCGCCTGCGCGGACGCTTGGGTCGGCGAAGGCCTAAAAAGGGCGGCTTCAGTCGGCATCCCAAGCATCCGTCGGCCTTCCTTCCCTTTGCGTAGCCCTATAGATCTCGATAAAATGTAAAAAACACGGGGGCTCCTCCGGCATGCGAAAGGAGCGAGCTGGAGGCCCGCCCTCCCCGAAAGCTTCTTCATTGGGTTTAGAGACAATGATCCAAGCCGGTTTTCCGTATGGCATGCCCATGATGAGGAGAAGGGCCAGCGGTCGGGGGCCTGAGGCCCCCCCGACTGCCGGGTTGATTTTCGCCCGCTGACCGCCGGCCTCGGCCGGCGGTTTTTATTTACGGCGCCGGGCGCCTCGAACTTGAATCCTCAAGGCAAGCCGAGGAGGTGGAGATGACAACGGAGAAAGTGTTGGTCTGCGTGGCATGGCCTTACGCCAACGGCCCGTTGCATCTGGGCCACATCGCAGGCGCCTATCTCCCGGCGGATATCTTCGCGCGCTACCATCGCCTGAAAGGCCGTCAGGTTTTGATGGTCTCCGGATCGGACTCCCACGGGACTCCGATCACCGTTCAGGCGGATCGGGAGGGGGTGCCGCCACGGGAGCTGTTCGAGCGCTATCATCGGATCTTCTTAGAGACCTGGCAGAAATACGGGATCTCCTTCGACCTCTTCACCCACACCGACACCGAGAACCATCACCGGGTCTCCCAAGATATGTTCCTGCGCCTCCTGGAGAAAGGCTATCTGTTCAAGCAGACCCAGCGTCAGTTCTACTCCGAGGTCTCCCGGCGCTTCCTTCCCGATCGCTACATCGAGGGGACGTGCCCGATCTGCGGCTATGAGCGGGCCCGGGGGGATCAATGCGAGCGGTGCGGGACGCTGTTGGAGGCGACCCAGTTGATCAACCCGCGCAGCCGGATCGACGGCAGCACGCCGGTGCTGCGGGAGACGGAGCACTACTTCTTCAATCTGCCTGCCTTCACGGAGCCCCTCCTGGCCTATCTGCGCGACAAGGGGTACTGGCGGCCGAACGTCCTCACCTTCACCCTCAATTACATCCGGCAGGGGCTCCAGCCGCGCCCGATCACCCGCGACCTGGATTGGGGCATCCCCGTCCCCTTGGAGGGCTTTGAGGGCAAGGTGCTCTACGTGTGGTTCGAGGCGGTCATCGGCTATCTCTCCGCCACGATCGAGTGGGCCTCCCTCGCCGGCGATCCCCAGGCCTGGAAGGAGTGGTGGTATGACCCGGAGGCCCGCATCGTCTACTTCATCGGGAAGGACAATATCCCCTTCCACACCATCATCTGGCCGGCCCAGCTGATGGGGACCGAGCGCCTTTATGAGGAAGATCCCTCCAAGCGCCTCACCCTCCCCTACGACGTCCCGGCCAATGAGTTCCTCAACCTGGAAGGGGACAAATTCTCCACCAGCCGCAACTGGGCGGTTTGGGCCTTGGACGCCGCGGAGCGTTATGCGGTGGACGCCATCCGTTATTACCTGACGGCGATCATGCCGGAGACCCAGGACGCGGAGTTCCGTTGGATCGACTTCATCCGGCACAACAACGAGGAGCTCCTTTCCATCTGGGGGAACCTGGTCCACCGCGTGCTGACCTTCACCGCCCGCCACTTCAACGGCGAAGTCCCCATGCCCGGCCTGATGGAGCCGCGGGACGCCGAGATCCTGGCCAAAGTGGACGTGGCCTTCGAGACCGTGGGGCATCTCATTGAAAGCTGCCGTTTCCGTCAGGCGCTGGAAACCGTGATGGGGCTGGCGGCGGAGGTGAACCGCTATCTCAATGAGCGCGAGCCCTGGAAGGAGATCCAGGCGGACCGGACGCGGGCGGGGACGACCATCTATGTGGCCCTGCGGGCCATCGACAGCCTGAAGGTGATGTTCGCGCCCTTCCTCCCCTTCTCCAGCCAGCGGGTCCACGAGATGCTGGGATATGAGGGGACGCTGATCGGGCGCCTGGTGACGCGGCCTGTCGCCGAAACCTCGCGGGAACATCTCGTGTTGACCTACGAATTCGATCCCCGGTTCCGCTGGGAGCCCAGCCGGCTTCGCCCCGGCCAGCGCCTGGGGGAGATCCGCCCGCTCTATGAGAAGATCGATGAGGGACGGGCAGAGGAGGAGCGGGCCCGTCTGGGGCAGCCAGTATCCTAACGCGTGGGGGCCACCTTCGGGTGGCCCCCTTCGGGTTTTCCCGGCGCCCCAAGCCCTTAGATCACGTTATATTCCGGTGGGGCAGCCACCTGGGCGAAGCGCTCCCATCGGAGCGGGGCGATCTCCAGCGTGTGCGCCTTTCCCTCCAAGATCTCCTCCGCCATCAGGAGCCCGGCGGCCGGGCCGTGCATCACCCCGTGGCCGCTGAAGCCGGCCACTACGTAGAAGCCCTCCACTGCAGGAACCCGGCCGAGGATCGGGTGGGCGTCCAGTGTCACCTCGTAGAGGCCGACCACCCGGGCTCGAACCCCCGCGTGCTCCAGCAAAGGCATCCGGGCGATCGCCGCTTCCATATGGATCAGCTCCCACTCCGGATCCAGCTGCTCGTTGAAACCCGGCGGCTCGGACCGGTTGGACATCCCCGTCAGGATCCCTTCGCCCTCCCGGTGGAAATACAGGCTTTGGGCGAAGTCGATCACCATCGGGAAATCCGGGGGAATCTCTGGGATGGGGGTCGTGATGAGGTACTGCCGGCGATAGGGGAGGATCGGGAGGTCCACCCCCACCATCCGGCCGATCTGGGCGGCCCAGGCGCCGGCGGCGTTCACCAGGATGGGCGTCGCGATCTCGCCGGCGGGGGTGATCACCGCCTCGACGCGGCCGCCCCGGGTCCGAACGCCGGTGACTGGCGTTTCCGTGAAGAGGGAGCCGCCCAGGCGACGGGCACCGACGGCGTAGCCGTTCACCAGGTCCATCGGGCTCAGCAACCCGTCGCGGTGGCAAAACGTCCCGGCGATGACGTCCTCGAGGCGCATCATCGGGAGGCGACGGCGGATCTCCGCCCCGTCGAGCCATTCCGTGGGAACACCCAGGCGGTGTTGCAGGTCCACCTGGGCGCGGAACTCCGCCACGTCCTCCTCACGGGTGAGGAGGAAGAGGTAACCGCAGAAGTGCAGCGTGAGGGGGGCGCCGGGGTCCTCAGGGAAACGCTCCATCATCGCGACGCTGAGGAGCGAGAGGCGGATATTGATCTCCGTCGCGAACTGGTGGCGGAAGCCGCCGGCGGCCTTGCTTGTGGAGCCGCAACCGAAGAAGGGACCCTTCTCGAGGACGACCACACGGAGGCCAGGGTGTTTTCGGAGGAGGTGATAGGCGGTGCTCAAGCCCATCACCCCACCCCCGGCGATCACCACATCGGCGGTAGCGGGGATGTGCATCAGCGAACCTCCTGGGATAGGTATGGTCAACTGGGCACGGCTTCGATCCAGCGGAGCCCGTGTGGGTCGTCGGGGAAGCCGGTGGGCGCTCCTGTCGGGATGTCCGAATGCTGGCGATTCATTGACGGATCCTCAGGGCTCCGAATCCAACGGCGCCCAGATCCTCTGGAGGGCTTCCCAGTTAAATTTTAGTTCACCGGACTCAAAAACCTTCCGCGGACCTCCTAAGGATTTTCGGCGATCGGGGGTCCACGGGTCCTTCTCATAAATTCCCTTTGAAACTGATCTTCTCCAACTCTTTCTTTTCAGGTTTCATTTCACAACCTTCTCTCATGATCTTTTCATTCGTCATCGAACACCATCTAACGAAAAGGCTTCCGCGGACCCCCCTCTTCCCACCCGCACCTTGTCCGGCTTTGAACTTGACAAAATTCATCAATCCATGGTATATTAGATATGCAATTACTGGAAAACCTATTTGTTCCCTCCCCTTACCACGTCCCTTCTCTAGAATCGCAGGCCCCTCAATCGAACCAGCGTGGGATTGAAACAAGGGATCCTTCAGCTGCAGCTGGATCTTGGGGCCGCCCTCAATCGAACCAGCGTGGGATTGAAACGGAGATCCCCGGGGCGATGGGGAACCGCCTCGGAGACCCCTCAATCGAACCAGCGTGGGATTGAAACATCTTACCGTCTCCGGGACGGCGAAAGATCAAGCGGGCCCCTCAATCGAACCAGCGTGGGATTGAATCCATACGCGATCGTCCGCCCGCCGCGCGGGCCCGGGCGCCCCTCAATCGAACCAGCGTGGGATTGAAACCCGGATCCCAGCGCCGGATCTCCTCCACCCCGCCGTCCCTCAATCGAACCAGCGTGGGATTGAAACAAGGGGGTTGCGTGCTATTGGATGATCCGTTTCGCGGCCCTCAATCGAACCAGCGTGGGATTGAAACCGGCATGGGGAACGGGAGCGGATTAAAGCTTCCCGGCCCTCAATCGAACCAGCGTGGGATTGAAACCGACCATCACGCGATTATCCACCACCTGCTCCGCGGCCCCTCAATCGAACCAGCGTGGGATTGAAACTCGAGACGCCGAGAAGTTCAAACTCCCGCCGCGGGGCCCCTCAATCGAACCAGCGTGGGATTGAAACAAGGTAGGGTCGGTGATCCGGTGGGCGGAGGCCCCGGCCCCTCAATCGAACCAGCGTGGGATTGAAACTATTGCACA
>NZ_JBHOQJ010000316.1:0-50104 GCF_042408365.1 Thermoflexus sp.
CAGATCGAGGATATCCATTTGATCCTTCAACACACCATCACCACGGTGCTGCGGCGGACGTGGGAGAACACGTGGACCGCGGTGCCGATCCTACATGAGGAGCCTTTGCCGGATGCGCGCCGTGTTCCTGGATCGTGATGGGGTGATCTGTGAAAACCGGCCGGATCACGTGAAGTCGTGGGCCGAGTTCCGTTTCCTGCCGGGGGCGCTCTTTGCATTGCGCCGCCTGGCGGAGACCCCCTTCCCCATTGTTGTGGTCACAAACCAGGCCATCATCCATCGGGGGATCGTCCCCGCGGAGATGGTGGACGAGATCCATGTGCGAATGACCCAGAGCATCCAGCGATTGGGAGGGCGGCTGGATGCAATTTATTACTGCCCACACCGCCCGGAGGAGGGTTGCTTCTGCCGCAAGCCGAAGCCGGGGCTGCTGTTCCAGGCTGCCAAAGATCTGGGGATCTCGCTGGAGGATTCCTACCTGATCGGGGATGCCCTGACGGATGTGGAGGCGGCCCTGGCGGTTGGATGCCAGCCCCTCTTGGTTCGAACCGGGCGAGGCGCCCTCCAGAGCGATCTGGTTCCTCAACGCTATCCCGAAGTTCCGATCTTCCGGGATCTCCCGGAAGCAGTGTCCTGGATCCTGCGCCGCGAGGCCCGGATCCTCCTGACCCGACCGTTGAAGGTGACCGATGTCCCGCTGGCCGCGCCGCTGGGTTGAGGTCCTCGATCTGTACATCCACACCCAATCCACTGGGTGGGGCGCTTACCTGTTGGAGCAGCTCTTGATGGCCCTCCTCCGCGACCTCCCCGGGCTCATCGGGATCGGGTTGCGGGGGGTGGCTTATCGGTTGCTCCTGAACGCCCAAGGCTTCCCCTACCTTGCCCGAGGCGTCCGCCTGGCCCAGCCCCGACGGATCGCCCTGGGCCGAGGGGTCTACTTGGATGAAGGAGTTTACCTCCACGCCTGTCCGAACGGCATCACGATCGGCGATGGCACGGTGATCATGCACGGCTCAGTGCTCCACGTTTACAACTTCCGGGAGCTCCCCCACGCCGGCATCATCATCGGACGGCGGTGCTTCATCGGGGAATACAACGCGATCCGAGGTCAGGGCGGCGTGACAATTGGGGACTTCGTCTACACAGGCCCGTTGGTTCAGATCCTGGCGGTCAACCATGTCTTCCAGGATCCCCATCGCCCCATCGCCGAGCAAGGGATCACGGCGCGTGGGATCGTCATTGAAGACGATGTCTGGTTGGGTGGAGGAGCCGTCGTCCTTGATGGGGTGCGCATCGGGCGGGGAGCGGTGGTGGGCGCAGGGGCAGTGGTGACAGAGGACCTTCCGCCTTACGCCATCGCCGTCGGCGTTCCAGCTCGGGTGGTTGGAAGCCGGCTCGATCGCTCCCGATCGGCGGAGGGTCCGATTTTCCACGGCGGTCTTCCAACGGCGCAGGCCACGGTTCTCGCTCAGGAGGAATTCCGATGAGCACACTGTCCATTGTGATCCCCGCTTATAACGAAGAGAACGCGATCCGGTCGGTATTGGATCGACTGCGAGCGATCGGACCCGCCTTGCGCGAGGCGGGGCTGATGGGGTGGGAAATGCTTGTGGTGGATGACGGATCCCGGGATCGCACGGCGGAGATCGCCGCGGCTTACCCGGAGGTCCGTCTGATCCGCCATCCGGTCAATCGGGGCTATGGGGCGGCGCTCAAGACGGGCTTCGCCCACGCCCGGGGGGAGTGGTTGGCTTTCCTGGACGCCGACGCCACCTACCCCCCTGAGTCGCTCCCGGAGCTCTATCGGATCGCCTGCACGAGGGGCGCGGATCTGGTGGTGGGCTCCCGCATGGGCGGGACGGATTCCGAGATGCCCCTGGTGCGCCGGATCGGCAACTGGGGGTTTGCGTTCCTGCTCCGCGTGCTGGGAGGCACCACGGTCAGCGACAGCGCCAGCGGCATGCGGCTGCTGCGCCGGGAAGCCCTGGAGCGCCTGTATCCCCTGCCAGACGGCTTGAACTTCACCCCGGCGATGAGCGCACGGGCGATCTATGAGAACCTGCGCGTGGTCGAGGTCCCGATCCCCTACCGCGAGCGCCTGGGGCAATCCAAGCTGCACCCGCTGCGCGACGGCGTGCGCTTCCTTCATGCCATCGTTTGGACGGTGATGACTTACAACCCGGTGCGGGTATTTGGGATGGCCGGCTTCGGGCTAGGACTGCTAGGCCTGGCCCTGGGAGGCAGCGCGATCCTATGGCCGGGGCCAGGCGGTTGGCCCTTCCCGCGCCTCTTCGCCGCAGTGGTGCTGGCGGCCCTCGGCCTGCATTTGTTTGCCATAGGAACGCTCTTTAATCACATCGTCTCGCTGTTCTATAAACGCCCGATCCGCCAAGGCCTGTTCGGCCGTCCTCTGTTCCGTCGTCCCCTGGAACAGCGTTTCCTTCCAATGGGGGCCCTCAGCATCGCGATCGGCCTGGCCCTTTATGGATGGGCGGCCCTGGCCGGGCTGACCTCGCCGTCCTTCCCGGCCCCATGGTTCGTCCCGGCGGTCAGCGCCCTGGCTGTGGTGATGGGGGTGGACCTCCTGACCGCTGGGATCCTGGTCCGCGCGCTAACCGAGCTGAGCCAGCGGGAGCTCCGCATCCGCCGGGATCTGGAGGCAGGGCAGGCCGCCGCTCCAGTGGTGGAGCCGATCCCACAGCCGGCCTCCGTTTCCCGCTCCGCGTAGTGGTTCCGGGCGTGGATGAAGAGGAACAGACCCCTCTCACAATCTTGCGGTTCCCCGATGAACCGCTGATAAGGGTTTCCACTGTCCATGAGATGTAGGGTTCTACGAACCTTTTTTCTGAGCGGATTATTCTTTGCCCTACAGATTCTTTCGGCACAGCCCTCAGCAGGAGTGGACGCTGCTGGTGAGTTCTCCCTGCGCTTCTACGGCAACGGTGGCAAGGATATCGACCGCGTCAAGATCTTGGTGGAAGGTCGCTCCATAAACGTCGGTGGGGATTTCACGCTGGAGTGGTGGATGAAGGCGACATCAGCGGAGAACTCCAGTTCTGCTTGCTTGTCGAGCGAAGGAGATCCCTGGATTTACGGCAACATCATTTTCGATCGCGATGTCTTCGGCCCAGGCGACTACGGGGATTACGGGGTATCCCTGGCCGGCGGACGGATCGCCTTTGGGATCAACCAGCTCGGGAACGGATTCACCCTCTGCGGGGCGCGCCCGGTCGCCGATGGCCGGTGGCACCACATCGCCGTCACCCGTCGCCAGAGCGACGGACGCATGCAGATCTTTGTGGATGGCCAGTTGGATGCCAGTGGGTTCGGTCCGCTAGAAGATATTCGCTATCGGGATGGCCGTCCCATTCCACCTTCGTATCCGAATGACCCCTATCTGGTCATCGGGGCGGAGAAACATGACTTGAACCGCGCCCTTTATCCCTCCTATAGCGGATGGATCGATGAGGTGCGGCTCTCCCGTATCATACGCTACAACGGACCGTTCCCCCCGCCCACCGCTCCCTTCGCACCGGACGCCGACACGGTCGCCCTTTATCATTTCGATGAAGGGCCGGAGGGTCCCTGCACAGGTGGGGTGAGCGATTCGATGGGGACCAACGATGGCGAGTGTCGATACGGATCCGTCGACCGGTCAGCTGGGCCGGTTTACAGCCGCGATACGCCCATCGGGACCATCACGCCACCCACCATCCTCTCCGGACCCACGGTCTCCCCGATGGCCACGATGGCTGTGGTGAGCTGGACCACCGATGTGGACGCTACCAGCGAGGTCCGTTGGGGAACCTCCTGCGGCATGTGGTCTTTGTCCCGCCAGAGCGCCACCCCGACCCGCTCCCACGCGGTGGCGCTCGATGGCCTGAGCCCCAACACCTCCTATTGCCTTCAGGTCCGGTCGACCAACGGGGCAGGAAGCACCTCCTGGACCCCAGCGGGAGGTCTGAGCTTCGTCACGCTTTCCACCGAGTTTCGGATCGATCTCCCCCTGATTCTACGTTGAGCGTCGATTGGAGAGGCCGGACGGCCGGAAAACCCTGCTGGGAAAAGGGATGGGACGGAAGCGAGGAAAGTCGGCAAACGAAATCGAGGATAGGCATGGATCAATGGATCGTCTTGCGCTCCTGGCCTCTGAAAGGCCACTGCCAGCATCGACATGGGGGGCTTGTGTTGGGAATCCTGATCGCCCTGGCGCAGCTTACCCCTACACGGGCATGGACCGCCCATGCGCAGGGGAGCTGGGAGAGCTGGACGGTGGACTGGCAGGGGGAAGCCCATGAGGTGCGGGTTTACCGACCGGCGGGTTTTCCCTCTCATCGGCCTTACCCGGTGGCCTATTTGTTATCCGGATGGGCCATGGGGCTGGGGATGTGGGAGCGGCCCGAGCTCGAGCAGGCGGCAGATGCTGCCCATGTCCTGTTGGTGGCCTTGCAAGGGGAGGACGAGGGAGTTCCATCGTACTACTCCATCTATTCCGATCTCCCGTGGCCCGGGGGTTCCACCTGGCAGGTTTCGTTTTACGACTGGTTCTTCCAGGGAGTCCTGCCGTGGGTGGAAGGCCGTTATCCGGTGCGACGGGATCCCGGCGGGCGGGCGCTGGTGGGGTTCTCCATGGGGGGGAAAGGCGCCTTCTCCCTGGCGGCCCATCGGCCGGATCTGTTCGCCGCGGCGGCTTCCATCGCTGGGGTGTTGGATCTGAACGTCCATGACTCACAGGCCATCCGGGCGGTTTACGGGCCCCGCGGGGCGGATCCGCTCCGGTCCGCGGCGGACAACCCGATCGAACTGGCCCCCAACCTGAAAGGATTGTCTCTCATGCTCTTCCACGGCACTGCCGATCCGGAGGTCAGCCCTGTCCATAGCCGCCGAATGCACCAAACCCTTCAGGCCCTTGGATATCCCCACCAATGGGAGGAGATCCCTGGACTGGGCCATGAGCTTTCCCCGGCGCAGATTGCCCGGATCTTTGAGGAGCTGGAGCGGGCTTTTCGATCCCCCCGCCGTCCACCGGATCGTTGGTCTTACCGGTTCGCGATGGTTCGGGCCCCGACCGTCTACGGGATGACGGTCATGAAAGCTGATCTGAGGACCTGGACCGAGCTCCGGGAGGTAGCCCCAGAGGGCTTTGAGATCCGCAGCGGGGATCCGATCACTTTGATCACACCCCGCTGGTATCCCAGCGGGGCTCGCTTGCTCGTTCGGATTCAGGATAAGGCCAGTGGAGCGGCAGCGAGGGAGGGCGCGGTCATCGCCCGGGGAGGGCGCGTGCGGCTGGATGTGCCTGCCGGCCACTGGCGGGTGGCCATTGAGCAGCGCACCTTAGCCCCTTCGGAAGGCCTCCAGGCCCCTTCCGATGCGCCCCTTCCCACTATGCCGGATCCTGTCCGGCCGTTGCGCCGCAAGCCCCTCTGTCCGGACACGGATCTCATTTGCTATCGCTTTTGAGGGGGGCCTATGGGCAGAATCACGATCCCACCCCGTGGGATCCTTCTGGGCTCCTTCATCGCGCTCACCGCAGGTTTGCTCTGGAGCGGGCTTGCTCTGCGTATCAGCCAGGCGCAGTCTCCCACCGCGGTGCGCGTTGGGGTGATCTGGGATCCCCTTGCCCCCAACCCATTTGGGCCATATCTTCCGGAGATCCTGAAAACCGAAGGCTGGATGGCTTATGAGGTCTGGCGTCTCTCGGAGGTCTCTCCAGACATCCTCCAACGCTATCCGGTGATCCTCCTCGCCGAAGCTCCGCTGACTCTGGAGCAAGCAACGCTCTTCCGATCGTATGTGGAGAACGGGGGCGACCTCATCGCCATGCGGCCTGCCCCCAACCTGCGGGCGGTCTTTGGGCTGGGCATCGCCGGGACGCTTTCGGAGGGCTACATCCGGCTGGACCCCTCCCACCCGGCAGGCGCCGGGTTGGCCTCGGAAAGTATGCAGTTCCATGGCCAGGGGGATCTTTACGTTCCGGAAGGGCTGGAGATCATCGCCCGATTCTATGGTGATCGAAGCGTGGATACGGGTTATGCGGCGGTGGGACGCCGGCAGGTGGGAAACGGGCGCCTGATCATCTGGGGGTATGATCTCGCCCGCAGCATCGCCCTGACCCGTCAAGGGAACCCAGCATGGGTGGGACAAGACCGCGAGCCGGACGGGATCCTTCGGACCACGGACATCTTCAGCGGCTGGATCGATCTTGAGCGCATCGCTATCCCCCAGGTCGATGAGCAGATGCGGCTGCTCTCCCGTCTCATTCGGGACGGCATGGCAAAGGCCGCTCCGATGCCCCAGGTTTGGTATTTCCCCAACAGTGCGCTCAGCATGCTGATCCTCACCGCCGATGCCCACGGCAACATGCAAAGCCAGTATGATGCGGAGATCCAAAGCATCGAGTCTTTTGGGAACCGGGTCACTCTCTTCCTCACCCTGAACTTCGACAGCTGTCCGTCCGCTCCAACTCTCGAGGCGGTAACCCGTTGGCGAACCGCTGGCCACACGGTGGGTGTTCATCCGTACGTAGGTTACGATGCGGAAACAGGGAACGACTATGGCGATTTCCGGACGGCCACCAACGCCACCCGGCAACGATTCCTTCGCTGTTACGGACCTCCTGTCTCAGGGGCCATTCGAACCCACCAAATCCGGGCAGGGCCCGGCTGGGTGGGCGGGGCCCAGATCCATGCGGACCTCGGCTTCCCCCTCGATTTGGATTACTACATGCGGGGTGCTGTCCTCAGCCGGCCGGATGGGACGCAGGCGCATGGCTATCTCACTGGGAGCGGCCTCCCCATGCGCTTCATCGATGAGAACGGTGTGATTATCCCGGCCTTCCAGCAGCTCACAAACATCGTGGATGAGCAATACATGGCCCAACCGTTCTATCCGGACTGGCAGCGCGATTTCGCCGAGATCCGCGCGATGCTGGACGCGGCGATCGGAGGCTATTACACAGCCTTCGTGGCCAACTTCCATGTGGATTACTACTCGTGGGGGGAGATCTACCCATGGGCGGAGGCCATCATGGCGGCGGCCCAGGAGCGGGGGATCCCGACATGGAACGCCGACCAGTGGCTGGATTATGTCTTGAACCGTGAGGCGGCGCGGATCCAAGATGCTCAATGGAATCCGACGGATGGGGATCTGTCGTTCACATTCATCGCCTCCCCCACCCTAGCCTTCTCCCATACGCTGGTCCTCCCACAGCGATTCGACGGAAGGGATCTCGAATCCGTATGGGTGGATGGGGCTTTGGCATCTACGAGCCCTCAGATTCTGAAGGGGATCCCGGTTGCTTTTCTGAACGTGCAGCCTGCAACCCATCAAGTGAGGGCGCGCTATCTTGTGCGCAGCACACCGACCGCTTCGCCCACATCCACCCAGACGCCCTCTCCAACCCCCACCGCCACACCCACAGCGACCCCCACGCCAACAAAAACCCCCACGCCTACCTTGACCCCATCCCCTACGCCCACCCAGACGCAGACGCCTTCCCCGACTCCATCCTCCACGCCGACGGCGACCCCCACGTCCACCTTGACCCCATCCCCCACGTCCACCCAGACGCCCTCTCCAACCCCCACCGCCACACCCACGGCGACCCCCACGCCGACCTTGACCCCCTCCCCGACCCCGTTTGCGCACATCTGGGCCACCACCCAGATGAACCTGGCGACCCCCATCGCCGGTAGGCCCCTCACATTGACGATCGCCGTGACCAACACCGGGCCTTCCGGAATCCCATCCTTGGTTGTGACCGCCAGCCTCCCCTCCGAAGTAAGCGGCACTGGATGCGTGCCCTTCCCATGCGAAATCCTGGACACCTACGGACGATGGGAGATCACAAATCTCCTACCTGGACAGGCGATCACCCTTACGGCTGCCCTCCAAACGGATCCGGACGCCATAGAACCCCTGAGCTTTGAAGTCCAGATCGCTTCGCCCCAGATCGCTCTGAAAGGAGATACACGTCTCGAGACCGTGGTCCCGATCGCCACGGCGGCGGATCTCATCTGGGAGGGAGTTCTGGAGCCCAACCCAGTAGTGGCGGGAGAGCCGTTCACCCTTCATCTCAGGCTGGAGAATCAGGGGCCCAGCACCGCCCGCGCAATCCAGATCACGGTCACTACCCCGGTGACCCTCCGGGTGCTCACCTGCATACCGGCATGCCCGCCGTTGACCTATCCCGCTCTTCCTCCTGGAGAGCCGTTGCCCCTTGAGCTGGGAATGCGCGCCGATCCGGACTTCGCCGGATTTTTGGAGCTCTTGGCGCAAGCCACATCGATAACCCCTGAAATGGACCCGGTAACAAATTCCTATCGATTTACCCTCCAGGTCCTAACACGGTTCCGTTATCGTATATTTATGTCGATGGTCCTACGAAATGATCGTCCATAGAACGTTGTTAGGCATAAGAAGCCTACATCTCTTGGTGCTGGTGCAGATTCCGTGTAGAACGTCTTGATTTACAGGAGGGGAAAGTGGCTACCCAAACGCCGGTTGAGGTGATGAACCCGGAGGAGCTGCGCCGCAACCTGGGCACACGGCGGATCCCGCCCCTGCCGGTGCCGAGGTTCCCGGACGCCAGCGCGGTGGTGCAGCGGCGGCGCCCGCCTCGTTCGCCGGAGGCGGTGGATGTGCTGCTCGTGAATCCACCCTCGCCGGACGGTGCGGTCTGGATCCGCAGCCAGCACCGGGTCGGACGCCGCTCCCGGGAAAACATGATCTGGCCCCAGGTGAGCCTCGCCCAGATGGCTGCGATGCTCCACCCGGATTACAGCGTGGAGGTTGTGGATGCCATCGCCATGCGGATGGATTGGAAGGAGTTTGAGGACCTGCTGCGCCGGAAGCAGCCGAAATACTACATCACCCAGGTCACGGCCCCGACCCTGACCAACGATATGTATGGGGCGTTCCTGGCCCGAAGCCTCGGGGCCCGGACGATTGCATTTGGCACCCACGTGACCCCGATGCCGATCCCAACGATGGAGGCTTACCCAGCCCTGGACTTCATCTTACGTGGGGAGCCGGAGCTCACCTTGCGCGAGCTCATCGACACCTTCGAGGGCCGCGTTTCCGAGGGCCGCCTCCGCCGCCTGTTTGAGGACAGCGACCCGGAGTGGTTTCCGTTGAATGAGGGAGAGGCTCGAGAGTGGCCGCTGGAGGAGAAGCTCAGCCGCATCAAGGGGCTGGTCTGGCGCCACAACGAACAGATCCGAATGAATATGGATCGCCCCTTCATCCGCAACCTGGACGATATGCCCATGCCCCTGCATCACCTCCTGCCGCTTGATCACTACCGGGCGCCGATGATCCGGGGCCCTTACACTTTTATCGTCACCAGCCGGGGCTGCACCGCTGGATGCACCTACTGCATCAAGCACGTGAGCTATCAGTATTCCATCCGCCTGCGCTCCCCGGAGAACATTGTTGAAGAGATCCGCCACCTGGTGGACCTGGGGATCCGGAACATCCATATGTATGCGGATCTCTTCACCATCAGCCGGGATCAGGTGGTGGGGCTGTGCGATCGGCTGATTGAAGCGGGAATCAAAATCCGTTGGACCTGCAACAGCCGGGTGGATTATGTGGACCGGGAGATGCTGCACAAGATGGCGCAGGCCGGATGTTGGTTGATCTCCTGGGGGATTGAGTCGGCCAACGAGCAGATCCTTAAAGGTGCGCGCAAGGGCTATCGGCTGGAGCAGGCTCCCCAGGCGCTGCGCTGGGCGAAGGAGGCCGGGATCAAAAACTGGGGCTACTTCATCATCGGGTTGCCTGGGGAGACAGAGGAAACCATCCGTCAAACGATCGAGTTCGCCAAATCCCTCCCTCTGGACCTCGCCCTCTTTCACATCGCGGCCCCGTATCCCGGCACCCCTTTCTTCTTCCAGGTGGTGGAGAACAACTGGTTCCGGCCGGGCACGGCTTGGGAGGAGGTGGATATGGACCGCTCGACGGTCCTGGATTACCCCGGGCTGCCGGCCGAACGGCTCGAATACTGGCAGAAGCGGGCCTTTCGGGAATGGGCGCTGCGCCCCGGCCCGATCTTCACCTTCCTGAAAGGGGCGATGGACCCCGCGGTGCTGGGATCGGCAGCGGAGGTGGCGATCCGCCACGCACGATGGCTGTTGGGAATGGAGTAAGGCCCCTGGGGGATGTCAACCATGGTCACCAGTACGCCCCTATGGACCTCCCGCTCCCCTCGGTTGCCATGGCTGGATGCGACGCGGGGCTTGGCCATCCTGATGATCGTGTTCTATCACATCACCATTGCCATCTACGGGGTCCCCTGGTTCGCCCATCCCCGCGACGATTGGCCGGACCTGGGGGCCCGCCTCGCCCAGATTGGGCTGCTCCCTCAGGAAAGCCTCATGGCGTCCCTCCTGGCCAACGGGTTTCGTTACTTTGGATGGCTGGGCTATCAGGGGACGGGCGTGTTTCTGGCCCTCAGCGGCTTCGGGCTGACCTGGGCGCTGGCCAGCCGCTCCCGAGCGGCGGAGATCGACCGACGGGCCTTTTACCTCCGGCGGTTGCTGCGCCTTTTTCCCCTTTACTGGGTGGGACATCTCTTCTTTTGGGGGTTCAACAATCTGGTCGGCTGGCGACCGTTCTCAGCGCTGGACCCTCGCTTCGCCATGAGCCTGCTGGGGATCCGGTTCCTCCCCGAGGTGTTCTATTTCATCTCCCCAGCCTGGTGGTTCATCGTGCTGATCATGCAGCTGTATGCGGTCTTCCCGTTTTTGTGGAGAGCTCTTCAGCGCATGGGGCTTCTCCGTTTCTGGATCGGGATAGCGCTGCTGACAGCGGCCAGCCGGGGGGTTGGGTTCTTCCTCCTACCCGTTGACCGGGAGATATGGTCCAGGGGATTGCTTTTCACCTCCCGCCTGGCGGAGTTCGCCCTGGGGATGGGGATTGCCTGGTGGGCGGCGGGGGACGTTCATCGGATCGACGGCCTGCTCCGCACCCCTCGCGCCCGGGCGGGATTGTTCGCCCTCTACGCCCTCGGCCTCTCCCTCTCCTTCACGCTGCCTGGCGCGGTGGTGGCCCCTATGCTGCTCACCCCGGCGGCGGCTGGATTCCTCATGCTCTTGGCTCGGGATCTCTTGCCCCGGCTGCGCAGCCTCTACCAAGCGCTGTCCACGCTGGGGATCTACTCTTACGGGGTGATGGTGTTCCACCAGCCGATCCTGTGGGCGTTCATCATGTGGCTGTGGCCGTTCTCAATGCCCCTGACACTCAGGTTGGGCGCCATCGGCTTGGTAACCGCCATGATCTTCATCGGATCCGCCGCCCTCGAGCGGGGCACCAACCTTCTCCTGCGCAAGCGCCCATTGAGTTGGATTTTCCCCCAGCCGGGCCCTTACGCGCTCCCGCCTGATCACGTCAGATACCCTGTGGGATGAGCGACTCAAAAGGTGAAACATGAAACCCGTTCATAGGAATCAAAGCGATCGATGAAACACTGGACCCGACGGCGATTCCTGAAAGCCGCCGGCGCAGCCGGCCTGATGACGGCGGCTGGAGGCCTGACCGGAGGCTATACACTCTGGCGGGAGGTGGAAGGGTCCGAGCCGCCGGAAGGCTTGCCCTATGTGGAAAGGCCCAGTCGACTGGGGTCGGCGTCCATCGGAGAGGCTCCCATCCTGTTGATCCTTAATGAGAACGCGTTCCCCCCCACCGGCGCCTATCTGGCCGAGATCCTGTTGGCCGAAGGGCTCAACGCTTTCCAGAGGATCGCCCATACCGCCCTGCATGAGGACCTCCTGGAGCGCTTCTCCCTGATCCTCCTGGACGCCGGCCCTCTGGATACGGCGACCGCGGAGGCGCTGCGCCGGTATGTCGCCCGGGGAGGGAACTTGATCGCGATGCGGCCTTCCCCCCATCTGACGGATCTCTTCGGGGTGGAGCCGGCGCCGGGCCAGACGGTCGATGGATACTTAAAGATCCTCCCCGATCACTCCGCAGGGCAGGGGTTTCCATCCGAGGCCTTGCGATTTCATGGACCAGCGGATCATTACCGGCGGGCCGGGGCCTCAGAGATCGCCCGGCTGGCCGGCCAGGCGGGGGATCTCCCCTACCCGGCCGTGGCGGTGCATCGGTTCGGAGAGGGGAAGGCCGCGCTGTGGGCCTTTGACCTGGCCTGGAGCGTGGCGTTGACCCGCCAGGGGGATCCCAACCGGGTTCCCCAGGATCCGGAGGTCGCCCGGGATTGGCGGGCCCATCGGCTCTTTCAGGAATGGATCGATCTGGACCGCCTGGGAATCCCCCAGGCGGACGAGCAGATGCGTCTGCTGAGCCAGCTGATCGCCTGGATGCTCTCGGAGCGTCTCCCGCTTCCCCGCCTGTGGTATTTCCCGGAAGGCGCCCCAGGCGTGTTGGTCGCAACGGGGGATGCCCACAACACCCCCCCGGAGGCGGTTGAGGAGGTGCTTCGCCGGGTGGAGCAACGGGGGGGCCGATTCAGCGTTTACTACGCGCCGCTGCCCCGAACCGCCTTCCAACGGGCCTGGCACCGCCTGCTGAACTGGGCGGAGCGGGCGGCCTCCCACGTCGTGCAACCGGAGCACGTTCAGGTATGGCGGGCGCGAGGCCATGAATTTGGGATCCACCCTTATGTCGAGGAGGGATTAGAGGCCGGATGGCGGCGTTACTGGCGGCTCTTCACCGGTATGGGCTACGGCCCAGTGCCTCCCACGGTGCGCACCCATCGGGTGCTTTGGAGCGGGTGGGTCGAAACGGCGCGGGTGCAGGCCCGGTTTGGGATCCGAATGAACCTGGATTATTACCTGATCGGCCCCACCTTTCGCACGTCGAATGGGGAGTGGGTGTTCGGCTATTTCACAGGGAGCGGCCTCCCGATGCCCTTCGTGGATGAAAACGGCCGCGTTCTGAACATCTATCAACAGCCCACCATACTGGTGGACGAGCAGCTGATCGGATGGACTTGGGAGGGCGCGCCTCGGTTCCCGCCGGAGCAGGCCGTGGAGATCTCCCGCGCTCTGCTTCAGGGCGTCGCGCAGGGGGCGTGGGGTGCGGTCGCCCTTCAGGCCCATGTGGATCCTTTCGCCATCGGCGGGGAGCCAGCGGCCGCCCAGGCGGCGTGGCTGGAGGGTGTCCTGGACGCCGCCCAGGGATACGGGCTGGGGATCGAATCCGCGGAGCGCTGGCTCCAGTTCGTGGAAGCCCGCTCCCAGGCCTCCTTCGAAGGGCTCCGCTGGGATCCGGCGGCTCAACAGCTCCGTTTCCGGATCGTCCCAGGCGCCCCTCTCGCTTCCCAATGGGAAATCGGGTTGCCCTGGGAATTCCAAGGTCTCCGTCTGGAACGGATCGAGGTGGATGGCCGGACAACGCCCCATCAAGAGAGGCCCATCCGGGGGATGCCTTATGCTTGGGTCCGAATCCCGATCCGGCCGGCCTCCATCCAGGGGTTCTACCGCTAAGTCGCATCGTCCGCTTGGTCTGTCCCCTGCCCCCTCCGCATGCCGGTGAGAAAGATCACCATGAACGCGAAGGCCAGGTCCACCAGAAAGAATCCATTGTCGACGAGTCCATGTCCGACAAGATCCGCCATGCCCCCTGCAGCCCCCCAGCGCCATGGATCCTGAGAGGCCCCCCGTCGTCCAATCCGGCGCCAAAACAGGATCTGCCACGCGAGCCCGGCCATCAGCCCGATCAACCCCGTCCGCGCCCAGAAGTCCAGAAAGACATTGTGAGGGTGGGATAAATTGGGCTCCTGCCACGCATCCGGGCGGATATAACGGCTTCGATACCAGTAAAGGAAATTGTCCGGGCCCACCCCCCAAAGCGGATGCTCGCGGAGGAGATCCACGGTGCTGGCCCATAGGCGAATCCGGAAGAACACGGTGCTGCCCGGGATGGTCGCCCGTTGCGCCAGCGCATCGGCCAGGCGTGGGGCGAGGAGAAGGGCGAAGGCCAGCATCCCTCCCACAACCAAAAGCCCGAATCCCCCCCGGATCCACCCAGGCAATCCCTCCCAGCGATCCCGCAGCCAGAGCCCTCCCATCACGGCCAGCGCGGCGGGGATCCCGAGGAACGCCGCGCCTTCGGAACAGGTGCCGATCAGCGCCACCCCGACCGGGATCAGCGCCAGCCCGGCCAGGATCCGCGACCGTTCAAAACGGCGGTCGAGATGGAAAACGGCCTGTGGCCTATAGCGGTTTGCCCTCTCCGATCGATCCGCCCTCCGAGGCTTCAGAAAGAACGCTAAGAGGAAAGGGAACGTCCGCCCCAGGTAGAGGGCCAGGTTGTTCGGGGAACCGTAAGGGCCCCGGATGCATCGGGCGCCGGCCTCGCCGGTGATCAGCCCGATGCCCGTGATCCCCTGGGCCAACCCGACCCCGGCCGCCCCCAGCCCTCCCAACAGGAACGCGCCCAACACCGTCCCCCACTCCGAGCGGGTGGGCCGCATCGCCCGGGCCAGCGCGTAAAACAACAATGGTTCCAGGATCACCAGCCGCCATTCCCGCCAGGCAACCCGTTGGAACGCCGCCAGCGCCGTGCTGAGGGTGGCTGCCCCAAAGAACAAGAGCATCCAGCGATCGGCCTCCGCCCATTCCCATCCCGCCCACGGGCTCTTCCGATGGAAGGTCGCCCGGTGAACCACCCAGGCCGCCGCGGTCATCAGGATGGAGAGCTCGGCCATCGAAAACGCCTTCTCGAAGAACGGCTTTGGATACAGATAGAAAGGCGCCCAGAAGGCCGTTAGGGCGAGACCTAAGGCCGGCCGCGCGATGAGCAATCCGAACAACACCAGCACGGCCAGCGCGGTGAAGACGAACCGCGGCGCCAGATAGAAGATCCCGCTCACCGCCAGCCCCAGGCCCAGCCAGCCCACCTCTCCCCAGCGGCGACTCCCCCAGCTCTCCAACGACATCCACCACATCCCCAGATACACCAGCCCGGAAAGCCCCCAGGCGCCCCACCATCCGATGCGATCCGCCAACGCCCGCCACGCCCTTCGCCGAGCGCCCCGGGTCGCCCGCCAGGTCTGGACCAGACCGGTGGTCAGAAGCCATCCCCCCCATCCAAGCCCCAGCAGGCTGAGCGCCAGCGCCCCCCGATACCATGAGGTCGCCGGCCTGACGCCCACAACGCTCCATCCCACCAGCGCCCACTGACCCCATCCCCGCTCCGCCTCGATCCGCACGGTGTGTCGGCCATACGGCAGACCTTCTGCCACCGGGATCGTCACCACTTCCGGCGTGGCGTAATCCGGCGAGGTCAGGATCAGGTAGGCCCCCCGCCCATCCCGGGGCAGCCGGTTGGCCGGCCGATCATCCACCCACACATAAAGATGCGCGCGGTATCCTCCCCGGCGGACCCGAAGGGCCAGCCCCGTCCCCTCAAACGTGAAGCGCAGACGATCGCCCTCCTCCCGGCCGATATCCGCCCCCAGGGCGGAGAAGCGCCAGGCGCCCTCGTAGATCGCGCCGGGTGGCGGGCCATAGCTCAGGGAACCTGTTCCCTCCTGGGGGACCGCTGCGGGGTAATAGCCCGGCGTGAAGGGGATTCCTTGGGCCACGGCTCGCAACGCCTCCGCCGCCGGGCGCAGCCGACCCTGGGGATCCACCAGGGCGAAGCCCCAGCGGGGGTCATCGGGCGGGGCGTCCGGCCGCCAGGTCTCCAGGAACATGGTCCCCATCCACGGCCACTCCCGTCGAACCCGCTCCACGGCCTCCTGGATATAACGAGCTTGCGTGGCCTCATCCACCTGCCCCCAGATCGATGGGCGGCCGGCCCAACCCGGCGGCAGCGCGTTCCACCCCCAATGGCTGGCCCAGATGGGCTTCCCTTCATCCCCGTATCGGATCATGACCTCGCGCAAGAGAATGGCCCGAGAGAAATTCAGGACTTCGGGATCCACCCGGCGATCCTCCGGGCCGGTGTTGAATCCATATGGTTTGGCGGCCACGATATCGAAGGCCTTTTGCGCGCCGAGCTGGTAAAGCCGTTCGAGGAACAGCCCATCGGCGAGGTTCCACGGCCCCCGCTCCACCGTCGGGGCCAGCCCGGCCAGCACGATCACCGCATCCGGATCCGCCTGCCGGATCGCTGCGGCCGCCTGTTGCAACAGGGTCGCATAGGCCTGCGGATCGGGGATCCCTCCCCCCCATCCGATCGTCAGGTTGGGCTCGTCCCAGATCTGGTAGAAGCGCACCCATCGTCCATAACGGGCGGCGAACGACCCGGCGAACCGGGCGAAATCCGCCGGATCCAACGGGGGAGCCATCGGCCCGAGGCGCCGGGCCGCCCATGGCGGGCTGTCCCCCAGCACGACGACCGGCTCCAGGCCCGCGCTCCGGATGTCCGCCATCACCCCATCCGCCTCCGACCATCCCAGGCGCCCGCGTTCCGGTTCGATGGCCGACCACGGGAAGAAGACCCGGATCCGCGAGATGCCCAGGGCGCGGATCTGAGCCAGATCGCGGCGACGGGCTTCCGGATCCCGTCCGAACAGGGGGACATTCAAGCCAACTCGGGGTTCACCGGCCCATGGGATCGGTGGGGGAAACCCGGCGACGGTCCCCCGCCAGCGGGCGCGCAGGATCTGGCCGGTGAGGCCCAGGCCGAGGGATCCCAAGGTGATGAGCACCAGACCGAGCAGGATGCGGGTTCGCATACGGGTGTTCCGCCTCGTTCCGAGTTCGGTGCCTGGATATGGAAGGGGCCATCCGCCTCATCACCCGCCCCAGCCGGTTTCAAAAGCTACCTGCCGAGGCCCTCCAACCCCCCTTTCCTCCTCTCCCTCCTCCCGCCTCCCGGCGGGGGGAGGGGGGAGAAGGGAGGGTCAAACCGTCGCGGCGGACAGGAGATGGGGTTACGCACGGAGGAGGTTTCGCGCCACAAACCACACGTTGGCCGGTCGCTCCCCCAGGCGCCGCATGAAATACGGATACCACTCCGTCCCATAGGGGACATAAACACGCACCACGAACCCTTGGCGCGCCAGCGCAACCTGGAGATCGCGACGGATCCCATAGAGCATTTGGAACTCGAAGGCCTCGCGGGGGACCTGCCACTCCGCAACCCGACGCAACGCATGTTGAATGATCCGCTCATCGTGGGTGGCGATGGCCACATAAGCCCCCCGGGCCCGCGCCTCCGCCGACAGCAATCGCTCCATCAATCGGATGTAATTGGCGTCCACATCCCGCTTTCGGGGATAGGCGATGTGAGGCGGCTCCTGGTAAGCGCCTTTGCACAACCGAATGCGCGCGATCCCCTCCTCGATCAGGCGCTCCACATCCTCCCGGCTCCGGTAGAGATACGCCTGGATGGCGATCCAGACGTTGGGGTACGACGACGCCAGCCGCCGGTAGAGGTTTAAGGTGCGCTCCGTATAGGCGCTGCTTTCCATATCGATCTCCACCACCGTCCCGGCTTGGGCCGCCCGCTCGATCAGCCGCCGCAGGTTGCGCTCGCAGAGCTCCTCACGGATGTCCAGCCCCAGATGGGTCAGTTTGACCGCCAGATGAGGCAGCGATGAAACGGTATGGGGCTTGCCGGGACCGAACGTCTCGATGCGGTCCAGGGCGAGGAGATAATCCTCGGTGGCCCGCAAGGCATCGGCCGCCGATTCCACGTTCTCCCCCAGATGATCCAGGATCCCTCGGATCCCCAGCGCCTCCAGCTCCCTGAGAGCGCGCAGGCCGTCCTCCAGCGTCTCACCGGCGACGAAGCGCGAGGCGGCCCGCCGTACGAACCCCCAGCGCATCACGCGCTCCTTCATGATCCGGTTGCGGGAAAGGGAGATGAAGAACCCACGCCACATCGGAGCCCCCTGTGTGCTGGATTGCCATGTGGGCAGCCGCCCCGAACAGGGCAGAGGATCGGAGGGCCTTGCGAGCCCGGACAACCCGCTCCCTTCAGGGCCCCTACCCGATCCCACCGAAATCCCCCGGGAAATAGCATCCCCATGCGTTGGGGCGGCGGCCCGCGCGCCATCACCGCCGGAAATAGGCTTCCAAGATTTGCCGGGCCACCGGCGCTGCGTGCTGGGAGCCCTCCCCTCCGTTCCAGATAAAAACCAGGACGGCCACTTCGGGGGCATCGGCCGGCGCGAAGGCGACGAACCACGCATGGCTGGGCAGCCGCCGCCCGGCACACAAGCCCATGCGGAACGCCAGGTCGTCGCAGAACTCCGCCGTGCCGGTCTTCCCCGCGATACGGATCCCGGGGATCTGGGCTCGGACTGCGGTCCCTCGCTCCACCGCGGCCACCATGCCCTCCCGCACGACGGCCAGATGCTCCGGCGCCACCGGAAGCCGGCCGATGATCTCTGGCCGGAAAGATTTCACGGGGTTCCCTTGGGCGTCAGCGATCTCCCGGACCAATGTGGGCCGATAGAGGGTTCCGCCGTTGGCGATCGCGCTGACCGCGTTGAGCAGCTGCAATGGCGTCACCAGCAAATACCCTTGCCCGATCCCCAGGTTGTACGTGTCTCCGGTGGACCATGTCTCCCCAAACACCTTTCGTTTCCACTCCGGATCCGGCACCTGGCCGGCCGCCTCCCCGGGCAGCTCGATCCCGGTGGGCCGTCCCAAGCCGAAGGCGCGCATATACTGCACCATGCGCTCGATCCCTAACCCCTCGAAGATCGGCTCCCCAGGCACATCGTAGCCCCCCGCCACCTTGTAGAAGAACACGTTGCATGAGTTCGCCAAGGCGTCCACAACGTTCTGCCAGCCGTGGCCGGAGCGCAGCCAGCAGAAGAAATGTTGGGCCAACCCCGGATCGTTTGGAAAGTATCGATTGGGGATCACGATCTCCCCCGGGTCGAACAGCTGGGTCCGCGGCGTGATCACCCCTTCTTGTAGGGCGGCCGCGGCCACGATGGGTTTAAAGGAGGAACCTGGCGGGAATTGGGAGGCCACCGCGTGGTTCAGCAACGGGCCGAAGGGGTCCTCCACCAGACGGGCGTAAGCCTGAGGCAGGTCCGGGCTGACGAACCAGTTGTTGTCGTAATCCGGGAGGCTGACCATGGCCAGGACCTCCCCGGTGGTCGGCCGCATCACCACGGCCACCCCCCGCCGGGTGACTTCCCGCCCGGCGATCCGATTCAGCTCGTCCAACTTGGCTTGCAGCGCCGCCCGGGCGGCGGCTTGCAGATCCAGATCCAGGGTCAAGGTGATCCGCGCCCCGGGCTGCGGGGGGATCTCTGCCCGGACCCGCACCGGCCGCCCCAGGGCGTCTTCCTCCACATAGCGCGCCCCCTTCGTCCCCCGCAACCAGGACTCCAAGCCGTATTCCAGTCCGCTCAGGCCCACGCGGTCGATAGCCGGATCATACCCTTCCGCCTGGTAACGAGCGGCCTGCTCCGCGGGGATGCGGCCGATGAACCCCACCACATGAGCGGTCAACGCGCCGGTCGGGTAGCGCCGCTCCAAGATCGGCTCCACTCGAATCCCAGGCAGGCGCGGGGCCTCCTCCATGAGCCGGAACGCCACCTCCCGATCGACGGGCTCCTTTAGCACCAGCGGGCGGAAGGGCGCCTCCCGCGCGGCCGCTTCGATGCGCTCCCGAACGCCCGGGCCTCCTTGCCCATGGGCCGAGGCTTCGCCACCTTCCAGCGGCATCCCCAGCCACCGGCTGAGAAAACGGAAGATCGCCTCCCGCCGGGTCGGATCGTCCGGGAGGTCCCCAGGGGTCACCAGAACGCGAAAGGTCGGCTCATTTCGGACCAGCGGGCGACCCTGACGATCCAGCAGAAGCCCCCGCGGGGCCTCGAGGGGGATCACCCGGAGGCGATGGCGCTCCCCCAGGGCCCGGTATCCAGGCCCTTCCAGGATCTGGAGACGGTAGAGGCGATAACCGAATCCGATGAAGGCCAGCACGATGAACAGGCCCCACAGGGCCAGGCGAAGATAGGGGGAAGGACGGGGCGGTGGAGGGGGGCGGAACACCGCCACACTGTCCAAGGCTTCGGATTCCGGGCCTGGTAGATAAGGTTCCGGCATGGTCGGGTCTTTCTTGCCAGCGGTTGGTTTCCTCGTGGGGGGGCTTTGGGGTTGGAAGTTGAGCGCCCCCCCGAATTCCCCCAAGAAAGCTTATGAAGGGAAAGTCGGTCGTTCCGGGCGCGGGCGGAGGGCCCGGAACGCCGGGTAGAGCACCAACATCCCAGCCGTGTTCCACAACGCCTCGGGCAGCATCACCTGTCGGAACGCCAGATCCCAGTCCACTGGATATTGTAGGGCCATCAAGAGGATCCCTCGAACCCCTTCCATCAGGAAAGTGCCGACAGCCGCCATCAGACCGGGCATCACCAGCCGTCCGCGGAAGACCGGGCGGCTCATCCCATGGGCCAGGGGAACCACGGCCATGAGGGCCAGGGCGCTATGGCCCATCGGCCCGCCGGAGAACAGATCGAGCAACAGCCCTCCGGCCAAGGCCCACCCCAGTCCTTCCCCTAAGGGGGCCAGGAAAGCCGCCGTCATGGCGGCCAAGAAGACCAAGTTGGGCCGTCCGGGCTCCGGAATCCACATCGGAATCCAGGTCGCCTGAAGCAGCGCGATGATCCCTAAAGCCCCAACCGCCCGAACCCAGCGCCTCCGCATGATCAGGGTGAGGCCTCCATTCCTGGAAAGCTGGTGATCACCAGCACATACGTGAGGCGGCGGGAATCCACCGCGGGCCGGACCCGGGCCCTTCGGAAGGGTTCCCCGGATCCCAACACCTCCGTCACCTGGCCGATCACCAGCGCCCGGGGGATCTGGCCGCCCACTCCGGATGTCAACACCACATCGCCAGGAAGGATTTCCTCGTCCGGCAGCACGAAATCCAGCAGGAGGCTTCCGTCCGGCTGTCCGATGACCACCCCGCTCGCCCGGGTGGTTTGCAACAACGCCCCGACCTGGCTCCCCCCGTCCGTGAGCAGGCGCACCCGCGAACGGTTCAAGTCCGCGGCGGCGATCCGCCCGACCAAGGCCGACCCCCGAGTGATCACCGGCATGCCTTCTCGAACCCCATGGCGGGTTCCCACATCGAGGATAAGATAGCGGAGATAGGGATCCGTTTCATATCCGATCACCGTAGCGGCGACAAAGGTGACCTGTGGGTTCTCCTGGACGATCCCCAGCAACGCTTTCAGCTCCGCGTTCTCCGCCGCCAGCTCCCGCAGGCGCAGGTTCTCCGTCTGCAGATCCTCCGCCTGAGCCCGTAGGCGTTGAACCTCATCCCGGAGCTCCCGGATCTCCCGAAGGAAACCCACCGTGCCCAAGGCGCTGCGCCCCAAGCTCGCTGCGAGCCGCTGCAGGGGGGTCAGGGGGACAACCAGGATGGACTCCAGCGGTCGAAGCCATCCCAATTCGTGGAGGAACAGGATCAACACCGCCAGAACGACCAACCCCCAAGAGGTCCACGACCGTCGCTCTCCCGGGCGCATGGTGGTCCTTCCCATCGGTCACCGGGCGATCGGCTGGCCGATGCGCACGGGCGAGCGGGGTGGCCGGCCGCGATCCAGCGAGGTCAGCACCCGCGCCCAAGTGTTCAAGTCCTCCAGCACTTTGGCGGCGCCCAGGGCGACGGCGGTGACGGGCTCCGGCGGCACCCAGCATCGGATGCGGGTCTCCTCCGTTAGGCGCTGGGCCAGTCCCTTCAGCTGGGCCCCGCCGCCGACCAAGGCGATGCCGACCTCCATAATGTCGGCGATGAGCTCCGGCGGGGTCTCATCGAGGACCGACTTCACGGTGTCCACGAGGATCCCCACCGTATCGCGCAGCGCCTCCCGGATCTCGATGCTGGAGACCTCGACGGCGTCCGGGAGCCCGGTGACCAGGTTCCGCCCGCGCACCACCATCGTCCGCTCCTCTGGCAACGGATAGGCGGACCCGATCTCGATCTTCACCCGCTCGGCCATGCGCTCCCCGATCAGCAGGTTGTAGCGCTGGCGCATATAGTTCATGATCGCCTCGTCCATCTCATCGCCGGCCACCCGGACCGAGCGCCCGACCACAATCCCGCCCAGGGCGAAGACGGCCACCTCGGTGGTCCCTCCCCCGATGTCCACCACCATGCTCCCGCGGGCCTCCGCGACCGGGAGGCCGATCCCAATCGCCGCGGCCAACGGCTCCTCGATCAGGAAAGCCGCCCGGGCGCCGGCCGCCAGACAGGCATCGTGGACCGCCCGGCGCTCCACCTCGGTCACTCCGCTGGGGATCCCCACGACCACCCGGGGGCGGGGGATCGGGACGGGAACCTGCTGATGGGCCTTGCGGATGAACTCCCCGATCATCTCGCGGGTGATTTCGAACTCCGAGATCACCCCGTCCCGCAACGGGCGGATGGCCACGATGTGCGCAGGGGTGCGGCCGACCATCTCTTTGGCCGCCTCGCCGACGGCCAGCACCTGCCGGGAGCGCCGGTCGATGGCCACCCACGAAGGCTCATGGATGATGATCCCCTTCCCCTGCACGCACACCAGGGTGGTCGCCGTCCCCAAATCGATCCCGATGTCCAGGGAGAACAACCCCAACAGCGCATCCAGTGGGTTCCACAAGGTTTTCCTCTCCGCGACTGAGATAAGCCCGGCGAGCCGGATCTCCGAGGAGCAGAGAAGCCGCTGAGGGCAGGCGCCCCAGTTTTTCGGTTCCTGATCCCTTTCAGGCAGTCCCCATCCTTCAAATTCGCTCCAAAAAGCGATCCGCGCTGGATTATACGGGCAGCCCGCCGGTTCGGCAACCATCCCGCGCGCCCAGGTGAGGTCCCCGGGATCGGCCGGACGGTGAGGAGGGCCGTCCCAGCGCCCAGATCGCGGCCCACACCCTTAAACCTGGCAAGGGGCGCCGGAACGGGAGGCCAGGGCGCGTGGGATGGCATGCGCACTGTATGGGGCTCAGCCATCCGGGGGAGCCACCTCGGGAAAGCCCAGTTGGTGGAGGATCTCCCGTTGGATCCCCCACATCCGGCGCCGCGCCCGGGGGGTATCGTGGTCGTAACCCAAAAGATGCAGGACTCCATGCACGGTCAGCAAGACCAGCTCCCCCTCCAACGGATGGCCTTCCCTCAGCGCCTGGCGGGCCGCGTAGGGGAAAGCGATCACGACGTCGCCCAGATACCGCACACCGGGGGAGAGCTCCACGGGGATAGGGAAGGAAAGCACATCGGTGGGTGCGTCGATCCCCCGGTAGGTTCGGTTGAGGCGGCGGACGGTCTCCTCATCGACCAGCGCCACGCTGAGGGCGGCTTTCCCCTCCAGGCCGTGCCGTTGAAGGACGGCGCGGGCGGCTCGCCGAAGCATCGCCACGCGCCCGGGGGCCTGGTAGGCGCGCGGCGCCCGGATCTCAATTGGAATGAGCGCGCGCTGTTTTCCCTTCATGTTTTTCGTTTGGTTTTGGGGATATGCGACGAAGGGGCGGATGATCCCTCCCCTCTTCCTCCCCCTTCCCCCGCCCTTCAGGTCGCGGAGGGGGAAAGTGGTGCCTTCAACGCGATGGCGTCTCCGGATAGAGGAGGCGCGGGTGGAACATCCCCTGGAAGACCTGTAGGAACGCCTCGCGGATCCCCTGGAGGTCCTGCATCGTCAACGGCGCCTCATCCAACTGGCCCGATTGGATTCGATCTTGAAACACCCGTTCCAGGATCTGCGTCAGCTCCTGGGGATCCTTCGGCCGCGCGGCCCGGACGGCCGCCTCGCATCCATCGGCAAGCATCACGATAGCTGTTTCTTTGCTCTGCGGGCGCGGCCCTCGGTAGCAGAAAGCCGCCCGATCCACCTTCTCCGGATCCTCTGCTTCCTGAAGAGCTCGGTGATAGGGAATGGTCACGCACATGGTGCCGTGGTGCTCCTGGATGAAGGCGCGGACCCGACGGGGCAACCGGTAGCGCCGGGCCAGCGCGAGGCCATCCTCCACATGGCGCATGATCGCTTGGGCGCTGGCGTAGGGGTCCATCTGTTCATGCGGATTGTCCCCATCGATCTGGTTCTCCACAAAAAGGTATGGACGGAGCATCTTTCCGATATCGTGATACAGCGCCCCCACTCGAGCCAGGAGGGGATCGGCGCCGATCCGCAGGGCCGCTTGTTCCGCCAGGTTCGCGACCATCAGCGTATGATGATAGGTCCCCGGGGCCCGTACCATCAGCTGATGCAGGAGCGGGTGGGTCGGGCGGGCGAGTTCGAGCAGGTGGAGCGGCGTGGTGACATCGAAGAGGGTCCCCAGCACGATGAACCCAAGCAGGGTGATGGTGATCGACATCGCGCCCGCGAGCAGGCCCATCCCCCCAGTCATCAACGCCTCGATCGGTTGCAGGGATCCACCATCCGCGAGGGTGACGATGCCGATCAGCGCGGTGATCCCCCCCGCGCTCAATCCAGCCATCAGCAAAGTTTGAAAGCGTTCCAGCCGATGGAGGATCAAAACGGTGATCCAGTTCGCCAGGAGGGAAGCGCTGAGGAGGGCCGGCGTCCGATCGGCGATCAGCCCGAACCAAATCGACCAGATCGCACTGAGCAATAACGCCGGCCCAGTGCCCAACCCGGCGGTCGTGAGCATGCCGAGCGCAGCGGTGGGAAACGCCCAGATCCATTCCGGTGCGAAAACCATCATGAGGCGCGCGCCCAGCGTGAACAAAACGAAAAGCCCGGTTAAGGCGAGGAGGCGTCGGGAGCGTTCCTGAATCTCGGGGATGAGGCGCTGGAGGAGCAACACCAGCCCGATCACTCCAAGCCCGGCGATCACCCCCCGGGCAACGGGCAGCTGCCATGGGGTCGTTGGCGGGATCAGCCCATATTGCTGAAGGGCCTCCATCGCCAGCGCGTCCAGGATATCCCCCTGGCGGATAATGGCCTCCCCCGCCCGGATCCGTCGGATCTGGGGAGGGACGGCCTCCCGAGCCCGACGGCGGGCGGCTTCGGTGGCTTCCACATCCAGCACGCTATTGGGAACGATCAGCGGCGAGACCAACTTCACCACCAAATCGGCTTCATCTTCCGACAGGCGGGCGGTGACCCGGCGAGGAAGCTCCCTGAGCACCCGGGTCACCTCGTCTTCCCGGATGGGCTCGCGCAGGATCTGATCCAGCAGCCCCAGCGCCTCGCTGGTCAGCATGCTCCAGCGGGAGGAGTCCATGGTCAGCAAGCGGAGGCGCTGCTCGGAAGAGAGGCGATAGGTTTCAAGAACCCGTTCCAGCCGGCGGGCTCCCTCATCCGGGGAGGGGGCCTCCTCTCGGATCCGCGCCATCGCCTCCAGGATCTGGCGGAGCCTCCCCACCTGCTGCCGGGCGATCTGGGGATCCGGAGGGGTGTAGATCGGTGGGATCTGGGCGGCCGCCGCCTCGCGGGCTTTCTCCGTCAGGACCGCGCTGGGATAGCTGAGCTCATAGGGGGCGAAGATGGTTTGGGGGGCGGCTTCCCCGATCTGCCACACCTGAGCCGCCCGGCTTCCGATCGGCCAGGCCACCAGACCGATCACGAGGGCTGTTAAAGTCAGCGCCCAGACGATCCATCCGATCGTCTTTACGGCCTGACGCCAGTCAATCGATCGAGAATGACCTGCCCGCGCTGGTCCGTTCATATCTCGCTCAGCTCGCTGCTCCACGGGGAAGGCTCTGCAAGCGCTCGGCGGCAAACCGAGGGAGCGCTCCGAATTCGTCGCAACGGTCTTTCAGCTCGTGGAATTCCCCCCGCAAGCGATGTCTGGTTTACCCTGGGAGGGGGAGGCCGCATGAGTTGGCGTTTACATTATATCCTCCACCCAGAGGAGAACCGAGGGGGTTTGGCCCTCCCAGCGCCAGCGGGCCCCCCGAGGGAGAACGGCGAGCTCCCCAGGGGCGAGGATCCCGCTGACCGGTTCCGGCCATGCGGGCCCGGTGGCCTCCAGGGCGATCTCCCCGCGCAGGAGCAGCAGGAACGATGGCCCTCGGGCCTCCCATTCGGGGGACCGCCCGTTCCCCCGAATCCCCTGATAGCGAACGGCGTTGGCCTCCAGCAGAAGGACGGGTGTGAAGTCCGGCCGGCCCTGAAGTTGCTCGTGGATACGGACGGTCATCAGGGGGTCTGTCCCCGGTTCGCTGATCGGAAAATGGCCGTTCCGGCGCTCCGGCATGAAGTCCCTTCGAAACAACAGCACCAGCGAAGGCACCCGGGATCCGGATCGATGGGCCATCCCCTGGGGGATCCGGATCAGCTCGTCGGGCTTCAAAGTCAGCTCCTGGTGATCGGCCCAGAAGGTGACCAACCCCTCGTAGACCAGGAACACCTCATCGAACTCCGGATGTCGATGCCGGGCCACCTCGCCGTGGGAGCGATAGGCGTAGACGCGAACGCTTCCGAACCGGGCAACCGGATGAATCTGGAAAGGTAGCACCAGGCTCTCACGGATTTCAGGAATCGAGGCACGGAAGATCATCCAACTTCGCCCCTTTTCTTCCCTGCGCCATGAGGAATGGCCCAACGGCTTTCCCCTGCCCGAAGGGCGGTGGATTCCTTATGACGCTCCGATGGGCTCTACATGAACAATGATATGTTGGAGCTCCGGGAAGCGTTGGCGGAGCTGATGTTCCACCTTCTCCGCCTCCCGGTGGGCTTCCTCCAGCGGCATCCCTCCGGCCACCTGGCAGATCAGCGCCAGATCGTAGCCCCCCGGATGCGCATAGAGGCGGATCTCCCGACAGGATCCGGACCCGAAAACCCCCTCGACGGCTTCCCGGGCCGCTCGGGTCACATCTTCCGACATCCCCAACCCTGCCGGTTGCGGTCCGTGCGCCCGCGGCTCGATGTGTGTGATCATGGTTAGAATGCGCGGCAGCTGCTCCCGGGCCCGCCGCTCCAACTCGGTGACCCGAGCGTGAGCCTCCTCCACAGAAAGCGTTTCATCCACCTCCACGTGGAGCCCGATATGATAACCCTCCGGAGTTTCCACCCCATGGAGCTCATGCACGCCCAAGCCCAGCCCATCGGCCAGGCTCCGCAAGCGGATGGCAATCGCCTCCCATTCCGAGCCTGGGGGCAGACGCCCGGGCTCGATATGCACCACCGCATCCACCACCCCGGGCAGCTCAGCCTTCAACCGTTCCTCAACCTCTGTGGCGATGGCATGGGCTTGCTCCGTGCTCATGGCCGGATCCACTTTGAGGTGCAGATCCACATAAGTGGCATCCGGGGTTCCCCGGCTGCGCACCTTATGAATGGCGTGCACCCCAGGCACCGAGAGGGCCACCCGTTCGACCTCCACGGGGTCCACCGCTGCGCTGTCGGTCAACACCAGCGCGGTGGAGCGAAGGATCCGCAGACCGGCGCTGACGATGACCCCGATGACCCCTAAAGCGACCAGCGGGTCCAGCCAGGGGATCCCCAAACGGGCGGCGGCCAGGCTGGCCAGGACCGAGAGGGTGACGAAGACGTCGGAGCGGGTGTGGAGCGCATCGGCGATCAGGATGCTGCTGCGCAGGCGTTTCCCCTGCCCCGCCTCATACCGGGAGATCGCCAGGTTCATGGGAAGGGTGAGCAACATCAACAGGAACAGTGGGGCGCTGATCTCGGGCCGTCCTCCCAGCAGCAACCGTTCAATGACTCCCCGCACGACCTCCAGGGAGGCCATCAGCAGGAAGATCCCCAAGATCAGGGCCGCGATGGCCTCATATTTGCGGTGGCCATACGGATGGTTGCGATCGGGGGGGCGGGACGCCAAGGCGATGCCGATCAGCCCGATCACGTTGGCCGAGGCGTCCAGCCCGCTGTGGAAGGCATCCGCCAGGGCGCTGAGGGCACCCGTCCGCAGCCCGACAAAAAGCTTGATCGCCGCCACCGTCAGATTGGCCACCAGGACCCACCATAATACCCGTTGGACCTGACGCTGATACATAGAAGGGGCCTTCCCGGTTGAAGGTTTGGAGGCAGGCCGAGGGCCTTCGCCGTCCTACCTTTCAGATCCCCTCGTCCGCGGCCCGGACGGATGCTCACGATCCGGAACCCGCCCGATGCATGTTGCCCAAAAAGACTTGCAGCGTGTCCACCGGGACCGGGAAGATGATGGTCGAGTTCTTCTCCATCGAGATCTCCGTCAAGGTCTGCAGATAGCGCAGCTGGAGCGCAGCGGGCTCGGCGGCGATCATCCGGGCGGCCTCCACCAAGGTCTTGGCCGCCTGGTATTCGCCCTCCGCATGGATGATCTTCGCCCGTTTCTCCCGCTCCGCCTCCGCCTGTCGGGCCATCGCCCGCTGCATCCCCTGGGGGAGCTCCACATCCTTCACCTCCACCATCACCACCTTGATCCCCCAGGAATCCGTCGCCTCATCCAGGATCTGCCGCAGGTGGGCGTTGACCTTGTCGCGATGGGCCAGCAGCTCATCCAGCTCCGATTGCCCCAGGACGCTGCGCAGGGTGGTCTGGGCCAGGTTCCACGTCGCCGCCTTGAAATCCTCGACCTGGGTGATGGCCTTCGCCGGGTCGATCACCCGGTAGAAGACCACCGCGTTCACCTTCACAGTCACGTTGTCCCGGGTGATCGCCTCCTGGGGCGGCACGTCGAAGGTCATCAACCGCAGGTTCACCCGGATCACCCGATCGATGATGGGGATGACGAAGAAGAGGCCGGGGCCCTTCGTCGCGTGGTAACGACCCAGCCGCAGCACCACACCCCGTTCCCATTCCGGAAGGATGCGGATGGCTGAGGAAAGCAGGACCAGGCCGGCGACCAGGATCGGAACGCCAAAGGTGATCCATTCCATTGGAAGTCCTCCTTTCAACCCATCATGGAAGGCAAATTGGCCACCCGTCCGATGTTCCTCTCTCATTGTAGCACGGGAGGGCCTTCCTCTTTCCCAATCATCGGCTTGGAACTTTTACAGAGCATGAAGCCCTCAGGGGATATCCCGGGCTCCACCGGCTGGGCGCTGGGATATAGAGTGAATGGGGTTGCCGCTCCAGGTCGATGCAGGAAACTGATCGGTTCGGCCATTCCTGGCGATACATAAGTAAGAAAGCGGGATAGCTTATCCTGCGATCCGGCAGACGACAGCAGTCCCCACGATGATGCCCCAGAAGCCCAACGCACCAGAGCGGTCATTGGGGATCTTCACAGGAGCCTCGCGAAGGAGAGGGTTCAGATAGCACGGGGGGAGCTGCCGCTGCGGCAGCGCAGGCACTTGGGCACCAAAAGCCAACGGGCTCTATGGCCTGAAGTGCAAGCGATAGCCGACGCCCGGCTCGGTGTGGATGTAGCGGGGTCGAGCCGGATCCGGCTCGATCTTGGACCGCAGGTTGCTGATGACCACCCGCAGCAGATGGGTTTCGCTCTCGTAGCCCGGCCCCCACACCTCGCGCAACAGGTGCCGATGAGTGAGGACTTTGCCCGCGTGGCGGGCAAGCACGCTTAACAGTTTATATTCGGTAGGGGTGAGTAGGATCTCTGCCCCCTCGACCGTGACCCGCCGGTTGGCCAGGTCGATTTTCAGCTCGCCGATCTCAACCACCGGTTCCATTTGGGGCGAAACCGATCGCCGCACGGCGGCGCGGATGCGCGCCAGCAGCTCCTTCATGCCGAAGGGTTTGGTGAGATAATCATCCGCCCCGCTGTCCAATGCAGCCACTTTGTCATCCTCCCGCTCCCGTACCGAGAGCACGATGATGGGGATCTGGGTCCAATCCCGCAACCGACGGATCACTTCCACGCCGTCCATGTCTGGCAGGCCCAAGTCGAGAAGAACGAGGTCGGGGTTCTCGACCGCAACGGCCCGGATGGCCTCCTGGCCGTTGGCGGCCTCGAGGACCTTGTAGCCATGTGCGCTCAGGGCGGCGCGTAAAAATCGGCGGATGGCCAGCTCATCGTCCACCACCAATATACGCAAAGCCTCCCCGCTCATCCCGTCGGCTCCATTGGCAAAGTCATGGTGATGATGGTGCCCCCGCCCGGGCGGTTGCGCGCCCAGATCCGTCCCCCGTGGGCTTCGATGAAAGCCCGGCTGATGGTCAGCCCCAGGCCGCTTCCGCCGACGACATCGTGCCGAATCACGCGATAGAACTTATCAAAAACCCGTTCCAAATCCTCGGGCGGGATGCCGATACCCCGGTCCATCACCTCGATCACTAGATTCCCCGCATCGGCGTAGGCATAGATCTCGATCGGGGAGCCCGCCGGGGAATACTTGATCGCGTTATCCAGCACGTTGACCAGCGCCTGCTCAATCAGCGCAAAGTCCATGGGAACCAACGGCAGGTTCGGATCCACCTTCACGGTAATCGGACGTCCCTTCAATTGCTCGGCGCATTGCTCCAACGCTGCGTTCACTACATCCTGTACCTCGCAGGGTGCTTTTTTCACCTTCACCTTACCGGCCGCGATACGGCTCATATCCAGCAGATTGCCCACCAACCGGTTCAGGCGCTCCGCTTCGGAGCGGGCGGTTGTTACTAAAGTCTGTCGCGCCTCCTCGCTCAGGGCGGAGGCATCCTCCTGTAAGCTGGTCAAGGCACCAATAATCGATACCAAGGGGGTACGCAGGTTATGGGAGATCGAGTCGAGCAAGGCCGTTTGAAGCCTTTCGGCCTCCTGTAAAAGCTGGGCCTGTCGGGCCTGCTCCGCCAGTTGGACGCGCTCGATCGCCAAGGCGGCCTCGCTGGCGAACGTCTCCAGCAGCCGGCGCTGGTCGGGGGTCAGCCGGTGGCTGGGTTCCTTCGGCACGACGCCCAACACCCCCACCACCCCCTGTGGGGTCTTCAGAGGGATATAACGGGCCTTCGCCGCGGAGAGGGTGTCCGTCCCCCTCCCAGCGGGTTGACCATGCCGGAACGACCAGACCGCCACGGCCATCTCGTTTCCATCTAGAGCGAAGTCCGAGGACTTGCGGGCAAGCTTCAGGTTCCCTTGGGGATCCGGCAGGAAGATCGCCACCTCCCGCCCGAACGTCCGGCGGATGTGGTCAGCGATGGCTCGGAGGAGCTCCTCCGGCCCTTCGGCCGTGGACAGGTCCCGGGTGAACGCATACAGCGCGGCCATCTCCGCCTCCCGGCGCTGCGCTGCCCGCACCTGGGCGCGCATGCGGGCGGTCAACTGGCTGATCACCCAGCCCACCACCAACAGGCCGGCGAAGGTTAGAAGGTATTCCATATCCGAGACGGCAAACGAGTGACGGGGCGGCACGAAAAAGAAGTCAAGGGCTAAAACGCTCAGCATGGATACCAGGATGGCTGGCCCACGGCCCAGGTGGAGGGCGGCGATCACCACGGCCATTAAATAAACAATCACCAGGTTCGGGAGGGAGATCGCGCGTTGGAGCAGCGCGCCGATCCCGGTCGCAATCAGCACCAGGCAAATCGCCCACAGGTAGTCCGTCCAGGGGCGGGGTGGGCGCCCGGTCGCCTCCTGGCGCACCGGCCTCGGGCTGCTGGTGTCGCTGATGATGTAGACATCGATGTTTCCGCTCTGCCGGATGATCCGGTCAGCCACCGAGCCGGTCAGGGCCTCCTTCCAACGGGGGCGCACCGGCTTCCCCAAAATGATCTTGGTGACGTTTTGCTCCCGGGCGTAGCGCAAGAGGGTTTCGGGGACCGAGTCTCCCGTTAGGATGATGGAGCGGCCTCCAAGCTCCTCCGCCAAACGCAGGGCTTTGAGCACCCGGCCCCTCTGTTCATCCGAGAGCTCGGAATGCTCCGGCGTCTCCACATACACCGCGATCCACTCGGCGTCCAAGGCGCCGGCCAGGCGGCGCGCGGCACGTACGAGCCGCTCGGCGAGCGGGTGAGGGCTGATGCCGACCAACAGCCGTTCCCCCGCCGGCCAAGGGCCGGGGATCCCATGGATCCACATATAGTCGCGCATCTGGTCGTCGACCCGCCGGGCCGCCCAGCGCATGGCCAGCTCGCGCAGGGCCGTCAAGTTGCCCTTACGGAAGAACTTCCGCATCGCCTGGGCGGCCTGCTCCGGCACGTAAACCTTCCCCTCGCGCAGGCGGACCAACAGCTCCTCCGGCGGCAGGTCGACCAGCTCGATCTCGGCCTGCTCGAGCACGCTGTCCGGAACCGTCTCGCGGACAACGACGCCGGTGATCTGAGCGACGATGTCGTTCAGGCTTTCCAGATGTTGGATGTTCAGCGTCGTGTAGACGTCGATCCCTGCCTCCAGGATCTCTTCCACATCCTGATAACGCTTGACATGGCGCGATCCCGGCGCGTTGGTGTGCGCCAGCTCGTCCACGAGCACCAACTGCGGCCGGCGCGCCAGGACGGCGTCCACATCGAGCTCGGTCAGGAGGATCCCCCGGTAGTACACCTGCCGCCGGGGTAGCACCTCCAGCCCGGCCAGCAACGCCTCCGTCTCCGGCCGGCCGTGGGTTTCCACGTATCCCACCACCACATCCACCCCTTCCCGCTTGCGCTGGTGGGCGGCCTCCAGCATGGCGTAGGTCTTCCCCACGCCAGCGGCGTAGCCGAGAAAGACTTTCAGCTTCCCACGATTCCGCTGTTGCTCTTCGGCTTGAACGAGCTTCAGTAGGTCATCCGGGTTGGGACGGGACAAATCGCTCATAACGTCTCTCCCCTCCCCCAAAGGCTCCAGACCAACAGGGCGAGGGCCAGGCGGTACCATCCCAAGAGGGTTAATGTTCGAGATTGCAGAAAGCGAAGGAGGAATCGAACGGCTGCGAGTGCAGAAAAGAAAGCCATCATAAACCCAACGCCGAAGATTAGGAGATCGACCGGCTGAAGAAGCGACCAACTCTTGGCTAGCTCAAAAATCGCTGCCGCGAACATGACGGGCACAGCAGCCAGAAATGAATACTCAACAGCCGCTTTGCGCTCCAAGCCGATCATTAGGCCCCCGAGGATGGCCGCCGCGGACCGGGAAACCCCGGGCCACAGCGCCAGACACTGAAATAACCCCACCGCGAGCGCGTCCTGCCATTTGATTGAGTCTAAGCCTCGTCTGCGGATTGGGAAGGGTAAACGTTCCACAACGAGAATCGCAATACCGCCGATGCCCAGACCCAGGGCAACCGTGGCAGGATTGAAGAGATGGAACTTAACCCACTCCCCGAATGTGGCTCCTGCCGCCAACATCGGAAGCGTTGTTAGCCCCAGGAGCCACAAGCCCTGCCATCCGGTGAAGCCTTCAAGCCTCTCAGGACGGAAAAACCGGAAGAAGCGCTCACGATAAAGGATCGCAACAGCCGAAATCGCGCCAAGCTGGATTCAAAAAAGGGAGCCCACGTCTCCCGCAGTCCCAATAGATGCCCCGCAAGGATCAAATGGCCGGTCGAGGAGATCGGGAGGAATTCGGTCGCCCCCTCAATCCCTCCCAGTAGCACTGCCTGGATCAGCCCCATATCGCACCCCTCCATGGTTTAATTTGTCTCATCCAATGCCAGATTCAATTGGAGAACGTTCACGCGCGGCTCCCCGAGGATTCCGAACAGACGACCCTCGATGTATCCCTCAACCAGGGCCCGCACCTGCTCCTCAGGCAACCCTCGAGCCCGTGCCACCCGCGGCACCTGGTACAGGGCCGCTGCCACGGAGATGTGGGGGTCAAGCCCACTGCCGGATGCGGTCACCAAATCCACGGGGATGGGCTGGGGGTTCTCAGGGTCCACAGCCCGCAGCGCCTCGACCCGTCGCCGGACCGCCTCGATCAGCGCCGGGTTTGTCGGCCCCAGGTTTGAGCCACCGGAGGCGGCCGCGTTGTAGGGGAAGGAGGGGGTCGCCGACGGACGGCTCCAGAAGTACTTCGGATCGGTGAACGGTTGGCCGATCAGCTCCGATCCGACCGGCCGTCCGTCCCGCAGGATCAGGCTGCCGTTCGCCTGGTAGGGGAAAACCGTCTGAGCGATCCCTGTCACGACCAGCGGGTAGATCAAGCCGGTGAGCAGAGTGAGCGCGGCGAGGATGACGATTGCTGCTCGGAGTTGGATGATCATCATGGACCTCCTCATTACGAACGATGGGTTCCAGGACAAGCATAACTCCTCGGTCCTACACCAGGCCTAGGGCGACCAATAACAGGTCGATCAGCTTGATCCCAACGAACGGGGCGATCAGCCCGCCCAGGCCGTAGATCATCAGGTGATCGCGCAGCAACTGGTCGGCCGGCTTGGGGCGGTAGGGCACGCCTTTCAGCGCCAGGGGGATCAGGGCGACGATGATCAGGGCGTTGAAGATCACCGCCGAAAGGATGGCGCTTTCCGGCGTGGCCAGGCCCAGGATGTTCAGCTTCTGTAGCTCCGGGTAGGTTTGGGCGAAGGCGGCGGGGATGATGGCGAAGTACTTCGCCACATCGTTGGCGATGCTGAAGGTGGTCAGGGCGCCTCGGGTCATCAGGAGTTGTTTCCCGATCTCGACGATCTCGATCAGCTTGGTGGGGTTGCTGTCCAGGTCGATCATGTTGGCGGCCTCCCGCGCTGGCTGGGTGCCGGCGTTCATCGCCACCGCCACGTCGGCCTGGGCCAGGGCGGGGGCGTCGTTCGTCCCGTCGCCGGTCATGGCGACGAGGTGCCCCTCGGCCTGGTACTTGCGGATCAGCTTCAGCTTCTCCTCCGGCGTGGCCTGGGCCACGAAGTCGTCCACCCCAGCCTCCGCGGCGATGGCCGCGGCAGTGAGCGGGTTGTCCCCCGTGACCATCACCGTCTTGATCCCCATCCGGCGCAGCTGGGCGATGCGCTCCTTAATCCCTCCCTTGATGATATCCTTCAAGTGGATCGCCCCCAAAGCCTTCCCATCGCGAGCCACCACCAGCGGAGTGCCCCCGCTGCGGGCGATGTCCTCCACAATGCTCACCAAGTCTGGCGGGATGGCCCGGCCCTCATGTTCGATGAGCGCGAAAATCGCATCCGGCGCGCCCTTTCGGATGCGGACCACCCTCCCGTTGACCGAGAGATCCACCCCGCTCATGCGGGTCTGGGCGGTGAATGGGATGAAGCGGATTACCTCGCCGGCGCCCACGCGGCGCCCACGCAGGCCGTACTTCTCCTTGGCCAGCACGACGATGCTGCGGCCTTCGGGGGTCTCATCGGCCAACGAGGCCAGCTGCGCCGCCTGGGCTAGCTCGCGCTCTTCCGCCCCGCGGACGGGGATGAAGGCCACGGCCTGTCGGTTGCCCAGTGTGATCGTCCCGGTTTTATCCAGCAGCATCACATCGACGTCGCCGGCCGCTTCGATCGCCCGGCCGGACAGGGCGATCACGTTGTGCTGGATCAGGCGATCCATCCCAGCGATGCCGATGGCTGGGAGCAGCCCCCCGATGGTGGTGGGGATCAAGCAGACCAGCAAGGCGATGAGCACGGTGATCGGGATCGGGGCGCCCCGGCCGGCCGTCTCCACGCTGTAGATCGAGAAGGGCAACAGGGTGACCACTACGACCAGGAAGATGATGGTGAACGCTGCGAGCAGGATGTGGAGGGCGATCTCGTTGGGCGTCTTCTGCCGCCGGGCCCCCTCGATCAAGGCGATCATACGATCCAGGAAGCCCTCGCCGGGGTTGGCGGTGACGCGCACGATCAACCAATCCGAAAGCAACCGGGTTCCCCCGATGACGGCGCTGCGATCGCTCCCGGCCTCCCGGATGACCGGGGCGCTCTCACCGGTCACCGCGCTCTCGTCCACCAAGGCAACACCCTCTACGGCCTCGCCGTCCGCGGGCAGGATATCCCCTGCCTCCACCAGGTAGAAATCCCCCCGGCGCAGGGCGGTGGAGGGGACCAGCTCATACTCCGCATCCCGCCGTGGCTCGCGTAACCGCTTGGCCAGCGTCTCCCGACGGGTACGGCGCAGCGCCTCCGCCCGGGCCTTGCCGCGCCCTTCGGCCAGCGCCTCCGAGAAGTTCGCGAACAGCACAGTGAACCATAACCACAAGCTGACCGCGCCGATGAAGCCGGCCGGTGCCTCCCCATGGCCTAACAGCGCCTGAATCCACAGACCGGTGGTCAGCACGCTGCCGATCTCGACCACAAATATGACCGGGTTGTGGGCCATCCGGCGCGGGTCCAGTTTCCTGAAAGCGTTGACGACTGCCCACAGGTACAGATCACGATCCGTGACGATCGCCCTCTTTTTGGACGGAGATAAGTTCGACAGCCTTGCCATCGTGATCCTCTCCCGTTTACGAGATCATTTGGAAGTGTTCCACGATGGGCCCTAGGGCGAGGGCGGGGATGAAGTTCAAGGCGGCGACGATGACGATGAGGGCCAGCAGCCAGGCTACGAAGAGCGGGGTGTGGGTGGGCAGGGTGCCGGCGCTGGGTGGGATCCTCTTCTTCCGGGCCAACGAACCGGCCAACGCCAGGATGGGAACGGCGATGAAGAAGCGCCCCATCAGCATCGCCAGGCCGCCGGTGATGTTGTAGAAGGGGTTGTTGGCGGCGAGGCCGGCGAAGGCGCTTCCGTTGTTGTTGGCCTGGGAGGTGTACGCGTAAAGGATCTCGCTGAAGCCATGAGGGCCGGGATTGAAGACCGCCGCTTTACCCGCCTCGGTGGAGACGGCAAGGGCGGTGAAGCCCAGTGCGACCAAGGGCATGATCAGGACCGCCAGCGCGGCCATCTTCATCTCGTAGCCCTCAATCTTCTTCCCCAAGTATTCAGGGGTGCGCCCCACCATCATCCCGGCCACAAACACGGCCACGATGACGAAGGCGAGGATCCCATAAAGCCCTGAACCCACGCCGCCCGGCGCGATCTCGCCCAGCTGCATCATCAGGAGCGTGACCAGCCCGCCCAACGGGGTGAGCGAGTCATGCAGCGCGTTGACGGCGCCTGTGGAGGTGCCTGTGGTGACCGTGGCAAAAATCGCCGTCCGGGCGATTCCAAATCGCACTTCTTTGCCTTCCATATTCCCACCGGGGTTGAGGTCGCTGGCTGTTTGATCCACCTCCAGCGCCGCCAGGCGTGGGTTGCCGGCCGCCTCGGCGCCATAGGCGATGAATATGCAAACTGCTAAAAGGATCACCATGACGGCCAGGAGGGCCCAGCCCTGGCGGGTGTCCCCCACCATCTTGCCGAAGGTGTACGTGAAAGCCGCGGCGATGGCCGATTCGGCTAAGATGAGCAGCAGGTCGGTGAGGGGCGTTGGGTTCTCGAAAGGATGCGCCGCGTTGGCGTTGAAGAATCCCCCGCCGTTGGTCCCAAGATGCTTGATCGCCACCTGAGAGGCGACGGGCCCCACAGCGATCACCTGGTGGGTGACGGTCCGCCCCGCCGTATCCCGGGTCGGCTCCAAAAGCTCCACCGTCCGGTAGGGCGAGAGGGTCTGCACCGCTCCTTGGGACACCAGCCCCAGCGCCAAAACGAAGGCGATGGGCAGCAGGATATAGAGCACACCTCGTGTCATGTCCACCCAGAAGTTGCCGATTGTCTTCGCCGACTGGCGGGCGATCCCCCGGATGAGCGCCACTGCGATCGCCATCCCGGTCGCCGCGGATAGGAAATTTTGCACCGTCAGCCCCAGCATTTGCGTGAGATAACTCATCGTCGTCTCGCCGCTGTAGGCCTGCCAGTTGGTGTTGGTGACGAAGCTGGCTGCGGTGTTGAAGGCCAAGTCCGGCGCCACCGGCCCTAGACCCTGAGGGTTCAGGGGCAGAAGGTGCTGAATTCGTTGCAAGGCATACAGGGCCAGCAGGCCCAGCATGTTGAACAGCAACATCGCGATCGCGTAGGTCTTCCAGTCCATCTCCCGGGCGGGGTCGACCCCGGCCATCCGGTAGATCCGCCGCTCCACCGGCCCGAAGAGGCGTTCCAGGAAGACCCGCTCCCCGGAGTAGACCCGCGCCATGTAGGCTCCTAGGGGCTTAACGAGCAGCACCAAGATGGCCAGATAAAGGATCGCCTGCAGGATCCCGTTGACGGTCATTTGTGTCTCCCTCCTTCAGTCGAACCGTTCGGGCTTCAAGAGGGCGGCGAACAGATAAACGAGCAGCCCCAGGGCCGGCAGGCCGCTGAACAAATGGATCGCGCTCATTTCCGATTCCCTCCCATCAATCCCTCACAAAGTTTGAGCAGACCGCCGGTCAGGATGAAGAACGCGATGGTCCATCCAATACAGAACAGATCCATCGCGCTACCCTCCTGATCGCCCCTGCCTTGCCCAAAGCGTATGGGAACGAATTGAAATGGGCTATGCGTTCCATTGGGCATGGGCCCTCTTCTAGGTCTTCCTCGCCTTATTCAATAGGGCTGTGCATCAAAAGGGGGTCAAGAACGGGTTAGAAAGCATCAAGAAAATGTCAATATACCGGCCATGGGGCAGCTGTAACGGCTCTCCTCATTCCCGGCTCGGCTCAGTATCCCTTACACCACCGGGCGGGATTCCCAATGCCGGGTATACTGGCTTCCTCGGCGGGCGTGGGGGTAGGAGTGGACGGGATGGGCCTCCCCTGTGGGGATGGATGCATGGGATGATCGTGGCCGGGGAATGGAGGACAGGTAGTGATCATCGCGGATTCGAAATCACCAAAAATGAAACAGTCACGGACAAAGCGCTGGGTTGTGATCACCATCCGTCGGTCTATAATGGAGTCTTGCCTGAGGATGCCATCACCATGCAACGGACGAGGGGTGATGATGGGCGGACCGATGATTGAACTCGTCTGCAACCTCCATAGCCATACGCGTTTCTCGGATGGGGAAGGTACCCATCGGGAGATCGCGGCGGCCGCCGCGCGGGCCGGCCTGGATGTGGTGGGGGTGACCGATCATAACGTGTGGGTGGATGGGCTTCAAGGTTATTACGGCCGGGTGTTGTTGCTCGTGGGAGAGGAGGTGCATGACCCCTGTCGGCATCCTCAGGTCAACCATGCCCTGATCCTTGGGGCCGAGCGGGAATTGGCCCGGCTTGCGGCTTCGCCCCAGGACCTGATCCACGCCGCTCAGGAGCGGGGAGGCCTGGTCTTCCTCGCTCACCCAGTGGAATTCTCGCCCCCCTGGCTGCAAAGCCGCCTGGGGGAGCCAGCCCTCCCGTGGGTGGATCGGGGGATCCAGGGCTTCACCGGGCTGGAGCTGTGGAATACCATGAGCGAGTTCAAGGCCCGGTTGAGCACCCCACTCCATGCCCTCTATTACTCCTGGTTTCCCCAGCGGTTCCTTCGAGGCCCCTTCCCCGAGGCCCTGCAGTGGTGGGAGCAGCTGTGGCTGTCGGAGATCCCCGCGGTGGCCATCGGTGGGGCCGATGCCCACGGTCACGCCTATCGCCTTGGGCTGTTCCGTCGAACCCTCTTTCCGTATGAGTGGTTGTTCCGCGCTGTGAACACCCACATCCTATTGGAACGCCCCCTCTCACGTCGTCCGGATGAGGATTGGCTTTTGATCCGCAAGGCGTTGCAAGCGGGTCGCGCCTGGATCGCCAACGACTTATTGGGCTCCTCCCACGGGTTCCGTTTTGAGGCCCGCAGCGGGCATCGACGGGCCACCATCGGGGAAACCCTCCGACGTGCCGGCGCCGTTCAAGTGGAGGCGGTGGCTCCCTTGCCCGGGGAGTTCCGCCTCATCCGTTTCGGCAACGGCTGCGTGGCCCGAGGTCGGGGCCGGGCCTTCCGCCATCTCATCCTCGAGGCCGGCCTTTACCGGATCCAGGTCTACCGTCGGGGTCGCCTCTGGATCCTGACCAATCCGATCCGGGTGGTTTAGGGGATCCCCCCGGAGGGCGAAGGCTTTGGGGGAGCGGCTTTCGCGCTCATCCCGATCGCTCAGGAGGCAGGCAATGCATGTTTTGGTGACCGGCGGGGCTGGATTCATCGGCTCTCATCTCGTCGAGCGGCTGCTCGCCGATGGGCACACCGTAACTGTCTTAGATGACCTCAGCGGTGGCCGGCGGGAGAACCTCGCCCCGGTGGGTGATCACCCCCGCTTGCGGCTGATCGTTGGGGACGTTACGGATCCTGCCGCCCTCGGCGCGGCCTTCGAGGGTGTGGAGCTGGTTTTCCATCTCGCCGCGGTGGTGGGGATCCCTCGGGTGCTCGCAGATCCGCTGCGAATGATCCGCGTGAACGTGGGGGGCACTGAGCGGGTGTTGGAGGCTTGCGCAGCGCGAGGCGTTCCGGTCTGTGTCGCCTCATCCTCGGAGGTCTACGGAAAGGGGATCCGCTGGCCGGCGGCGGAGGATGATGATTTGCGCCTGGGCCCCCCAACGGTCCCGCGGTGGGCATATGCGGTGAGCAAGCTGTTGGATGAACATCTGGCCCTGGCTTGGGCCCGGCGTGGCCTGTCGGTCCGCGTGGTTCGCTACTTTAACGTCTACGGCCCCCGTGCGGATCCCCAGGGCTACGGTTATGTGATCGCCCGCTTCATGGAACAGGCCTGGCGGGGGGAGCCCCTCACCGTCTACGGGGATGGCCGTCAGACCCGCTCCTTCATCTACGTGGAGGATGCGGTGGAGGGCACGCTGCGGGCGGGGGTCCTTCCGGCGGCTGCCGGCCATGTGCTCAACATCGGGCATCCGGAGGAGATCTCGATCCTGGCCTTGGCCGAGAAGGTGCGGGCGATCACGGGACGCTCCGTGCCCATTCGTTTTCTCCCCCTCGCCGAGGTGTACGGGCCGGACTTTGAGGAGGTTCCCCGCCGGGTCCCCGATGTCTCCAAGGCTCGGGCCTTGCTGGGTTTCGAGGCCCGTGTTACCCTGGACGAGGGTCTTCAGCGAACCTGGGAGTGGTGGCAGGCATGCCAACGCGTTTAAGTCAGTGGTGTGATCGGATGCTGGAAGCGGGGTGGCTGTTGGCGGTGGTCATCGCCCCCCTCTTCTTCAATATTTATACCAGCCGGGTCTTCGAGCCGGATAAGCTCACCCTGGTGCGCTCCCTCGCCTTGATCATGGCTGCCGCCTGGCTGATCAAGCTGGTGGAGGCATGGGGCCAGCGGGTTCCTCTGGCCCAGGCCCTGGGGTTCTCTTGGCGCACCCCCATCGTGCTGCCGGCCTTGGCCACGGCGGGCGTTTATCTCCTGGCCACCGCCTTGTCCATCACCCCTTACACCAGCTTTTTCGGTTCCTACCAGCGGTTGCAGGGGACCTATAGTTGGCTGGCGTACCTGGTCGTCTTCTTCAGTATGCTGGCCGGGTTGCGAACTCGTGCTCAATTCGAGCGCTTGGCCCTCACGATGGTGATCGTCAGCCTGCCCGTGGCCATCTACGGCCTCATCCAGCGCTATCGGCTGGATCCCCTGCCCTGGGGAGGGGATGTCACCAGCCGGGTGGCCTCCCACATGGGGAACGCCATCTTCGTGGCTGCCTACTTGATCATGGCCTTCATGTTCACCCTGGGCCGTCTGGCGGAGACTTTCCACTCCATTCTGACGACCGAGCCGCCGCGGAACAGCGATGTGGTCCGGGGGGCGCTTTATGTCTTCATGGCCGCAGTGCAGCTGGCGACCATCTATTTCAGCTTCAGCCGTGGGCCGTGGCTGGGGCTGATGGGCGGGCTCTTCTTGTTCTTGCTGTTGTGGCTGGTGGTCCGTCGCCATCGGACCGGCCTTTTGGCCACGCTGGGCCTATCAGCAGCCGGGCTCGTGCTTCTGATATTCCTCAACATCCCCGGCGGGCCCTTGGAGTTCTTGCGTCAGTCTCCTTATATCGGTCGGTTAGGACATATTTTCGAGACGGAGACCGGGACGGGGAAGGTTCGGGTTCTGATCTGGCAGGGCGCGTTGCAGCTGGTGCTTCCCCACGCCCCCATTCAGTATCCCGATGGTCGCTCGGATCCCTTTAATGTGCTTCGCCCCCTCATCGGCTATGGCCCCGAGTCCATGTATGTGGCCTATAACCGTTTCTATCCGCCTGCCTTGGCCCATTACGAGGCGCGCACCGCATCACCGGATCGTTCTCACAACGAGACCTTCGATGCCCTGGTAAACACAGGTTTGTTGGGGTTCCTGGTCTATCAGTGGCTGTTCTTCGCTCTCTTCGCTTATGGATTGCGTAGTTTGAATCTGATCCATGGGCCGCGGGATCGGCGTTTCCTTCTCGGCTTGTGGGTCGGTGGGGCGCTGGGGGTGGGGTGGTTGTTCGCTTTGTGGTTTGGCCCTCATTTCCTGGGGGTGGCGGTTCCCGCCGGAACGGTGCTGGGTCTTCTGGCTTATCTGATTTTCGCCACCTTGCGGGCTTCCGGTGAGCCTTCGATTGAACATCCCCATCGCTTCCTCTTGATCGCCCTCCTCGGAGGGATTTTAGCCCATTACATTGAGATCAATTTCGGCATCGCCATCGCTTCGACCCGAACTTGGTTCTGGGCGTTTGCGGCGATGCTGGTGGTCTTAGGAGAGAAGCGGCTCTCCGAGCGGGCTCCGGTTCGCTCGGAGGTGGTCCGCGGGTCCTTGCCGGCTCGAAAAGGGAAAGGACATGCCCGGCGAGGAGGGCGGGAGGTGGTCTCGGAGGTCTCTCCTCCCGCTCATTCATGGTGGCCATGGATGGCGGCCATGGGTCTTCTAATGGCCATGATGTTGACGTTGCTTTCCTATGAATTCATCGCGAACCAGGGGCAGCGTTTGGATCTTCTCTCTTTGATTGTGAACAGTTTGACGCGGCTGCCCCTGCAGGGGAATCGTTTCTCTCCCTTCATCTTGGTGATGTTTGTTCTGACCGGTGGGCTGGGCGCCGCTCTGGTTCTGGCGGAGGGAGTGCGCCGGGAGTGGATCCCGGGGCGGGCGTGGCTTCCAGCCCTTGGGGTGTATGGGGCCGTTGCAGTAGGTGGATGGCTGGTGTACACGCTGGCTCATGCGGGTCTTCTGGCCGCGTTGGTTGCTCAGGCGCCACGGACGGTGGAGGATGTCCTTCAATTGGCTAGGGGGGTGGCAGGGCTGCTGGATTTCCTGGTCCTTTTCCTCTTTGTTTTGTTTGTGCTTCTGGTGCTCTCGATCTCCCAGGAAGAGTCCGAGGCTGCCGGGGGAGCAGGTCTCGGCTTGTTGGTGATGCCTCCTGTTTTTCTGGCGGCGGCTCTGTTGATCTGGAGCGTTCATCTGAATCCTCTCCGGGCCGACGCGATCTATAAGCAGGGGGATCCGTGGGATAAGCAGGGGCAGTGGGAGGTGGCCATCTTGCTTTATCGGCAGGCGATTGCGTATGCGCCGCGGGAGGACTTCTACCATCTTTGGTTGGGTCGGGCGCTGTTGGAGAAGGCTGCGCGGGCAGCCGATTCCAGCCCGCGACAGCTTCCGGATGGGATTTCATTTGAAGTTGCCTTCCGGAATCTAACCCCAGAGCGTTTGGTGACGCTCCCCCGCGGGGATCTGTTGGAGATCACACGAGCGGTGTTGGAGCGGGCCCGGGAACTCAATCCGTTAAATACCGATCACACGGCGAATCTGGCTCGTATGCATCGGCGTTGGGCGGATCTGTTGTTGGATCCGCGTTATTGCCGAACGCGAATTGATCTGAAAGCGATGCCTCCGGAATTTGTGCGTCATGTAGAGCTGGCGAGCCGCTATTATGGGGAGGCCACCCTTCTGAGCCCGAATAACGCGGGGTTGTGGAATGAGTGGGCAAGTGTGGATCTCTATCAGCGCAATGATTTGGACGCGGCGGAGCGCAAGCTGCAGCGTTCTCTGCAGTTGGACGATCGGTTCGATCAGACTTATCAGCTCTATGGGGATCTTCTGATGGTGCGTTCGGAGAAAGTGGAGGATGCTGCCGTGAAGCGGGCCGCCTTGGAGCAGGCGGAGGTTTTTTATCGCCGTTTGGTGGAGCTCCAGCCGGAGCATGGGATCGGTTGGGCAGCGTTGGCCTATCTCCAGGATCAGTTGGGGCGATCGGAGGAAGCCCGTGCATCTCGGCTCCGTCTTCAGACGTTAGCAGGATCCCGATCGGAGGTTTGGCAGTCGATTGGGGATTTCTTCTTAAGCCATGCGGATTGTGCGTTGGATCGGGGGCAGGCCCTGGTCTTGTATCGCGAGGCCGCTCAAGCGTATGGTCAGGCCCTGCTCGCCAACCCTGGGGCGTTGACGGCGGCGTTGCGGCGAGGTTATGCGCTGCGGAGCATGGGCGATCTGGAGGGAGCGGCGGCGACGTTCCGTCAGGCGCTGCAAATCGCTGGAGGCAGTTCGGAGATCTGGGTATTCTATCGAGAGCTGGCGGTGACGTTGGCGATGATGGGACGGAAGTCGGAGGCGGAGGAGGCTGCCCGTCAAGCGTGGCGTCAGGCGCCTGCGTCGGAGCAACCGGGGCTTGAATCGCTGTTCGCGCAGTTGGGGCTTTCTGTGCGGCCGTAGAGAATGAAGGTCCGATGTTCGTATACTCACGTCGCTTGTCTATGCGAAGCGCCGGGGCCGTTCGCACGGGGGTCAGAGACGGTTGATGAAAATCCCAACCCGTGAAGATCCCCCAACTGGAGATTTGTCTATGCGAAACAGCGATCCGGATATTCGCTCATCCTGGGCCGTTTTTCCTAGGTCAGCAACACATCTTCCACCCACCGCCTAATTTCCGCGCGATCCACCAAGCCACCCTAAGCAGAACAGATGAGAACGGGCCGGGCCAATCAATTTCCCCAACGAGCCGTACCATCCCTTTAAAGGTGAACATATCGGGCCCCACCATGTCGATACATAGCGATGTTGAGGAAACCAACGGTGTAACTCATGGGTCCGGAGTCACACCGTCCAAAATCCCCCCGATTAACGTTACAATAATATGGGTAGGAGTTACGCCGGGTGGAGGCCCGCGAGAGAGGACGGAAGGGCCCCACCCGACTCCCCATGAAGAATCCTACCGCGTAACTCCTAATCGGGATCCTGCGGACGAATGGATCCCTCGGTTGATCCTTATTCAGGAGTTGGCTATGCGGTTCGCCCAGCTGGTAGACTACTTCGAACGCCTGGAAGCCACGACTAAACGCCTGGAGATGCTCGATATCCTAAGCGAGCTGTTCCGGGCATGCGATCGGGCGGAGATCGACCGGGTGGTGTATTTCTGCCAGGAACAGCTCCTGCCGCCCTTTCGCGGGGTCGAGATCGGCATGGCCGAGAAATTGATCCTGCGCGCGATCGCCCGCGCCACTGGGACTAACGAAACAGAGGTGGCACGGTTGAACAAGGAGCGCGGCGACCCCGGCCTTGTGGTCGAAGAACTGCTCCGCCGACGGAAGACCCACCCCACCGGCCTCAGCGTCCAGGAGGTTTATGATGCCCTCCTCCGCATCGCCCAGACCGCCGGCGAGGGAAGCGTGGAGCGCAAGATCCAGATGCTCGCCGATCTCCTCCAGCGCTCTTCCCCCAAAGAAGCCCGCTATATCGCTCGCTTCGTCCTCGGCCGCTTGCGCTTGGGCGTAGGGGATCCCACCATCCTGGACGCCCTCTCGAAGACCGTGGCGGGCGATCGGAGCCTGCGGCCGGACTTGGAGCGCGCCTACAACCTGTGCTCGGACCTGGGCCTGGTGGCTCGCACCCTCTTCGAGGAGGGCATTGAAGGGATCCGGGCCTTTCACATCCGCGTTGGAAACCCAATCCGGCCGGCCCTGGCTGAGCGCCTCACCAGCGCTGAAGAGATCGTGGAGAAGTTGGGGCGGTGCGCCGTCGAGGCCAAGCTGGACGGCTTCCGCTGCCAGATCCACAAAGCCGGTGATCGCGTCGAGATCTTCTCCCGCAACCTGGAGCGCACTACCCCTATGTTCCCGGAGCTCATCGAAGCTGTCCGTCAGCAGATCGCAGCGCAGGAGGCCATCCTGGAAGGAGAGGCGGTGGCCGTCAACGAGGAGACCGGTGAGATCTACCCGTTCCAGGTCACCGTCCAGCGGAAGCGCAAGCACGGCATCGAGGAGATGATGCGAGAATACCCACTGGTCCTCTTCGCCTTCGACCTCCTCTATGCCGACGGTCAGGATTACACCCCGCAGCCCTACGCCGCCCGCTTCGAGGCGCTCTCCCGCTTGATCCGGCCGGATGGACGCATCCGCCTGGTCGACCGGATTGTCACCGCGGATCCCCGTGACATCCAGAAGTTCTTCGATGAGGCGGTTGAGCGGGGTATGGAGGGCATCGTGGCCAAACGCTTGGATGCCCCTTACCAGGCCGGAGCCCGAGGGTTCCATTGGATCAAGCTCAAGCGCTCCTATAAGGGCGAGCTGAGCGACACGATCGATGTGGTCGTGGTGGGCTACTTCCGCGGCCGGGGCATGCGGGCGAAGTTCGGCATCGGGGCGCTGCTGGGCGCGGTGTACGACCCGGACTCCGACACCTTTAAGACAGTGGCGAAGATCGGCAGCGGCCTGACCGAGGAGGAATGGGTGCGGATCCGGGAGCTGCTGGATCAGATCCGGGTGGAACACCGGCCCGCCCGGGTGGACTCGCTCCTCGAGCCGGACGTCTGGGTGGAGCCCATGGTGGTCCTGACAGTCCTGGCCGATGAGATCACCCGCTCCCCCGTCCATACCTGTGGGAAAACCGACGAGGAGCCGGGCTATGCGCTTCGCTTCCCCCGGGTGGTGGGCTGGATCCGGGAGGATAAGGGGCCGGAGGATGCAACCACCGTGAAAGAGATCCTCTCGATGTTCCAGATGCAAAAGCGGGTGCAATTGAGCGGATAAACCACGGGAAGGACAGGAATGAATTATGACCTCTTGATTCAACGGGTGATCGTCATAGATCCCAGCCCGGAGGGGATCCGTGTGCAGGCCGGCCAGGACATTCTCATCCAGGGCCCGCGGATCGCTGCGGTCCAGCCCACCGGCCAGGTGGACCCCGCCGCTGCTGCCCGGGTGATCTCGGGGGACGGTATGGTCGCCATGCCCGGCCTCATCAACACCCATGCCCATGCCGCGATGGTGCTCTTCCGGGGCTCGGCGGAGGATGTGCCCATTGAGGAGTGGTTCAACGAGTATATCTGGGCGATGGAGACCAACCTCACCCCTGAGGATATCTACTGGGGAACCATGTTAGCGGCGGTGGAGATGATTGAGAGCGGGATCACCGCCGTTGCGGATCATTATTTCGAAATGGATTTGGTGGCCGAGGCCTTTGTCGCTGCCGGATTACGGGCCCACCTCGCCTGGGCGATGTTCGGCCAGCACCCACGGGAGGAACTGGATCGAACGGCCGCCTTCGCCGCCCGCTGGCACGGCGCCGCGGAGGATCGTATCCGGGTTTGGATGGGACCGCACGCCCCCTATACCTGCCCCTTCGAATTCCTCCAAGAGGTCGCCCGCGAAGCGCGGCGGCTGGGGCTAGGTGTTCACATCCACGTCTCCGAGACCGCAGGACAGGTGCAGGCCAGCCTGGAGCGTTACGGCCTCACCCCCATCGCCTTGCTGGAACGCGCGGGCCTGATGGAAGGCCAGTTGCTCTGCGCCCATGCGGCGCATGCGACCCCAGAGGAGATCTCGTTGATGGCCGCACATCGGGTGGGCGTCGCCCATTGTCCCAAGACCTTCCTCAAGCTGGCGGCAGGCATCGCCCCGGTGATCACGATGCGACAGGCTGGGATCCCCGTGGGGCTGGGGACAGATGGGGCGGCCAGCAACAACACCTTGGATCTGCTGGAGCAGATGCGGCTCGCAGCGCTCATGCAGAAGCACGAGCACCAGGACGCGCGGGCGCTACCGCTACCTGAGGCACTCACAATGGCAACGTGGGATGGGGCGCGGGCCCTGGGAGAAGAGGAACGCCTGGGGCGCCTGGCGCCGGGCTACCTGGCGGACCTCATCCTAGTGCGACTGGATGGCGCCCATGTCCAACCGGTGCATCGGGTGGAAGCTGCCCTGGTCTATTCGGTCCGGGCCAGCGATGTGGATACGGTGATCGTGAACGGAAAGGTGCTTATGGAGGGGCGTCGCCTCCTCACGTTGAACAAAGCGGAGATCCTGCGCCAGGTCCAGGCCCGGGCCGATCGATTGGTCCAGCGCGCCCATGGACGGCGCTTGCAGATTTATCGATAGGTAGGAGGACTCCATCATCCCCCTCCCCACGAGGAAACCGACAGCGCAACTCCCAATCCGATCAAGGGCGTTCCACTCCCAAAGCGGAAAGCCAGCGACGAAGGAATTGGCGAACCCGCGTTGCCAGAATCCGGTAGATTAAAAGAGCTAACACCGATGCCCCGGCCACCTGATAAATGATCCGGACGCCAACTTTGCTTCCGTCGGTCCCGCTGAGCACCCCATGAACGGTGACCAGCACGAACACCCCAAAGCTTAAATAATGGATCCGTCGCCACATGGCATATCCAATCCGCCGCCGGACGTAGAACGTTAACCCCACCAACGTCAGTAGATAAAACCCCAGCTGTCCCAACCCCACCGAGAACGGCCGATAATTCGCGCTGGCGAAGGGAAGAAAGACCTGCAACGGCGCAAACGAGATATAACGGTCGCCTAACAAAATCAGCGCATGGAAGAAGGAGAGAGCCAAGCTGAGTAACGCCGTGTGTTGATGCAGATCGAAAGCAGTCGGTCCTCCGGGCCAAAGGCGGGCGATGCGGCTGGTGATGATCAAACCCAAGATCATGGAAAGCCAGAGAAGGACATAAGCCACGAGCCCGCTAGCCCGTGAAAGATACCAATAAGCCTTGGGCTGAGGGCCCTGTAAGGATCCCACCAGAGCCGGCAGCCAGCGGGGCAACACCAGAATCGCCAGGAAAGCTCCGGCGAGAGCCGAAAGCAGCAGGCCTATCAATGCATGGAGAGCCGCCTCGGCCGATAGCTCGTCAAGCTCTTGAGGCCCCATTCCCCTCTCCTGCTCAGAGAGTCAACGTGGTGAATAATGGCGCATGTCCAAATCCGATCCGCTCATCGCTCCACAAGGCTCCATGGCCCATTGGGAGCTGCAAAGGATTTCCCCGTCCTCCCGGACGATCAGCCCGGCCATCCCGGGGCGCCGCTCCAACCACGCCAGCCCGTCCCGGCTCCCGAGAAGGAAAACAACTTTGGCCGCGATCTCCGCTTCATAAGCGGTCGGCGCAACCACGGTGACCGTCAGGATATCCGTTTGGGCCGGCCGGCCCGTACGGGGATCAACGAGATGATGGTGTTCTTGCCCTCCTCGTCGCCATCGTCGGACATCCCGCCCGGAAGTCGCCACCCCTCCTCGAGCGATCCGAATCACTCCGATCAAAGGCAGATCACCGGGGAGTACCTGCGCGGTCCGGCGAGGGTCAGCAACGCCGATGGGCCACGGCTGTCCATCGCGCATCGGTCCGCTGACCGCGATGTCTCCCCCTGCATCCATCAGAGCAGGCCCATAAAGCTCCAGCCGTCGCACCACCCGGTCGGCCGCCCATCCCTTCGCGATCCCTCCCAGATCCAGGCCCACCCCATTCGGCAGGGTCACCGTGCGCTGTCCGGGATCCAAGCGGATCCATTGCCACGCCTGCGTCCGGGTTGTCCACGTCCCTGCCAGCTCCCAAGGGGCCTCTGCAAGCACCCGCTCAAACGGGCGATCGTACCCTGCAGCCTCGAGCGCCGAAAGAATCGTAGGGACCACCAGACCTTCGCTGATCTGGGCGGCCAGCAGGGCAGCGCGGAGGACCTCCCATAAAGTGGAGCTTACCGGTATTGCGCGGCCCGCACTGCGGTTCAGACGGCTGAGCTCGCTGTCCTCCCGAAACCGGCTTAAACGGCGCTCCCAGGCCGCAAACCAGCGGGGAACCTCTTGCAAGGCCGCGGCGGCGTGAAGAGATTCGGAATCCACCACCGCTTTCATCTGACAGCCCATCGCCCAAAAGGAGATCTCGAACATGGAAGCCCCATCCCCTTTTCCGAAAAGAAATGGGAGATCTTCCGAAGATCACCTTCCTCATCCCAACTTCCTTCACAGCTCCAATGCTTATCGGGACGATCGGGTCACGGCGGCGGGTTTTGATCCGGAGGGAGGAGGCACCCGGATCACCCGTGGTGGAGGAGGGACTTGAACCGATCGGAGGGTTGGCGCTGGCCCTGGGTTGGGCTGGCGCAGAGCCTTGGCGGCTTCCAGGCGCCCATCCGGAGTCGGCACCAGCGTGGGCAAGGGCTCCAGCTTCAAAGTCGCTGAAGAGGTCGGAAATGGGTCTAACGCCGCCTCCACCTTCTCCTCCGGCGGTCGCTCCGATCCAGCGAGCATCGCCCACAACCAGAGAATCGCCGCCAGCGCCCCGCTGGTTAGCAGCGCTTTGACCCCGCCCGTGCCTCTATCCTTCCACATGTTCTTTGGAAGTTTGCATAGACATCGCGACATGCCGTTAAAGGAATTTTCGGGGGGTGGGGCCGCTGAAGGCGG
>NZ_JBHOQJ010000317.1:0-2323 GCF_042408365.1 Thermoflexus sp.
CCCCACGGCTCTTCGGGCCGTGGGGAGGGGGATCCAGCGGGGTGGAGCCATTCACCCCTCCCACCGCGTGTCCTTAAAAACAAAGGGGGAAGCCGCTCCACCCGTTTTAGCGCGATCCGGGGCGCAGGCGGGGATGGCTCCGGAGCCAGCGGAGCCCTCCCGCTGTCAAGCCCTCCGGAAGGAACAACATAATCAGCACCAAAATCGCCCCAAAGGCGATGGCTTCGAATTCCCCCTGGGCATTGGGGATGACCCGATGCAGCTGGGTGCGCAACACTTCCTGAACCAGCAGGATCGTCAGCGCCCCGAACGGGGCCCCCCAGATGCTGGCCATGCCGCCTACAGCGGACATCACCACCAGCTCCAGAGAAGGACCGAACCCGAAGGTCGCCGGGATCACGGTGGTCTGGAAATGGGCGTAGAGGCTTCCGGCCAGGGCGGCCAGCGCCGCGCTGAGGGCGAAGACCTGGGCTTTATAATGGGGAACCGCCACCCCTATGCTCTCCGCGGCGAGCTCGCTGCCGTGGATCGCCCGCAGCGCTCGGCCCACCCGGGAGCGAACCACGTGGAGGCCCAGGGCGATCGCACCGAAGGCGAACAGCCAGACCAGGAAGTAATAGCGCCAGGCGGGCCAGAGGGTGATCCCCCCTACCCGCAGCCGAGGGATCCCCTGGATCCCATCGAACCCCCCGGTCAGGTTGAGATGGGGCAACCCCAGGTTCTCCCGGAGCAGGATGTAAACCACGATCCCCAAGCTCAAGGTGGCCATCGCCAGGTAATGGCCCCGCAGCCGAAGGATCGGCCGTCCGATCCCGTAAGCTGCCAGGCCCACCAAGAGGGCCCCGCTGAACATCACCAGCCACGGCCACCACCACCGCGCCGTCACTGCCGCCGGGATCCCCAGGGCGTGGCCCCGTACCGTTAGGATGGCGGAGAAGAAAGCCCCCATCCCATAAAACGCGGCCTGCCCCAGGGAGACCTGCCCGGCGTATCCCATCAGGAGGTTCAGCCCGACCAGGACGATCGTGAACAGGCCGACGCGGATCATCGTGTCCAGAGTCAGCAGGCCTCCGGTGAGGGCGGGCAAGGAAAGGCCCATGGGGCGGAATGCCTCCAACCCCCCGATCGCCAGGATCAGCGGGAGGCCGATGGCGAACCCCACGGCATGAGAGGGAAGAGCGATCCGCCGCATCTCGTTCCCCTCGTTCAAGCTCGCTCCGGTTCAACTTCCTCCCCGGCGAACCCCCGGGGGTGGAACAGCAGGACCAAGATCAGGACCACAAAGGCGAAGAGATCCTTGAAGCCGGCCATCGTGACCCCCGCCCATAGGTTCTCCAGCGCGCCCAGCAGGAGGCCGCCCAGCACGGCGCCTGGGAAGCTGACCAGACCGCCCATGATGGCCGCCACGAACCCCTTCAACCCCAGCTCCAGCCCCATGTCGTAAGTCACCCGGGTCGCTGGGCTCAGGACGATCCCGCCCATCGCACCGAGGATGGCGGCCATCCCGAAGGCGAATGCGCTCATGGTATCCACGCGGATGCCCATCAGCTGGGCGGCCAGGCGATTGACCGCGCAGGCCCGCATCGCCTTGCCGACGGTCGTGCGGCCGAAGAACAGCCCGAGGGCGAGCATCGTGGCGATCAACGTCCCCCAGATCCAGAGGCTCTGCGCCTTGATCCGCAGCCCTCCCAGGCGGAGCGTGGGATCCACCAATCCCAGGCTGGTGAAGGAGGGCAGGACCTTGGCATAGGGCCCCCACAATAAGAGGGCTGCCCCCTGGAGGGCGAGGTAAACGCCAACGGTGATGATGATCCGGGTCAGGGGGGAGGCGCGCCGTGCTGGATATAAGGTCAACCGTTCGATGATCATCCCCAGCGCCCCGACCATCCCCATCGCCAGCAGCGCCGAGAGGGCGAGGCGGAGGCCCGGGGCGGGAGGCCATCCTTGCTCATAGAAGGACACCGTCAGCATGGGGCCCAGCATCACAAAAGCCCCCTGGGCGAAGTTGATCACCCCCATCACCCGATAGACCAGGACGAAGCCCAGGGCGACCAATGCGTAGATGCTGCCCCCGCGCAATCCGTCCAGGGCGAACTGAAGATACTCAACGGCCCCGAAGCCGTGTTGCTGGCCCAGCAGGATCAACAGCGTGACCAGCCCCAGGGTCGCCCCGATGATCCCCCAGCGGCTCGCTTCCTCCCGTGTTCGAACGCGCTCTTCCCAGCGCCACCCTCGAAGCATGCGGGTTTCCTTTATGCTTCTTCCCGATTTGGTTTTGGTCCCCTGAGGGTTTAGGGGCGGGCCGGGCGCCAAAGGCGCCCGG
>NZ_JBHOQJ010000076.1:0-1731 GCF_042408365.1 Thermoflexus sp.
TCCCCGTGCGGCAAAGCCGCACGGGGAGAGGGGAAAGAGATGAGAATCTGATTTCACCGCATCCGACGAAATTGGGGCACACCCGTTACGCAGGTACTCAGGAAGTACCCCCGCTTCGTAGGAAGAAGTCAGGGATAGCACCCTAGGCCCAAAATTCAAAGGGGCTATGCGATGAGGGGAATCACCCCTCTTCCCCACGGTCCAAAGGGCCGTGGGGAGGAGGGGTGAAAACTGTTTTTGGAAGAGCGGAGTCGGGCGCCTTTGGTGTCCGACTCCGCCCTCAAAAGCCCTCACGAGGAAACCAACCGCGCAACTCCTAACAAGTATTGCGCTCCTCCAGGATTAAGCGTGCCCGAAGCCCCTTCGCCGGGCGATCTCGTAAAGCGCGATGGCCCCAGCCGTGGCGGCGTTGAGCGAGGTCACCTGCCCACGCATGGGGAGATAAATAAGGAAATCACACGTTCGCCGAACCAGGGGACGGATGCCGGTTTCTTCATTGCCCACCACTAACGCGATCGGGCCGCTCAGATCCGCCTGATCATACCGGACCGCCCGGGGATCCTGTTGGAGCCCAACCACCCAAACGCCTCGCTCTTTCAACCGCTCCAGCGCACGGGCCAGATTAGTCACCTGAACAATCCAAAGATGCTCCACCGCGCCGGCAGAGGCATTGACCACAGCGGGAGTCACACGGGCACTGCGATGCTCCGGGAACAAAACCGCATGCACCCCGACCGCCTCAGCGGCGCGCAACAATGTGCCAAAGTTTTGGGGATCTTGAAGGCAATCCAAGGCCAACCAGAATGGAGGGTCCGGCCGGCGGACGCTCTCGGCCCAGGCCTGCTCAAAATCCGCATACGGATAAGGGTCCGCCTCGGCGACCACCCCTTGGTGGCCGTTCGCGATGGCATCGAGGCGCGCCCGAGGCACGTACAAGATCGGAATCCCTCGGACTGCAGCCAGGGCGCTTAGCTCCTCTAAGATCGGCCGGGGCTCGGCCCCCTCGGAGATCAACAGGCGATAAACCCGCCGTCGTCCCGCCCGTAAGGCCTCATGCACCGCATGGCGGCCGTATAGAAACTCCCGCTGGATACTTTCTTGCTTCCCCATCGCGAGCGCTCCGTCGACCGGAGGGGGTTGCGACCCTGGTTCGCGTCGTCAGGCACCGGCAGTGCAGGTTGGAGTCCGCGTTCTCTTTCCGGCCCCTTTCCTCTCCCCCCTCCCCACGGCATAAACCGGACGCGCGAGCGCCCGACTCCGAACACAGAATTATAGGGGCCAGAGCACGCGATTGCGCATAACATCCATTCCTGGCCCATCTCATCAAGGAAGCATTTCCGTTTTCAACACAGCATCCAGCACGATCATCGCTGCGAGGGCCAATGGCACCGCCGTGCCCAGATGATAAAGCCATCCGTATTTCGCGGGCGGGATGGCGTAAAGCGCCAGAACACACAGATCCAACGCGATCCCGATGATGAGACCCCCTATAATCACCGCAATTCGCTTGGCGAGCATTCCTGTCTCCTCCCAGGCGTGACATGTTCCCGGTAGATTGTAGTGGTTCCCTGAGGGTCCGTCAACGTGGATCTCGGAAATTAAGAGCGGCAAAGAAACATATTTTGGTTCTGGCCGCTTCTGCTTCTTCTAGATTTGATTGTTAGATACGACTGAACGCGCTTTTAAGCAGTTTCTCGAGAGGTTTTGGGGCTGGGGCCGCCTTCGGCGGCA
>NZ_JBHOQJ010000005.1:0-11786 GCF_042408365.1 Thermoflexus sp.
CGAGGTCGTGACGGTGGACCCTCAACATCCGGATCCCGAGGTCATCGCCCGGGCGGCCGGGATCCTACGGGCGGGCGGGCTGGTGGCTTTCCCGACCGAAACCGTTTACGGGCTGGGTGCGGATGGCCTGAACCCGTTGGCCCTCGCCCGCCTGTTCGAAGCCAAGGGGCGGCCGGCCACCGACCCGGTGATCCTTCATATCGCAGACCTGGAGGCCCTGCCTCAACTGGCCCGGGAGGTTCCTCCTTCCGCCTGGACGCTCGCCCGACGCTTTTGGCCCGGCCCGCTGACCCTGGTCCTGCCGAAACAAGCCATCGTCCCGGACCTCGTCACAGCAGGCCTGCCCACGGTAGCGATCCGGATGCCGGCGCATCCGGTGGCCCTCGCCCTGATCCGGGCCGCCGGGACGCCGATCGCCGCGCCCAGCGCCAACCGGTTCGGCCACACCAGCCCCACCACCGCTCAGCATGTGTTGGAGGACCTAGGCGGCCGGATCGAACTCATCCTGGATGCCGGGCCCACACCCATCGGGGTGGAATCGACGGTGATCGACCTCACCCGGCCGATCCCTACGATCCTACGGCCGGGCGGGCTCCCCCGTGAGGCGCTGGAAGCGGCCGTCGGGCCGGTGGCGGTGTTCGATCGTTCGGTGGCCGGCCCCGCCCCCGCACCAGGGCTGCTACCCAAGCATTACGCGCCGCGGGCCGAGATGGTAGTCCTGATCGGCCCCGGGGAATGGCTCCGCTCACGCCTCCGCGAGCTGGCGCTCCGTTATCTCCAGGAAAGCTATCGGGTGGGCGTTCTGATCGCGGAAGAGGATCGTCCGGCGGTGGAGGATCTGCCCGTGGAGATCGCGGCCCTGGGATCCGAGAAGGATTTGGAGGGGATCGCCCGCCGGCTGTATCCGGCGATGCGGGAGCTGGACGGGCGGGGGCTGGATCTCATCCTGGCCCGGGATTTCGGGACGCAGGGGTTGGGCCTGGCGATCCGGGATCGACTGATCCGCGCCGCCGGCGGCCGAGTGATCAAGGAGGACGAGCCCTTATAAAAGCCCCAACTGCCTGAGCCTTGCATCCCCAAAACTCCACGGGTCAAGCACGAGCGCTTCTTCCAGGTTTGGGGTTGTGGGGGCTGGGGCCGCCTTCGGCGGCCTCAGCCCTTCAAGATTTCTTCTCCTTTTCCCCGCAGCCCAAAGGGTTGCGGGGAAAAGGGAGAAAGGGGGAAGGGCCCATTCGCCTTTCCCTATGCATATCCCAAAAACGGATGGAAAAGGCACGAGCATGTTGCATATCGGCTGCTGTGGATTTCCGAAGGCGCGCGCCGTCTACTTCCGGACCTTCCGGGTCGTAGAGGTCCAACAGACCTTTTATGACCCACCGCAACCGAGGACCCTCCAGCGCTGGCGGGAGGAGGCCGGACGCGATTTCATCTTCACCATGAAGGCATGGCAGCTGATCACCCATCCCGCCAGCAGCCCGACCTACCGTCGGCTCCGACGTCCCCTGGCACCGGAGGAGCGCCCGCTGGCGGGCATGTTCCAAGCCACGCCGGTGGTCGAGCGGGGATGGAGCGCCACGGTGGCCTCGGCGAAGGCGCTGGGAGCCGCGGTGGTGCTGCTCCAGTGCCCGGCCTCCTTCACCCCTACCCCAGAACACCTCCGAAACCTCGAGGCCTTTCTGGATCGGATTGGGGATGTTCCCTTCCGGGTGGCCTGGGAGCCTCGAGGGGATTGGCCGGAGGCGACCATCCGTTGGATCTGCGAGCGCTATGGGCTGATCCACGCGGTGGATCCCCTCGCGCGTCCTCCGGTCACGGAGGAGATCGCCTACTTTCGCCTCCACGGGCGGACCGGGTATGCCTACCGCTATACAGATGCCGACCTAGAGGAACTCTGGGCCCGCTGTCAGGGATTCCGGGAGGCCTTCGTGTTGTTCAACAACGTGTCGATGTGGGAGGATGCGCTGCGTTTCCAGCAGCTGGTGAGCTCGATGTAGTACTTCTTTCACATCGAATTCGGAGTTACGCCATTGGTTTCCTCACAGGGTCTTGGGGCACCCTTGGCGCCCAGCTCGCCCCAAAGGATTTTTCATTCTCCCTCCCCACGGCTCAAAGGGCCGTGGGGAAAGAATGAAGGGGGATGAAGCCCTTCGGCCTCCGCTCGCGGGCTCTGCACGGCGCGATTCCTGGTGTAAAATAAGGAATGGAAGCCGCGATGGCCGCCCGGAGCGGCCATCAGGGCCCTCAAAGCATGTGAATCCTCCCTCCCCAGGCCCTTTGTTAGGACCTTCCCCCCCAGTGGGATGAGGAGGGGACTTTAGGAAAATTTCCCACAGCCTCCCCTCCCCTCGATGTGCAAGAGAACTGGTTCGGGAGGTGGCCATGTTGAGCGAACGGGATCTACGGGAGCTGGCCGCTCTGGAAAGCCCCAATATCCCCATCCTGAGTCTTTACCTCGACGTGGATCCCCGCCGTCAAACCAAGGATCATTACCGGCTGAACCTGCGACACCTGCTGGAGCGTGTGGAAGATCAAGCCCCGCGGGCGGATTTGGAGGCCGTCCAACGCTTCGTCGAGCTGGAATATGATGGTTGTGGACGGGGCCTGGCCATCTTCTCCTCTCAAGGTCAGGGGTTCTGGCGGGCCTTCTCGCTGGCCGTGCCCACGCCGAACCTGGCCTTCGTCGGCCGCAGGCCCTATGTGTTCCCCTTAGCCAAACTCTGGGATGCTTATGGGCGCTTCCTGGTCGCGTTGGTGGATAAGACCCACGTCCGCTTGTTGTTCTACCAGATGGGCGAGCTCCAGGACACCTTGGAGCTACGCGGGGAACAGATCAAGCGGCACAAACAGGGTGGCTGGGGTGCGGAAAAACTGCAGCGGCATGAAGATGAGGTCGCCTATCGTAACTTGAAGGAGGCCGCCGAGCTGACGGCGGGCTTCTGCGAGCGGCATCAACCTCGCTATCTGCTCCTCGGGGGCGCGGACCCCACGGTGGTCGAGTTTCGGGAACTCCTGCCTCGGCCCTGGCGGGATCGCATCGCCGGGACCATTCCAGGCGATCGCATGTCGGATGAAGGTGAGATCCAGGAGGCCGCCCTGCGGATCCTTCAGCAGGCCGAGCGCGCCCGGGAATCCGCCCTTGTGGATGCGGCAATCACTGCGGCGGCCAAGGGAGGCAACGGTGTGATCAACCTGGATGACACCCTGGGGGCAGCGGCGGAGGGGCGGGTGCAGGTGTTGCTGGTGGCCGATGGCTTTCACGCGCCGGCCTGGCGGTGCAAGGGCTGCGGCTTCCTCACCGCCACGCCACGCGCGACATGCCCCTTCTGCGGCGCGGCCTTCGAACAGCTGCCGGACGCCGTGGACTGGTTGATCGCTACGGTCCTGGAGAACGGAGGTCAGGTGGAGATCGTGGAAGGCCATCCCCGATTGCAGGAAATCGGAGTCGCTGCCCTGTTACGATATTAGTGCCTGGGTACGCCATGGGGGAGGGGCCGTTTGTAGTCGGGCACTTAAGCACCCGTTTTGGGTAGTCTCCCCTATCCCCTAAGAATCCCCAGGGGAAACTGCTTGAAAGTGGATTCAGCGCTATCGAAGAAGCCATAGGATTTGTTTTTGGGGTATGCAGGTGGGAAGACGGGTGGCCCCCAGCCCCAAAAGGAAACTGCTGGAGAGCGCATGGGGTCATACCCCAAGATCAAATCTGGAAGGAGCAATAGTGCTTTGGGGGGTCGGGGGCTGGGTCAAGGCCCTTCGGCCCCCAGCCCCGCCCCCGAAAGAATTTCCCCCTCCCAGCGGCCCAAAGGGCGGTGGGGAGGGGGTTGAGGCCCTCCTCGATGGCCCGAAGATCAGGAGCAAAAGATGTAGACAAAGGACCAGCAATCTTTGTGCAGATCAGACGAAGAAGATAAAATCCTGGAGCGTGGGTTCGTCCGCGCTCCAGGATTTTTATAAACTTTATGCAAACCAAGTGATCACTCCATTCGGTAAGGGTGATTTTTTCTTCGTGGGGTGGGCCATTCCCCCGACCGCGTAGCCCCTTTGAAGTTTTTGACCGTCGGAGCTCGCCGCTACGGGAAGGGGTGACCGCCTGCGACCAATACGGGAAAAGCACAAGGAGGCAGAACGGACGTGGCACAGATGGCTTCGACTTCCACCCGCCCAGCTTCCACGGGGCGTTATTACCGGCTTTTCGCCGTGGTCCTGCTGGCCTCGACGTTGCTTTCTATCTGGTTGGGGATCGCCGTGGTGATGGCCGCCCGAGCCCAGCGCTGGCGGGCGATGGCCGGTATGGAGGAACCCGGCAGCGGCCCCCTGGGGCTTCCATCGATCTCCGAAGTTCGGCGCATGCTGAATCCCATCGAATGGCTGAACCCCGCCCCCGCTTGGCCGGTCCCCGGCCGCTTGAACATCCTGGTCCTGGGCGTGGACCGCCGGCCGGAGGAGAAGGAGATCCCGGTCCGCTCGGACGGGATCATGCTGATTGGACTGGATCCCATCAGCAACACGATTTCGGTGCTCTCCATTCCGCGAGATCTCTACGTTCCGATCCCTGGGCTGGAGGAGCGGGGGATCTCTCAAAGTAGGATCAACACTGCTTGCTTTTATGGGGATTACTACTCCCTGGGCGGGTGCGGTGAGCTGGCCAAGCGAACAGTCGCCTACAACTTCGGTGTCCCTGTGCATCGTCACGTCATTTTGGATTTCAATGGTTTCAAGAAGATCATCGATCTCGTGGGCGGGATCGATGTGGATGTGCCACGGACCATCGTGGACAATGCATATCCGACCGATGACTATCGCACGGAGCGTCTGGTGATCCCGGCCGGGCGCATCCATATGGATGGGGAGCTGGCGCTGAAGTATGTGCGGACCCGCCATGCGGACAGCGATTTCGGACGCCTCAAGCGCCAGCAGCAGGTCTTGATGGCCTTGCGGGCGAAGGTTCTCTCGTTCCAGACATTGCCCCAGATCCCGCAAATCCTCCAGACCTTAGGGAACTCGGTGCAGACGGATCTCACGATCCCGGAGATGCTGGCGATCGCTCAATTCGCCCGGGGGGTACCGGAGGAGCGCATCCGTCTGTTGACGGTGGAGCCTTCTATGGTCCGTTCGTGGCAAACCCCCAGTGGCGCCGCTGTCCTGATCCCCAACCGACAGGCCCTGGCCGCATTGATGGAGGCGTTCAATTGGGAACGGTAATTCTCATGCTTTGTCCATGGGGGATCCTCTGGGGTTAGGGACTGCCTTCAGCGGCCCCTAACCCCAGAAGGCTTTTTCTCCCCTTCCCGCAGCCCAAAGGATGCAGGGAGGGGGAAGAGAAGCCATCCGTTCCTCCGTCGCAAATCCCCTGAACTTAAGCAGACAAAGCACTCGGGGAGCAGGGAAACCGGAGGAGAGGTTCGGACGATGTCGGGCGTTCGCCGCCTCGAAGGGGAGCTCTCGGAAACGGATCTGCTCGCCGCGCTGCGACGGGGCGATCGTCAAGCGTTCACGGCTGTGATCGACCGGTGCGGTGATACGGTCTATCATGTCGCCTATCGGCTGCTGGGCAGCCGTGAGGAGGCGGAGGACGTGCTCCAGGAGACGTTCCTCCAAGCCTTTCAGCACCTGAAGAACTTCCGCGGGGAGGCCCGGCTGTGTACCTGGCTCTATCGGATCGCCTACAACTTGGCCCTGATGCGGCTGCGCCGCAAAGAGCCGGAGATGGTGTCCATCGACCAGCCTGTCCTCCTGGAGGACAACGAGGAGGTCCCTCGGGAGTTATTCGACTGGTGCTGTCTGCCGGAGGAGGAGCTGCTGCGCGCCGAGCTGCGATCGATGCTGGATGAGGCCATCCGCAGTCTGCCTCCGAGCCTGCGGACGGTGTTCCTGCTGCGGGATGTGGAAGGGCTGTCCACGGAAGAGGTGGCCGAGATTATGGGCATCTCCACCGATGCGGTGAAGACCCGATTGCATCGCGCCCGTTTGCAACTGCGGGAACGGCTGTCCCGATATTTCGCTGACGAGTTAGCGGAGAGGTGACGCCGGATGTCTGTGTCGAAGCGCTGTGGGGAGTGGCTGAATCAGATCTCCCTCTATCTGGATGGGGAGCTCGCGGAGCACCTGTGTCGGGAGCTGGAGCAGCACCTGGCAGAATGCCCCGATTGCCACGTGGTGTTCAACACGACACGACGTACCATCGAGCTCTACCGACGGTATGGCCGGGTCTCGATGCCGGAGGGCGCTCGGGAACGCTTATTCCGGGTGTTGAAACTGGAGGATCTATTCCAGGGTAAATCGGGGTCGGAATGATCGCGGTCGGTTTCCTCCCGGAGGCTTTGGGGCAAAGCGGAGCTCCCTGAGCGCTCGGCTCCACTTCTTCACGTCCCTTTCTCGCATTACCGTGTGGCGTGGGGAAGGCAGGCCGTGATCGCTGCAAATTCAACAGACAGAGCGGGAATGAAAACCCAAGGAGAGCGCATATTCCTCGCCGTCCTCTCTCTCTGCTTTCTCAGTCTGAGCATCGCCTATCAGCTGGCGACCCCAATTGGCGAAGCTCCTGACGAACTGTCCCATTTTCGTGTTATCGCTTACCTGGTTCGCCACCGCTCATGGCCGGTCGTTCGGGAACATCGCCCAGACATCCCCCATGAGAGCACCCAATTCCCGCTTTACTATGTTCTTTCAGCCGTAGCCACAGGATGGGTCCATTTTGATGAACAAATCATACGGGAGGAGCTTAATCCTCACCACATAGGCGCCCCAGCTCCGCCTCCGGAAGGATGGGTAAACCGCAATTTTTTTGTTCATGATCCGACGGAATTCCAGAACTGGAAAGGAGAATTCCTGGCTTTCCGGATCGCCCGTTTGATCTCCTCATTCGCTGGTCTGATTGCCATCCTGCTGGTCTATCGATTGGTGCGACGGATCCTGCCCGAGCGGCCCCGAGCGGCCATGGTCGCCGCTGCCCTGATGGCTTTCCACCCACGATGGATTTCGCTTGCTTCCAGTGTGAGCAATGATGCCATGATGGTCGCTGGATCCGCCCTGGCTCTGAACGCAATCGTGGATTACATTCTCTGCCCTTCCTGGAAGCAAGCCGGATGGATGGGTCTGGCCTTGGGATTGGCCCTTTTGGCCAAGGCCTCCAATATCGGCCTAATCCCCCTCTGGGTCCTGGTATGGGTGTTAACGAATCCGCCTCGGCGATCTTGGCGGGCGCGGGGGGGCGAGCTGGCCCTGAGCCTGTTGGGGATCCTCCTCCTAAGTGGAGGGTGGCTGGCGTGGAACATTCTCCTTTACCGGGATCCGCTCGCTTTCCGGGCTCATCTAATGTTGATCCACTGGGAGCGTCCGGAACCGCCGGCGTGGGGAGATTGGATCCAGATCTTCCTCCGGGCACGCGAGACAGCGGTTCTGTCTTTCGGGGGCGCTGAGGGGATCATCGCTGAGCGATGGGTCTATACAATTTGGGATCTCTTTCTACTCCTCACAGGGGCTCGGATCCTCTACCAGGGATGGAGACTCCGCTTCCACTGGCGATCGAATCGCTCCGAAAGCCTTCCGATCGTGATCCACGCCCTTTGGCTGGGAGCTGTGATCGTTGAATTCATAGCCTGGAACATCCGCGTGCAAGCCCCGTCGGGACGGCTCCTCTTCCCTGCCTTGCCTGCCTTCTGGTTGATCGTCGCGTGGGCCTGGGAAGGATTTCCCTCTGCCACATGGGGAAGGAGAATCTTGGGCGCCTGGTTGATCTATACAACCACGCTCTCCATCTTGGGGTTCTCCCGTTATCTATGGCCTGGCTTCCATCAGCCGCTTCGAACCATGGAGGAAGTCCCTGCCGATCTGGAACGCCTGGATTGGGTCTTTGAAGACTTGGAAGGCCCTCCCAACGAACCCCTGGTACGCCTGATCGGGTTTCAGGCGACTCCCCGTCGCTTGCTACCCGGCCAGGCGATCCGCCTGACCGCGTGCTGGGAGCTTCTACGGCCAGCCCGTCGCAATTATTCGTTCACCTATCAAATCTGGTCCGGCCCTGATCCCACTCGCGGCGAGCGGCTCGGGCAGGTGGACAGCTATCCAGGTATGGGCTCATGGCCTATGCGCTTCTGGCCGCCCGGCTCGGTGATCTGCGACACCTACCGCATCCTGCCATCCCCGCCGAGGGATACACCCACCATCGTATCCCTTTTGGTCGGAGTATATGATCGATCCCATCCGGATCTCCCCCGGCTGCCCCGTCACGGGGGGGAGGGATGGATTCCCTTCGCGAAAGTTCCACCACCGCCTCCTCCCTCAGGACCTGTTTCCTGGGAAGCGCGGTTTGAGCCGGGCATCCTACTGCTCACGCACAATATTCGGATCTCCGATCAAGGGGAAGGGATTAATGTCCATCTAAGGTGGAAGGCGACGGCCTTCCTGCCGCCAGACCTTCACGTGTTCCTTCATCTTCTGGATTCGGAAGGACGGTGGGTGGCTGGGGGGGATGGGCCACCTCGAGGCGGAGCGTATCCGACGGGCTGGTGGGAACCGAACGAGATCATCGAAGAGGAACGATGGATCAACCTGCCCCAGCCGTTGCCCCCCGGCACTTACCAGATTCGTGTCGGCTGGTATCATCTGAAGACAGGGGAACGCCTGCCCGCTTTTGATGCGATTGGAAGACCGATCCCGGAGTTCAGTGTTCCCCTGGGGGACTTGCGGATCCATCGTTCCCCTTGATCGAAGAAGACGGTGTACCCCCTGCGATCTGGGAATTCAAAGGACCGCGCTCCTTCAGCAAGAAGCCCGAGTTCTAAACGTTGCATTGAGCGATGAAAACGCTGCGGGATCTGGGAATGCTTTGGGTTCTCATCGGGCTCATCGCCTGGTGGGAGGGTCTGAATCAACCAGGCCTGCCCCAGGATGGGGATGCCCTGCTCCATGCGTATCGCGCGCTCGAGATGACCCGGATGTGGCGGGCGGGCATCCTATATCCCCGATGGGCACCGGATCTTGCGGGCGGGGTCGGTTACCCGCTGTTTATGTTCCATGCTCCCCTGTTCCCTTGGTCCGTCGCCGCCCTCTCTGTCGGGTTAGGGCTGTCGATCGAACGAGCGATGAAGTCTACCCTGATGATCGCTACACTGGCGGGGAGCCTGGGGACGTATCTCCTAGCCCGGCGATGGCGTCTGAGCCCCGCCGCTGCAATGACGGCCGGCCTCGCCTTCGGCTATATGCCGTTTCAGCTCCAGCAGGGAAACTACCCTCAATACCTCGCGATTACATTGCTGCCTTGGCTGCTGATTAGCATTGATGGTGCGTTACGAAACGGCGGATTCGTAAGACGTTGGTTTTTTGCCCTCACCGTCGCACTCTTGGGCTTCAGTCATAATCTCACCGCATGGATGGGATATCTGCTGGCTTTTTCGTATGTCCTCTTCCTGGGAGTTGCCATTGGCTTCAACAAGAAGCGCTTAGGGAAGATGCTCATTGCTTTCGCGCTGGGGCTGGGCATGGCGCTTCCTTACTTGGGCCCTTCCATCATCGAAATCCCATGGGTCCACCTGGAGCGTGCCCGCACCGGCGTTTACGAGATCACCCACCATTTCCGGAGCCTATCCCAGCTCCTGCAATTACCCCCCATCCGAGACGAGCGTTGGGGGAATCGTCCCCTCAACCTAACCATCGGATTGCATCAGGCCCTTCTGGCCCTCCCCTCTCTCGCTTGGGGGCTCCCCTGGCGTCGCAGGACCCTGCGGGTTGAGGCGATATGGGGATGGCTGGTTGGCCTGACGCTGATCTTCTTGATGACGCCAGCCTCCCGCCTGATCTGGATGCTCCTCCCGGCTCTCTCTTACTTGCAATTCCCTTGGCGCTGGCTAGGCCCGATGGGGATGATCGCTGCCCTCCTCATTGCTTTCTCCATTGAAACCGTGAAACCTTCTATCCGCTGGCCCGCTGCTTTCACAGCCTCACTCCTGCTCATCCTGGGGACGCTGGGGTTCGTTTACGATGGCGGATCGCGCGTTCCCTTCACCCAAGTGACCCTCATGGACCTGCATCGCTATGAGCGGGAGCAGCTGTATCCTGGCCTCACCGCCACCGGTGAACTGTTCCCAAAATGGGTGGAGGGGTGGCCGGAGCCGATCCCGGAGGTACTGGAGGCATATGCACGAGGCGAAGAGCCGAATCGCTTGGATCGAACGATGCTTCCCCCTCAAGCGACAGTGCGGATACTTCACCTGGCCCCTCTGGACCAGAGCTGGGAAATTCATGTGCCCTTCCGTACCCCAATTCGCTTTGGAGTCCTTGGATACCCTGGCTGGGCGATCACTGTGGATGGCCAGCCTGCTCCCATGTGGGTAGAGGCACGTACCGGCTGGCTCTGGTCGGAGATCCCAGCTGGAACCCATCATATCCGCCTGTGGTTCCCTGGACGGTGGGCTTGGCGCTTCTTCGATGGCCTCGCCATCGGGCTCTGGTTGGGATGGCCCATATTGGCGATCTTCCGGCGATGCCGGATCCAGCATGTTGCCTCCGTGATGCGTAGGGAGAGGATTAGGGGACATCGGAGCCAGATGCCTCCATGGGGGGGCCTTGGGGCTGCCCTTCTGTTTCTGCTCGCCATCGGCCTCCGTCTCCCTTACCGCTTGTGGATGATCACGCGTGTGCCGCTCGATCGTCCTCCTGGCGTTGACCTTGCGATTCAGACAGACTTCGAGGGTCGAATCCGGCTGGTGGGCTACGAGATCGATCGCTGGGTTGTATCCCCAGGGGAGACGGTGCGGCTGACCTTGTGGTGGCGCCCTCTAGTCGACTTGGATGAGGACGCGCACGTTTATGTCCATGGCATCCCGGCGGATCAGCCATTCTCACATATCCAGGCCTTCCAGAGCGACCATGTTCATCCAGGCGATCTGCCCACTCGACGGTGGGATCCGGAGAAACACTATCGCGATGACCATGTGCTGCAGATCCCACCGGACATCTCCCCCGGTCCCTATCGGATCCGCGTGGGATTGTATGGTGGACCAGCCGGCCAGCGGTGGCATGCTGGAAGCCCTGAGGCGGATGGAGTAGACTTGCCGCGCGTATTGATCGTCCGACGGGCCGTTCGGAACCTTCCATCTGCTGTCTCCTTTGGAGGGCTGCTTCAACTGAACGGCGTGGAGTGGTCCACAGGAGGCCAGGCCGGCGAGTCGATCAAACTGTGGCTGAGCTGGCGAGTCTTAAGGTCGCTGAATTCAAATTACACGCTTTTCGTTCATCTCGTGAGCAAGGAAGGACGGCTGGCCGCCCAGCAGGATCGGCTCCAGCTCACATCGATGTGGCCCGTCGGAGAAGATGTCCCCCTGAGGGTGGAACTTCCCGCCCCTCCACCTGGGCGCTATCGCGTTCGCCTCGGATGGTACCTCTGGCCATCCATGGAGCATCTCCTTGTTCAAACCCCATCGGGGGACAACCCAGGATGGGAGCTCCCATTCGATCTTAAGGTGGACCAGTGATGGAGCCCAACGCTGCCCCAGACCGGTTGGAAATTGTAGATGCTCTGTTGTCATGAAGCTTAAAAATTAACTCGCCCATAGAGGTTTGGGGCGAGCTGGGCGCCTTCGACGCCCGGCTCGCCTCCAAACCATCATTTCTCCCCCCTCCCCGCGGTCCACGGGGTTGTGGGAAAGGGGGATCCAGGGGTGGGGCTTCCCACTTCCCTCATGGCGTATCCTCAGCCTGGAAGGTGCAGCTACAGAGGAGGTCATCCCAACTCGCAGTGACGAGCTTTCGATCCGTGGAATTTCTGTGAGGGGCGGCCGCTTACGCGGCCG
>NZ_JBHOQJ010000006.1:0-6816 GCF_042408365.1 Thermoflexus sp.
GCGTGGCTCGGGGTGTGGGTGGGTGGGGCCGAAGATGCCCCTGTCGGTGCGCGTGTTTCGGTGTGCGAGGTGCGGGTTGGAGATCGACCGGGACCTCAATGCCGCGCTGAACTTGAGGCAATACGGGTTGGCCGCCCGGAAGGGCCCTACCGCGAGTTCCGCGGGAAGTGACGCCTGTGGAGATCGGCTCTGCGGCGGAACAGGCCCTGGGCCCTGGTCTACGAGCACCCGGTCGATGAAGCAGGAAGGGACCGGTCATCTGTGGAACCCTTCGGGGTGAAATAGATGACGACGAGTCACGGAACGGTTCAATGGATGCGCCGGGCGACAACCAGCATCTGCGGGCTATCCTCCCGATAGGGAGTGAGATCATAGGCGCCAAACATTGCCTCTATGGTGAAACCGCAGCTCTCCAGCAACAGCCGGAGCTCCCCTGGCCACACGAAACGCATTCGGCTTGGGAAAGCCCAGCGCCGCCATGTCCCGTTGGGCTCGCGCTCCTCAACCAGAAACATCACCTCTAAACGCTGAGCCGCCGCATCAACCCGCCGCGCTTCAAACCAGAGGAGGATCTTTCCGCTTTCCGCATCCTCTTGCCAGCTTCGCAGGAAAAGCTGTCCACTCTCCTCCAGCAACGCCGCATCCGGGTTCAAGCAATCCATGAGCAGAAGCCCACCAGGTTCCAGCACGCGCCGCAGATGCTGGAGAACCGCCCGCTGGGCCTCCACAGAGTCGAAATGTAAGAAAGTGTTCAGAGGGATAAAGGCCATCACGTAAGGTCCCCCAGGGATCCCCCGAGTCGCATCCTGATGGATCCAGGTGATGCGGTCGGACACCCCCGTCCGTTCCGCCCGCGCCCGGGCGCGGGTCAGCATCGCGGCTGAGGCATCCAGGCCGGTGATCTGGAAGCCCGCCTCCGCCAGGGGAACGGTCAGGCGCCCGGTACCACAGCCCACCTCCAACAACGGCGAGCCCGCCCGCTCAGCGTAGCCCTGATAGAAGGGCAGATCCTCCAGGAAGTCCCCAAAGAAGCGATCGTAGAACGCTGCGAACGCCTCATAGTCCATAAGCCGTCACCCGCTCCGTTCAGGGGATCCTCTGCCCTGCAGCAGGTCCTATGCCCTCTAGACTGCCGTCTCCTCCAGGGCCTGGAGGATCGGTTCGTACGGCACGTCGGAATAGGTTCGCACGAGGCCGGGTCGATGGATCAGAACCAAGCGCAGGCGCCCCCCACGACGCTTTTTGTCCGTCCCCATCGCCGCGATCACCTCCTCCGGCGTCGCCTCAACGCCGCGTTGGGCCAGCCAGATCCGCCAGCGGGTGGGAAGACCGAGCCCGCGCAGCACCCGCTCCAGCTGTTCCGGGAGCTCGGATTCCTCCAGAAGGCCAAGCCGGCCCGAGAGGACAGCTGCCGCAACCAAACCGGCAGCGACCGCCTCCCCGTGAGGGACCTGATAGCCGCTGATCCGCTCAAAGGCATGGCCGAAGGTGTGACCCAGGTTCAACCACTCCCGCTCCCCTCGGGTCTCCAGGGGATCGTGCTCCACAATCTGGATCTTCACCGCGATCGACCGGGAGAGCAGCGTGAGAAGCGCCTCCTCCCCGGGCTTTGTTGCCCAGCGGGCCGGGTTGTCGACCAATTGCTGCCATAACCCCGGGTCCCCGATCAAGGCGGCTTTAACGACCTCCGCCATGCCGTTGCGCCACTCGGCGGGTGGAAGCGTGTTCAGAGCCGTGGGATCGATCAGAAGGAGATGTGGGGGATAAAAAGCGCCAACCAGGTTTTTGCCTTCCGGTAAGTCCACCCCTGTCTTCCCACCAATCGCAGCGTCGACCATGGCCAGGAGGGTGGTGGGGATGCTGACAAAGGCGATCCCCCGCATATACGTGGCGGCAACGAAACCGGCCAGGTCCAGCACCACCCCTCCCCCCAAGCCGATCAGCACCCCATCCCGTCCGACCCCCCCTTGGGCCAGGTGACGATAGAGCTCGGCGGCGGTATTGAGGGTTTTGGTGGTTTCCCCCGGCGGCAACAAGAGCGGCAGGACCGTGAACCCGGCTTCCTCCAAGGAGCGCTGGATCCGTTCCCCGTAATAGGTTCCCACAATGGTATCGCTCACCAGAGCGGCCGTGCCGCCCAGACCCGCTTCCTTCAGAAGCGTCCCGCACCGATCGACCAGACCGGCACCCACCATGATCGGATGGGCGCGCTCACGATCCGGGAAGCGTAGATGAAAGCTGAGAATGCGCGGGAAGCTCTCCCCCAAATCCTTGAACCCTCCGGATGGTTTGTGAACTCGGACCTTTGGGCCCCTGAACTCCCTCTCCTAGCCGGCCTCACCGGATCGGTAGATCCGGGGAACGCGCGGGGAGATCTGGGTAGTGATCTCATAATTGATCGTGCCCGCCCACGTCGCGATGTCCTCCGCGCGGATTTCGTTTTCCCCCTGGCGACCCAGGATCACGACCTCGTCCCCGATTTTCACATCCGGGATATCCGTGACCTCGACCACGATCTGATCCATGCTGACCCGGCCGCGCACAGGGGCCAGGCCGCCCCGGATCAGGACCTTCCCCCGGTTCGAGAGCGCGCGAAGATATCCATCCCCATAGCCGACAGGAACCAGAGCCATGCGGCGTTCTCGATCGGCGATAAACGTCCGGCCGTATCCTACGGATTCCCCAGGGGCGATGGACCACACCCGGATGACCCGGCTCTTCCAGGAAAGGGCCGGGCGTAACGGGAAAGGCGGTTCCCATTCCAGCGAAGGTCGCATCCCATAGAGGGCAAGCCCTGGGCGCACGGCCTCGAAGTGAGCGGCGCGGAAGCGCATCGCCGCCGCGCTGTTCGCGGCATGACGTATGGGAACCCGGATGCCGGACGATTCCAAGGCGGCGATGACCTCCTCAAATCGGCGCAGCTGTCGCATGGCGAAAGATGGGTCGCTCTCATCGGCGGTGGCGAAGTGGGTGTAGAGGCCCTCCAGGGCAAGGCCGTCCATGCCCCGCAGCGCCTGGGCCAGGGCCACTGCCTCCTCCGGGAGAACCCCTGCCCGCCCCATCCCGGTATCGACTTCCACGTGGACCGGTATCACGCACCCGGCCCCGCGGGCAGCGCCATCCAGCGCTTGCGCCGCCTCCACGGTTGATAGCGTCGGGGTCAGCCGCCAGCGAACAATCTCGGCCGCCTCTTCGGGCAAGAGAGGAGCCATCACCAAGATGGGCGCCTCAATGCCTGCCTCGCGGAGGGCTACGCCCTCCGTGAGGCGATGGACCGCCAGGCGGGAGGCGCCAGCCGCGAGGGCTGCACGAGCGACGGGGACGGCACCATGGCCATAGGCGTTGGCCTTCACCACGGCGATGACCTCCACCCGATCGCCCACCCACCGCTTGATGGCGCGAGTGTTGTCGGCGATCGCATTCAAGTCCACTTCCACCCAAGTGAGGGAGCCCACCATTCTCTCCGCCAAGTCCGAGCGGTCGAACGAGCTGGGCATTGGGGCACTCTCTCAACCGACAGGCGTTACAGCACCTGCAAGGGCAAGGCGGAACGCCTCCATCATTCCTATAATATCGTTCTGAATCCCACCTTGGAAAGCTCGGACCCTTTCACAATCAGCCTGGTGCTTCTCCCACTTTCGTTTTGGGAATATACGATGTGGAGGAAGCGAATGGCCCCCACGGAATTCCCTCGGACAGCCGATCTGGTGATCATTGGCGGAGGGATCGCTGGGACGGCAGCGGCTTTCTACGCCGCTCGGGCGGGCCTCCGAACTGTCGTGGTCGAGCGAAAGCCATGGCTGGGAGCGCTCACCACGGCCGTGGCTGTCGCCTGTTTCCGCGCCCAGTGGGACGATCCCGATTTCGCCTATTTGATGGTTCCGAGCATCGCCACCTATGAGCATTTCGCCGATGAGATCGGGATCCCTGGTTACACCATTGGCCTCCGCCAGCAGGGATGGTTATTCGCCACCACAGATCCCCAAGGCCTTGAACGGTTTCGACGATGGGTCGAAGGGCAACGGCGCCTGGGGATCACCGATACCGAGCTCTGGACCGGTGAGGAGGCCCGGCGGCGTTTCCCGTGGCTCTCCCCCGAGGTGACCGCTGCCACGTTCCGGGCGCGGGATGGCTGGCTTTCTCCACACGAAGTGGTTTACGGCTACGCCCGGGCGAGCGGCGCCTCATTTCTCGTGGAGACGGAGGCCTTTCGGATCGCTGTGGCCGGCGGACGGGTCATCGGGGTGGAGACCTCCCGGGGCTTCATCGCCGCGCCGCGCGTGGTGATCGCGGCAGGGCCCTTCTCCAGGCGTCTGGCAGCCACCGTCGGGGTGGATCTTCCCCTCTTTCTGCTTCGGCGCCAGCGGGCCTTCGTCGCCGATCCCGCCATTCCTCCCGACGCCCCCATGGTTGCGGACGATGACACCGGCGTATACTGGCGGCCGGAGACGGGAGGCGCTTTCCTGGGCTGGGGGCTCCCGGAGCCTCCCGGCGAGCCCCAGGACCCGGTCCCCGCCGATCCGTTGTTCCCGGCGCGGGCCCTGGAGGGCGCCGCCCGGCTGACGCCGTTTTTCCGTGAGGTGGCCGCCCGGCTCACCCGGGACCGAGTATCCGTCGCCGCCGGTCAATACACGTGCACGCCGGATGGGAAGCCGTTGATCGGATCCTGCCCGGAGGTCGAGGGGCTCTACGTGCACACGGGGGATAACGGCTATGGGATCGAAAGCGCTCCTCAGGCCGCGCGGCACCTCGTGGCGGTGCTGACCGGCCAGCTTCCCGAAAACGAGAATCGTTTTCGGATCCACCGAACATTCGCACCTGCGGGGAAGAAAGTGCTTTAATAACCGTGTCTACGGTAGGAGGAGGCAGCGGCTGTAGCGGTTTTCCCCAAGGGCAGAACAGGAGGGGGGCAGAAGGGAAGGTTCAAGCGATGGAGATCAGGCCCTCACATCCTACGGGAGGTGGAGATGAGCGAATGGCCCTTACCGACTTTCGTGGACGTGTTGCGGGCCCGTCAGGTCCTACAGGCGTTCCTCCCTCGCACGCCCTTATACCGATATCCGGCTTTGGATCGACTGCTCGGGGCGCGGGTGTACGTCAAGCATGAGAACTTCCAACCCATTGGGGCCTTTAAAGTTCGAGGCGGTGTGTATCTGATGTCCCGCCTCTCTCCTGAGGAGCGGGCCCGGGGGGTGATCACCGCCTCCACCGGCAATCATGGCCAGTCCATCGCCTACGCCGCGGCCCTCTTCGGGGTGCGGGCCGTCATCGTGGTCCCCCAAAACGCCAACCCCGTGAAGATCGAGGCCATTCGAAATTACGGCGCCGAGATCCGAACCTACGGCCGGGATTTCGATGACGCCCGCTCTTACTGTGAACACATGGCATCAGAGGAAGGCCTCCGCTACATCTCTTCCGGCGATGAGCCGGATTTGATTGCCGGGGTCGCTACAGAGACCTTGGAGATCTTAGAAGAGCAACCGGATGTTGAGATGATCTTCGTGCCGGTGGGCGGGGGGAGCGGCGCGGCGGGGGCGTGTCTGGTGGCCAAGACCTTGAACCCGGAGATCCAGGTCATCGGTGTTCAATCCGCCCGGGCACCAGCCGCATATCTGACGTGGCGCCATCGGCGTTGGATGGAGGCCCCGATGGAGACCATGGCAGAGGGACTGGCCACCCGCCGACCGTTCATGCTGCCCCAGAGGATCCTGTGGGAGAAGTTGGATGACTTCATACTCGTTGACGATGAGGAGCTGATCGAAGGGGTGCGGATCTATCTGGAGAAGGCGAAGACGCTGGCGGAGCCCGCGGGGGCAGCCCCACTGGCGGCCGCCTTGCGGTGGCGGGACCGGATCCGTGGACGGACCATCGCGCTGATCCTGAGCGGAGGAAACCTGTCTCCGGAACAACTCCGCCGCTTCCTCTGATTGAAATTCCCAGCAGGGATTACGCCATTCGGAACCCGCGAGAGGGATAAAATATCCCCTGGACAGGCCATTCCAGATGCGCGCCCAGTGATGCAGGCGTGGCCCGCACTGGACAATCTGCATGCTGAGGTCATGGGATGGATCGCAAAGAATGGATGTTCCGATCGATCGGATATGTGCGAAGCCGCTTCACGGAATGGACGGAAGCGGATGTGATGCGCCAGGAGGAGAGCGAGCTCGTCCTTGACCCGGAATTCGTTGAGGGGCTGGAGGGTCTGCAACCGGGTGACATCCTGATGGTCATTTACGTCCTGGACCGGGTGACAGAATCCCGCTTGAAAGTTCACCCCCGAGGCGATCACACCAAACCGATGAAAGGGGTCTTCGCCACACGATCCCAATATCGGCCGAACCCCATCGGGCTCACGGGGGTGCGGGTGCTCGCCATTGAGGGCAATGTGGTGCGCGTGCAGGGCCTGGACGCCCTGGATGGCTCCCCCATCTTGGATCTGAAAATCGCCTCTGACTTGGATCGTCCCCCCGATCCCTGTCCGGAGCGCACGGGGTAGTCGCCTCTTTCCATAGGGGCAAGCTCCCCTCGAAGGGACTCCGCGACGAGGGGGATGGCTCCACCCCCTGTTCCCTCTCCCTGGGCCGATTTACCGCCCGGGGGGAGGGAAAACTGGCTTCTTCTCAAGCGGCAGGGCGGGCTTCCGGCCGAGCCGCCCAGATCTCATCGAAAATCTGAGCTCCGGTTTTGCCCGTTCGCTCGCTCCGGGCCAGGGCCAGGGCCCGACGGAAGCCCTCCGTGAGATCGACCCCGGTGGCCTCCCGAACGAGCTCGATGGCCCGGGCGGCCTGACGGATCACCAAGCGCGGCTCCAGGCGA
>NZ_JBHOQJ010000008.1:0-7140 GCF_042408365.1 Thermoflexus sp.
GGGCCGCGTAAGCGGCCCACCCCTCCTAATCTTCGCAACAAAGCAGGTTCGTCTCAAAACTTCTCTTCCTCGACGGCCCATTGCATCACTCCTGTAGAAGAGGCACGAACGCTTCCCTCCCCTTGTGGCCTGAAAGGCCGCAAGGGGAGGGGGGAACGGGGCCTTCCCACTCCTCACCAGGCCAGCGGGATTTGCGTTGAGCCTGGAAATGCGCTAAAGCTGAGATGCAAGCCCCAACCCGGAGGTCCCTATGAGCTGGAGCGGGACGGCCCCGGTGGTCCGTGCGCCCCGGGGAAAGACCTTAACCTGTAAGAACTGGCAGATCGAGGCCGCCTACCGCATGATCCAGAACAACTTGGATCCTGAGGTGGCGGCCGATCCAGCGAACCTCATCGTTTACGGCGGCCGCGGGAAGGCAGCCCGCAACTGGGAATCGTTCTACGCGATCCTAGAATCCCTTCGTAACCTCGAGCCTGACGAAACCCTCCTGGTGCAGTCCGGCAAGCCCGTCGCGATCTTCCGCACCCACGAGCTGGCCCCTCGCGTTCTGATCGCGAACAGCAACTTGGTTCCCCACTGGGCCACTTGGGAAGTCTTCGATGAGCTGGAGCGGAAGGGCTTGATCATGTTCGGCCAAATGACGGCCGGCGCCTGGATCTATATTGGAACCCAGGGGATCCTCCAGGGGACCTACGAGACCCTGGCCGCCTGCGCCCGGACGCATTTCGGAGGAAGCCTGAAAGGGAAGTGGGTGCTCACGGCAGGGCTGGGAGAGATGGGCGGCGCGCAGCCCCTGGCCATCACGATGAACGAGGGAGTGGGGCTGATCGTGGAGGTGGACCCCCGCCGGGCGCAGCGCCGGCTGGCCCACGGGTTCCTCGACGAGATCGTCGACGATCTGGAGGAGGCCTTGCGGCGGGTGGAGCATTACCGGAGGACAGGACAGGCGCGCTCCATCGGCTTGTTGGGGAACGCGGCGGAGGTTTTCCCCGAACTGGCCCGTCGGGGCATCATCCCGGACGTGGTCACCGATCAGACCCCCGCCCATGACCCACTAATGTATGTTCCCAAAGGCCTCTCGGTCTTTGAGGCCGAGGAGCTCCGAATCAAGGATCCTCAGACATATATCCAGCGGGCGAAGGAAAGCATGGCGGTCCACGTGGAGGCGATGTTGGCATTCCATCGGGCCGGGGCGGTGGTGTTCGATTATGGGAACAACCTGCGCCAGCAGGCGTATGAGATGGGGGTGAAGGACGCCTTCGCCTACCCCGGCTTTGTGCAGGCGTACATCCGCCCGCTGTTCTGCGAGGGGAAAGGACCCTTCCGCTGGGTTGCCCTCTCGGGGGACCCGGAGGACATCTACCGGACGGATGAGGCGATCTTGGAGCTGTTCCCTGAGGACGAGAGCCTGCGCCGCTGGATCACGATGGCCCAGAAGCGGGTGCGCTTCCAGGGGCTCCCGGCCCGCATCTGCTGGCTGGGCTATGGGGAGCGCGACCGGGCGGGGCTCTATTTCAACGAGTTGGTCCGGAAAGGGGAGCTGGGCGCGCCCATCGTGATCGGACGGGATCACCTGGATGCGGGATCGGTGGCCAGCCCCAACCGGGAGACGGAGGGGATGAAGGACGGCTCCGACGCCATCAGCGACTGGCCGATCCTCAACGCGCTGCTCAACGCGGTGGCCGGGGCCACATGGGTGGCTTTCCACCACGGGGGCGGAGTGGGGATCGGCTTCAGCCAGCACGCCGGGATGGTGGTGGTGGCCGACGGCACGAAGGAGGCGGAGTGGCGCCTGGAGCGGGTGTTGCGGACCGACCCCGGGCTGGGGGTGGTGCGCCACGCGGATGCAGGCTACGAGAAGGCCATTGAGGTCGCCCGGCGCCACGGGATCAAGATGCCGATGCTGCGGGGATAACGGGAGCCGGCCTCCCATTATAGCCTATCACTGTTTTCTCCTCTGGCCTTTTGCCATTCCCTTTTAGCGGGAGGGGATGCAAGAGGATAGGTTTTGTTATAATGTAGAGCAGGAGGCCCTATGGGATTCACGGTAAAGGATTTTCCAGATCTTCTCCGCTTATTACGGGAACACGAGGAATGGCGGGAGCAGCTGCGGGCTCTGCTCTTAACCGAGGAGCTGTTGCGGCTTCCCATGGAATTCCGAGCCTTCCGGGATGAGGTCTTTGAGGCGTTCCGGGGGGAAACGGAAGCCCGCTTTCGGGCTCTGGCGGAGGCCCAGCAGCGCACGGAGGAGCAAGTCGCCCGGCTGGCCGAGGCCCAGCGGCGCACGGAGGAGCAAGTCGCCCGGCTGGCCGAGGCCCAGCGGCGGACAGAGGAGCGGGTGGGGCGGTTGGAGGAGGCGGTGGCTGCCTTGGCTGAGGCCCAGCGGCGCCACTACGAGGAATTTTCAGCGTATCGAGTGGAGACGGATCGCCGTTTTGCGGAGCTCATTGAGGCCCAGCGGCGCCACTATGAGGAATTTTCAACGTATCGGGTGGAGACGGATCGCCGTTTTGCAGAGCTCATTGAGGCCCAGCGGCGTACGGAGGAGCAAGTCGCCCGGCTGGCCGAGGCCCAGCGGCGGACGGAGGAGCGGTTGGGACAGATGGAGCAGCGAATTCTTCGCCGGTTGAATGCTTTTGGGGCTCGCTGGGGATTGCGAAGCGAAGCCGCCTGGCGTGAGGGGATGCGGGCTGTTCTAAAAGACGTCGGATTTCAGGTCGAGCGGTGGACCGCCTCGGACCCCGAAGGGGAGGTGTTTGGCTATCCGGCCACCGTGGAGCTGGATGTGGTGATCCGGAATGGGGTGAGGATGGTGATCGAGTTGAAGACCTCTGTGGGTCGGGAGATCATCCCGATCCTGGAGCGCAAGGTGAGGTTCTACGAAAAACGCACGGGTCAGTCCGTGCAGCGGCGCATCCTGGTAACGCCATGGTATGAGCCGGAAATCGAGGAGCAGGCCCGCTGGCTGGGATGGGAGATCTATGGGGAGCCGGAGGAGATCCTCAGCGAGTGAAGCATCTGGTTGTTCCGCTCGCGCGGTCTCCACCGGGCAAGAGTCTATGCACAGGGAGCGCTGATCCTTCGCGCTCCCTGTTCTTTCCTTCCCGAGGCGGCCGTTAATCCTGGGGGCCTGAATGGAAGGGCTCTCTTCTTGTCAGGCAAAGGCCTGGCGCTGAGTGTGCTTCCTCCGTCTATGAAGCTTACGATTATCGCTCGAGGGGAATCCCATGCGCGTGGATCTGCTCATCCGCCATGCCGCTCAGGTGGTCACGCCCCAGGGGCGTTCGCCGGCTCGGGGGGCTGCCATGGGGGTCCTGCAGATCATCCCGGACGGCGCGGTGGCCATCCAGGACGGCCGCATCGCGGCCGTCGGGCCTACGTCCGAGGTCGAGGCGCAGATCGCTGAGGCCGCGGAGATCTTCGATGCCCGGGGCCAAGCGGTGGTCCCGGGCTTCGTGGATCCCCACACCCATCTGATCTGGGCCGGCGACCGGGTGGTGGAGTTCGAGCTGCGCTTGAGGGGAGCCACCTACCTGGAGATCCTCCAGGCCGGGGGCGGGATCCTCTCGACCGTCCGGGCGACCCGGGCGGCTTCGCGGGAGCAACTGACGGCCGAGACCCGCTCCCGTTTGGATCAGATGCTGCAGCACGGCACCACGACCGCGGAGGCCAAGACCGGATACGGTCTGGAGTGGGAGGCTGAGCGACGCCTGTTGGACGTCCTCCACGACTTGAACGGTGTTCATCCGCTGGATCTGGTGCCGACCTTCCTGGGCGCCCATGCCATCCCCGAGGAATACCGGGGGGATCCGGAAGCCTATGTGGAGCGAGTGATCGAGGATATGCTCCCGAGGCTGGCGGCCCAGCGGTATCCGGCGGCCGGCCCTTGGTGTCCCCCGTGGGCCGATGGACGGGCGGCCTGGTTCTGCGACGTGTTCTGCGAGCGGGGAGCCTTCGATCTGGATCAAACCCGTCGGATCCTGGAGACAGCGAAGGGGCTGGGCTTCGGCCTAAAGGTCCACGCGGATGAATTCGAGCCCTCGCTGGGGGCCGTGCCCCTGGCGGTGTCGCTGGGGGCGACCAGCGTGGACCATCTGGTGAGCACGCCCCCGGAGCATTTGGCGCTCCTCGCGCGTTCGGCAACCGTCGGTGTGGTCCTTCCCGGCACCTCCTTCGGGCTGGCCACCGGGCATTACGCCCCCGGGCGGCAGCTCATCGACGCCGGCGGGGCGCTGGCCCTGGCGACCGACCTCAACCCGGGGACCTCGTGGTGCGAGTCGATGGGGATGATGGTGGCCCTGGCGACCCGATACATGAAGCTCACACCGGCCGAGGCCTTAACGGCGGCCACCCTCAACGCCGCCTGCGCCATCGGCCTGGGTCATGAGATCGGGACCCTAGAGCCGGGCAAGCAAGCGGATTTAGTGATCCTCGACGCGCCGGATTACCGATATCTGGCCTACCGTTATGGGGTAAACCTGGTCCATACAGTGGTGAAGCGAGGGAAGATCGTCGTCCGGGAGGGACATTTGACATATTGAGGCATTGCCCGGTAATCGCCCTCGCTCCACAGCCCTTTGGGCCGTGAGAAGGAGAGAGGAAAACGGTTTTTGAGGGCGGAGCTAGGCGCCGAAGTCGCTTGACTCCGCTCCCCAAACTCCTTAGATGGAAGGGTAGGGAGGCCGCTGAAGGTAACTTCCCACCTCCACGATGTTCACAGGTCTGAATTTAGATACCTGGGAGGAGGTTCCGACGATGATCATCGGCCAACGGATCCCGATGCGCGATGGGCATCTGAAGGCGACCGGGCGTCTGAAGTTCGGCGCGGACCTTCGGCTGCCGGATATGCTGTATGCCCGCTTGGTGCTCAGCCCTTACGCCCACGGCCGGATTCGCTCCATCCGGACGGAGCGGGCCTGCGCCGTCCCGGGCGTGGCGGCCGTATGGACGGCGGCCGACCTCCCGTGGTTCCAGCGGGAGCCCGAGAGCCAGGCCCGGGCGCTGCTGGCCTGGGAGCGGGTCGTTTATTATGGGCAGCCGGTGGCGGTGGTGCTGGCCGAGAGCGAGGCCAGCGCGGCGGATGGGGCGGCCCAGGTGGAGGTGGAGATCGATCCGTTGCCTGTTCTCATCGATCCCCTTCAGGCGATGTCAGAGGATGCCCCCCGGATCTGGCCCGGCGGCCGGCCGGGGACGCGGGCGGACGCCGGCGCCCATGCGGCCGACGTCGGCGGCTCGGACGAGGCCCGGCCTTCCCAACCCGGCAATGTGTCCGATTTCGTCCGCTACACGCGGGGGGACATCGCCCAAGGTTTCCGGGAAGCCGATCTAGTCCTGGAGCTGACCTATCGCACTTCCTCCGTCCACCAAGCTTATATCGAGCCCCACACCACTACGGCTGCTCTCGATCCGGCCACCGAGACCCTCACCATCTGGACCAGCACGCAGGATCCCTTCGGGGTGCGGGAGGAGGTGGCCGATTTTCTGGGATGGCCGGAGAACCGGATCCGGGTGGTGCCCACCCCGGTCGGCGGCGGCTTCGGAGGGAAGTTCACCCTGCTGGAACCCTTGGTCGCCGCCTTGGCGGTTCGGAGCCGACGGCCGGTGCAACTGACCCTGACCCGTCAGGAGGAATTCCTCATCGGGACGCCGGCCCACGCTGCGATCATCACCCTGAAGACCGGGGTGAAGCGGGATGGCACGCTGACGGCGCTCCAGGCCCGGGTGATCTTCGATTCCGGCGCCTTCCCGGGCGCTCCTCATCGCATCGCCGCCAACCTGCTGGGCAGCTTCTATCGCTTCCCCCATTACGAGATCGAGGCCTTCGAGGTTTTGACGAACAAGCCGGGGGTCGGTGCCTATCGGGCGCCCGGCGCGCCCCAGGCCCTGTTTGCCTTGGAATCCCAGATGGATGAGATGGCCCGTCAGCTGGGGCTGGATCCCCTGGAGTTCCGTCTGCGCAACGTGATGGAAGAGGGAGATGAGCTGCCGAGCGGGAAACGTTATGGCCCCATCGGTCTCCGGGCGTGCCTGGAGGCGCTCCGGGAACATCCGCTGTGGCGGGAGCGGCGCAAAGCGCTGGGGGAGGGCATCGGCTTGGCGGTGGGAGGATGGCACGGTGGCTTAGAGCCCGCTGCGGCCATGTGCCACGTGGACCGCGATGGGGTGGTGCGGATCTATGTGGGCGCGGTGGACCTCCAAGGGACCCATACGGCGATGGCGCAGCTGGCCGCAGCGATCCTCGGGGTGCCGGTGGAGCAAGTGCGTATCCTCCAAGGGGATACGGATATGAGCCCATATGCGGGAGCCAGCGGGGGGAGCAAGACCACCTACACCGTGGGGCTGGCGGTGCAGCGGGCAGCGGAGGAGGCCCGACAACAGATCCTGCGGATCGCTTCGGAACATCTGGAGGTGGCCCCGGAGGATCTGGAGATCCGGGATGGCCACATCTACGTCCGAGGCGTTCCGGAACCTCGGATGAGTCTGGGGGAGGTGGCGGGGCTTTCGCAGCGGTTCGGTGGAAAGTTTGAACCGGTGGTCGGCCGTGGCTCCTCCGCCCAAACCGAGCAGGCCCCGGGTTTCGCGGCCATGCTGGTCCGGGTGCGCGTCGATCCGGAGACCGGGCAGGTGGCAGTTCAGGAGGCGGTGGTCGCCCAGGACGTCGGGCGCGCCATTAACCCCTTGCTCATCGAGGGGCAGATGCATGGGGGTGCGGCCCAAGGCCTGGGATGGGGCCTGTGGGAGGCACTTCGGTACGATGAGAACGGCGTGGCCCTGACCGCCTCCTTCGTGGATTACGCTGTGCCCGTCGCCTCGGAGGTCCCCCCCATCGAGACCCTCATCGTCGAGGTCCCAAGCCCCCACGGTCCCTTCGGGGCGCGGGGCGTGGGGGAGCCGCCGGTGGTCCCTGGGGCGGCGGCGGTCGCCAACGCCATCCGGGATGCGGTGGGGGTTCGAATCACCGAGCTGCCCATCACGGCGGAGCGGGTGTGGACGGCCCTCACAGCCCATGTGATCGAGGAGACTCGGTTCCAGCATGAATTCAGCTCGTAGCGAGCCGATGCTTTGCTGACAAACTCAGCTTGGAACTCCTCCCGTCGCTCTCGGGACGTGGGATGGGGGCCAGCCGGGCGCCTTCGGCGC